>JBGVOQ010000016.1:0-5234 GCA_045126575.1 Candidatus Onthoplasma sp. | reverse complement strand
TAGTTATACTTATTGATTAGGTCTACTAATTGTTTCATTCTTTCTGTTTTCATAAATCCCCTTTATATTTTAATATCATACGGTAGTATCTATAATTTTTCATTCTGCATTATTAACTAATCATTAATAAAGGTTATAGGTGCATAATCTAGTGACAATGCCTTTTTACCTATTACACCAAAGTCTATTGTAACACACTTATTGCTTTGATATGTGCTTGTATCTACAATAACTCCTTGACCAAACTTAACGTGTGATACCTTAGCGCCCACCTTAACCTTAGATGTATCAATAGTTTGCTTAGTAACGCCTTTGGATATTCCTGGAATATTTAATCCCCCAATAGTACTTCCACCGCCTGCAGATTTGTAACTTTGTGAACTGTATCCTGTATTGTATGCGCTAGTATATCCGCCACCTGTACTGCGTGCGTTATAATTAGATTGTGTAGATTGATAAGTGTTATAATCGCTATTATAACTTCCATATTCCTTTTTGTACTTAGAATGTCCGTTAGAAGCGTAATCGCTACCATAGTATCCACCATATCCAAATGCTTGGTCCTTTACCATATCTATTTCACGCAAGAATCTACTTTTTACACTAGCATCACGTTTACCATACATAAAACGCGAACTACTACTAGTTAGGTACAAATCTTTACGTGCTCTAGTGATTGCTACGTACATAAGCCTGCGTTCTTCCTCTTGTTCATCAACATCCGCACGTGACACAGGAAATATCTTTTCCTCCAAACCCGATATAAATACTGTATCAAACTCCAATCCTTTAGCAGCATGCACTGTGGCTATAATCACTCCATTTTTACTGCTTTCGGTGTCAATATCGCTTATAAGGGTTACGCTTTCCAAATACTCGGTTAGCGTTGCATCTGGATTAGCCTCTTCATAATCCTTAATAGACTTCATAAGAGATGTAACGTTAATATATCTATCTAGTTCAGTTTCGTCCTTTTGATTAAAGCTTTGCAAAATCTTTGCTTCATCTACTATAAATGATATTAAATCATACAAACCGCCATCCTTAGCCTTATTGTCTATCGCTTGTAGTAATTGCTTTAAAGGTTGAAGTTTGGTACGAAGCGCGGGTTTAATATCTTCAATATCACAATTATATATTATATCCTTAATAGTGCATTTACGTATATCTGCAAGTTCTTTAAGCCTTGCAATGCTAGTATCGCCAATTCCGCGCTTAGGAAAATTAATTAATCTAGTAAAACTTGTGCTATCACTAGGGTTTGTAATAGCAATTAGGTATGATAATGTGCTTTTAATTTCGGCACGTTCGTAGAATTTAACACCATTGTAAATCTTGTGCGGTATGTTATATGCTAATAGCTTTTCTTCAAATGGACGTGTTAGCGCATTTAGCCTTAAAAGTATGGCAATATTATTAAGGTCCACGCCTTGATTTCGTTGCATAATAATATGCCTTACCACATAGTCGGCTTCATCTTGCTCATCTCTAGCACAAAAATATGTTACATCTGTACCTTGGCTATTTGTAGTATACAACTTCTTAGACAAACGGTTTTTGTTGTTTTCAATTAACATATTCGCCTTATCAAGTATCGCCTTAGTGCTACGATAATTTTGTTCCAACTTAAAAATTTTAACATTTTTAAAATCCTTCGAAAACTGGAATATATTACCTACATTTGCACCACGCCAACTATAAATGGACTGATCCTCATCACCTACGATAAACACATTTTGATGCTTAGCACCAAGTATTTTTACAATCTCATATTGCAATTTGTTTGTATCCTGAAACTCGTCAATATGAATATATTGAAAACGATCCTGCAAACTATTTCGCACATCTTCATTGGTCATTATAAGTTTATAGAAGTTAATAAGCAAGTCGTCAAAATCCATAGCATTGTTTTTAATCAACTCATTTTGATAGGCAAAATACCCACGCCTAATCATATCAATTCCTTTACTATGCTTATTTATCTCGCAATATTCATCAATATGAATATTATCATTTTTGATAGTACTAATTGCGTGTTTGATTCTACCTTTGGTTTCCTCATCAGTTATGCCCAAATCGGCAAACACTTGCTTATAAACTTTGGTTTGGTCGCTATCGGTATATATACTAAAGTTTGGTTGATAGCCTTCCAATACCGATTGGTATTTACGTAGCATTCTAACGCAAAAACTATGAAATGTAGCAACTAATACTAAAGATGCATCTTCACGAATTTTGCACACACGTTCCTTCATCTCATTAGTAGCCTTGTTAGTAAATGTTATTGCTAATATCCTATATGGGTCAACATGTAGTTCGGTAAGTAAGTATGCTATACGATAAGTTAGCACACGTGTTTTACCACTACCAGCACCGGCTGAAACTAGCACCGGACCTTCAGTATTAAGCACCGCCTTTAGTTGTTCCTCATTAAGCAAACTTGAATAATCCATATCTTTCTCCAATCTTATTGATTATATCACATCATATAATTTTTAACAAACAAAAAAGCCTGAGTTTAGCAATTTAAGACATTAAAAAAGATGCAATCAATATTGCACCTTAATTATTAATATCTACTTTTCTTCATAGCGCGCTTACGTGCAGCTTCGCTCTTTTTCTTTTTCTTAACGCTAGGCTTTTCGTATTGTTCACGTTTTCTTAAATCGCCGATAATGCCGTCCTTTTGGCATTTACGTTTAAAACGCTTTAACGCACTTTCAACAGATTCGTTTTCACCAACTCTTACTGTGCTCATCTAATTCACCACCTTTCGTTTTCTAAATTCTTTTTAATTTTACACATCTTACCTCTTTTTGTCAATAGATTTTAACAAATTTTTAAAAATTTTCAGTAAAATCGCCGTAATTATAGTTAAAAAACGTACAAATGGCTTAATTTCCGCCACCAAACAATGCATACATCTATTTAATCATTTGCTTAAAGTTTTGTAGCACTTTGTTTTCAATACGAGATATTTGCACCTGTGAAACGCCTAGCTTTGAAGCAATCTCGCTTTGTGTTTTGTCAAAATAGTAGCGCATAATAATCACCTGCTTTTCACGTGCAGGGAGAGCATTAATCATATCTCTAAGCACAATTTTATCCACTAATTTTTCGGGCGAAAACCCATCTTGCGTGCGCTCGGCAAGACTATCATCTTCATCATCAAGTTTGTCATCAATAGATACTAGTTGTGTAGATGCTTCTAGTGTGAAAACAACATCCTGAACATCCATGTTAAACTCGGTTGCGATAGCGTCTATACTAGGTTCTATTCCTGTTAGCGATTTATAACTGGATATATAGTTTTTGATTAGCACAGCATTATGCTTAATACTGCGCGACACCTTAACGCTTCCATCATCACGTAAAAACCTTTTAACCTCGCCTGCTATCATAGGTACTGCGTATGTGCTAAATTTAACGCTGTATTCGGCACTAAAGTTGTTAATTGCCTTTACAAATCCCATACAACCTAATTGGTACAGGTCCTCATCTTCCACGCCCTTATTTTTATATCTTCGTATAACGCTTTTAATAAGCGGTGAGTTCTCTGTTATTAATATTTCCTTAGCATTGTTATCACCTTGTTGCGCCAAGGCAAGTAGGCTTAATGTTTCCTCATTAGATAGCATATTATACCACCTGTTTGTGTTCTATCCGTTTACTCATCTCCACAATGAGGCCTTTTACGCCATTATTTCTAACCACCAAACTATCCATAAAGCTGTCCATAACAGTAAATCCCATACCACTACGCTCCTCATCTGGCTTAGTGGTATAAAAAGGTGTTAAAGCCCTTTCGATATTATCAATACCTATTCCATTATCTTTGATTGCAATATGTATTTTGTCACCCTCACAAACCATTTCCATTACAATTTCGCCAATCTTACCAGGATAGGCATGTACCACGCAATTAGTAACCGCTTCACTAACGGCAGTTTTAATATCACCAATTTCATCTAATGTTGGATTTAATTGCAAACAAAAAGCCGACACACAAGTACGTGCAAAAGCCTCATTTTCTGGCAACGATTTAAACTTTATTTCAATCTTATTTTTCATATAATCTCCTTATTTTTAGGCATATCCGCCACCCTAATCCTTTGGTATACAATGCGAAAACAATCTTGAATAAGCAACAAACTCACGTCTTCATAAGCAACCTTTGTTGCGTGTTCATATTTTCATACTTTCATATCTATAACGCTAAAGCATCCCCAATTCTTCACTTTTCATTCTTAATTCTTTATTCAATATTATGATATCTTCGGCATAATATCATATAGCCCCGCCATTTGGAATATTTTTTCTGCTTGATTTGATGGATTTATAATATAAATAGGTATATTTCTACTTTGCAACCTTTTGTACCTGCCTAGCATTACACCAATGCCAGTGCTATCCATAAATTCAAGCTGCGAAAGGTCCATTATCACCTTATTAAATCTCTTTTCTGTTTCAATAACCCTATCCAAATGAGTGCGCACATATGGTGCGTTTGCTTCGTCGAGTTCGCCTACCAACAATACATATAGTGAATTATTGTACACCTTTGTTTTAATTTGCATATTTACCCCTCCTTGACAATCATTTTATCATATCTGGGCGTAAAAAAAAGAGCAAGTTATGTCTAAAAACTTACTCTTTAAGTCGAAATTTAAATTATTTAAATATGCATTTATTAAACACCTAATGAATTTAACCTTGTTTGTGTATACAATATATCCTTTGCCTGATTTTTGCTTAGTGCAATATCATACTCAAGCCCATTTTTAGCAAAGGCCTCCAAACAGGTTGATTCAAATGGTTCAATATCAATTTCCATCTCACATGATACACCTTGCTTTGGTGACTTATCTACAAATATTAATGGGTATGTATTGCCTGTTTCAATATCTTGCAACATATCTGCCTTAACTCTCACAAACATTTTGGGAGTATTGCTCATCATCTTTACTAACCTGCCATTGCTACCCTCGACCACCTTAGATAAATATCCAACCATCAAATCACTTGACTTATATTTAGCATTTTCAATACGATTTCGGTTGGCTTGTTCAATTGCAATCTGGTTATTTTGCCTCACCTTTTCTTCTACTATTTTAGCAATTAAATTTTTATACATATCTACTTCCTTTTTGTGTGCTTTATTATATATTATAATCACCCGCTTGTCAAGGGTGAAAAAAGAGATTTATGATAAATCTCTTTTAATAAATTTAATA
>JBGVOQ010000015.1:0-57466 GCA_045126575.1 Candidatus Onthoplasma sp. | reverse complement strand
CTATATAATGGATAAGCCTACAGTTGCAGATATTGAATATGATAGATTGTTAGATGAATTGTTTAGATTGGAAAAAGAAACGGGTATAGTACTAGATAACTCACCTACACATAAAGTAGGTAGCGAGCCAATATCCAAGTTTAGTAAGGTTACGCATAGAAATAGACTATATAGTTTGGAAAAAAGTCAGGGTATAGAAGAAATACAGGACTGGATAACTAGAAATGAACGCTTATCTAACTTTACACCAGAATATACATGTGAATATAAGTTTGATGGATTAACTATTGTGGTTATATACCAAGATGGTAAATACACTCAAGCCGTAACACGTGGTAATGGTATAATAGGAGAAGATGTAACCGAACAAGTACGTACATTTAGATCAATACCACTAGAGATACCATATAAAGGATATGTGGCAATTCACGGAGAGGCTATTATACGTTTGTCAGTACTAGAAAAGCTTAATAAGGAGTTGGACGTTCCGTTGAAAAATGCACGTAATGCGGCGGCGGGCGCTGTGCGTAATCTAGACCCAAAGGTTACAGCATCACGTAAACTGGACTTTTATGCTTATGATATCAGTTATATAGAAGGTAAAGTATTTGATAGCCAAATGGAAGTAAACGCCTTTTTAAAACACAATGGATTTAAGGCGGCGGATATCCTTGCATTGGTACACAATACCGATGAAATGACTGAGATTATAAACAAGATTGATAAATCCAAATCCAGTCTTGACTTTTTGATTGATGGACTTGTATTTAAATTAAACGAAACTAAACATCGTGAAGATTTGGGATATACTGACCGTTTTCCGCGTTGGGCCATTGCTTACAAGTTTGAAGCTGAGGAAATTAGCACTACATTAAATGATGTTGTGTGGCAAGTAGGGCGTACAGGCAAAATTACACCTATTGCATTACTGGAACCTGTAGAACTAGCAGGTGCAACCGTATCACGTGCAACATTGAATAACTACAACGATATACTAAAGAAAAATGTCAGCATTAATAGTCGTATATTTGTACGCCGTAGCAATGAGGTTATACCAGAGGTTATTGGACTGGCTGAGGAGGCTAGCAATAGTAAAGCTATAGTGTTGCCTACTATTTGCCCTTCATGCGGTAGAATGGTCACGGAAATAGGGGCAAACATCTTTTGTACCAACCACTCTGGCTGTTATGAGCAAATTATAGAGCGTCTTACACATTTTGTAACCAGAGATGCTATGAATATTGATGGGTTAAGCGTTCAAACGTTAAAACAACTATATGAAATTCATAATATATCATATCCTTGGCAGCTTTATACGTTAACTGAGGAGCATTTGCAAGGACTAGATGGATTCAAGGACAAAAAGATAAATAATCTACTAACTAGTTTGCAAAACAGTAAAAACGTAGAGTGGTCCAACTTCATATATGCGCTTGGCATACTTAACGTTGGCAAAAAGACGGCTTATGTACTAAGCAAGCGTTATCCTAGCCTTGAAGGATTAAGCAATGCAACCATTGAGGACTTAACCAATGTAAGCGATATAGGGGAAGTGGTGGCCACCAGTATTATCGAGTATTTTGATGATATTGACAATATGAACAATATTAATAAAATGATAGAGTTAGGTGTAAATATCAAATTCCCAACAGAGGTAAATCAAGATAGTTACTTTAGTGGCAAAAAGGTGGTGCTTACTGGTGGGCTTGATAATTTTGGCAGGAGCGAACTAACCAAAATTCTTCAAAATCTGGGTGCAGATGTTGTAAGCAGCGTATCTAAGAATACTAACCTTGTAATTGCAGGTAAAGACGCTGGAAGCAAACTAGCTAAAGCACAAAGTTTAGGAATTGAAATAATAGACGAACAAAAATTATTGGAGTTATTAGATAATAATTAATGGTTAATAAGCGGAATATCTTAGCAGGTATCCGCTTTTTGCTTAAACAAACAGTTATTTTAAATAGCATAATTTGCAAAACTATGCTATTTTGCTTGGAAAAATTTGTATTATTTGCTATAATTAGGGTACTTAAAAGGTCTTTTTTTATGTTAAAAATACAAACAAAGGACAAAAAGGGGAGTTATGATTACTTTTAAGCAGATTGAAATGGCGGGATTTAAATCATTTGCAGACCCAACCAAAATTAATTTTGATGGTGGTATTACTGCAATTGTTGGTCCTAATGGTTGTGGTAAAAGCAACGTAGCAGATGCTATTCGTTGGGTTTTGGGTGAACAACGTAAAAAGGAATTGCGTGGTGATAGCATGCAAGACGTTATTTTTGCCGGAAGTGAAAAGCGTAAGAAGTTGTCATACTGCGAAGTTTCTATTCTTTTTGACAATACTAACAAGTGGTTTAATATCGAATATGATGAAGTATTGATTACTCGTAAACTATATCGTTCGGGCGAAAGTGAATATTATCTTAACAAGAAGTTATGTCGTTTAAAAGATATTACTAATCTATTGTACGATAGCGGTGTAGGCCGTGAAGGTTATTCAATTATAGGTCAAGGTAAGGTAGAGCAAATTATATCTTCCAAGCCAGAGGATAGACGTACAATCTTTGAAGATGCAGCAGGAATATCAAAGTTTAAGGCGCGTAAAAATGAGGCTGAAAACGAGTTAAGAAAATATCGTGACAACTTATCACGTACCAATGATATTATGAGCGAAATTGAGCGTAGACTTGGACCATTAAAGCGTCAATCCGAGGACGCTAAACGTTCACTTGCATTGCGTGATACACTTAAGGATTTGGAAATTAATGCATATATCTATCAATATGAACATGCCAGCGTAGTTAAGGAAGAAATTAATGTTCGTAAAAAGGGTTATAACGATAACCTTACTATTAAGCAAAACGAATATGACAATTTGCAAATCAAATATGATAGCAATATGGCAGAAATTGACCGTGTGGACAAGACTATTAGCGAATTGCATGATAAGGTGCTTAATTTAACAGTTCAACTTGAAAAAAAGCAAGGCGAAAATAATCTTCTAAGTGAACGTATGCTACATATTGAGGAACAAACCAAACGTGTGGCAGGTGAAGTTGATAATTTGAAGTTAAATCATAAGCAGCTTGAGATGTTGCTAGATAATGCTAACAAAAGCAAAGATGATGAAAGCAAAACCCTAAAAGCATTGCGTATCGAAAGTGAAAAGTTATCAAGTGAATATCTAGAACTTATTGATAGAATTACCGAAAACGAAGATAGCAAAGAGGCTAGTCACCGTGCATACATTGATAGCCTTGAAAAACTTACTGATATTAAGTCCAATATGTCAGCACTTATTGCAAAGCGTGATGCAATGCAGGCTAATGTGTTAGCTGATAGCGAAAAACTAAAAAGCTTAAATTTGGAAGTAGAAGGACTTTTAAATCAAATTAAATTGTTTACAGCAGAAGTTAATGCTGCAGGAAACAAAAAGAATAAGTTAGAAGATGAATTATCTCAGGCAAAAATAAACTTGCAGGATATGGAAGATAAACTGCTTTCACTTAACAACGATATTTTTGCTTGTAAGTCATCTATTGCTAACGACACCAACCGTAAGAACCTATTGCAATCACTTCAAAGTAACTTTGATGGATATATTATATCTGTTAAGCGTTTGTTGCAAGATAGTAAGCAAAATAGGCAACTATCATCTACAATTAAGGGTGTAATTGGCAACATTATTGAGGTTAAGGATATATATTCTACCGCAATTGAAACTGCCCTTGGTGCTAGTATTCAAAATGTTGTTACCAAAAACGAGGAAGATGCAAAAGTACTTATCGATTATCTAAAGGCTGGCAAACTAGGTCGAGCAACATTCTTACCTATGTCAGCAGTAAAACCTAGATCGTTAATGCCAAGTGACCGTAGATTTTTATCAAGCAAAGGTTGCTTAGGTATTGCTAGTGAAATTATATCCTATCCAAGCGAATATCAACGTGTAATTGATAGTTTGTTGGGTAGTACGGTTATAGTTGATAATCTTGACAATGCGGTTAAGATTGCTCGTGATAGCGGATATTCATTTAAGATGGTAACGCTAGATGGCGATGTGTTGTCACCACAAGGTTCAATGTCTGGTGGTAGCAAAAAGTCTAACGAAAGTTCGTTACTAGGTAAGGAAAGTGAGATTAAAAATCTTGAAAATAATATTTCAAAAAATACTAAGTATTTGCAAGAATTGGAGTCAACTAGTAGCAAGCTAATGTCTGAGGTTGTTGGTTTAAGACAATTTAGAGAGCAAAACACATCAACATTACAACAACTAAATGCAGATTATGCATCTAAGGTTTCTACATTGCAAGCAATGCAGGAGAAATTAGAGGGATTAAATACAAATGTTAAGCAATATCAGGCACAATTAAATGTTGCAAAGCAATTTGTTCAGGACATTCAGGACAAAATCGACAGCGTAGATAATCTAGAAAGTGATATTACATCATCTCAAAAACAGATGAGTGAAAACTCGGATTCTAGCAAGTCAATGTATGCAGAATTAAAAACCAAGCGAGATGAGTACAATACTAAAATTACTGATTATAAGATTAGAATTGCTAGTTGCGAAGAAAAGATTAAGTCATTGGAATTTGAGATTGAAAGGTATACAGCACAATTAGCCGAAAGTAATGAAAATATCGAGCGTGCTACGGTTGAACTATCAAAGCAAGAGCAGATTTATACTCAAGCCAAACTTATCCAGCAACAAACTTTGCAGGATATGGATAATTCTGGTGTAGGTGAGGAGCTTAAGGCGCTTAACGCTCGCTTAGCGTCATTTGATGAGTTTAAGAGTTCTATACTGGCTGAAATTAAAGATATTGATGATAAAAAATCTGGTATTCAAGCCGAAATTACAACCCTACAAAATAAATTGTTCCAGGAAGAAAACAAACTTCAAAAGGTCGATATTGATATCGAAAATATGCAAGAGCGCATATATGAAGAGTATGAAATGACTTATACCGATTGTAAGCCATTTAAAAAGGAAGAATTTGATATTAAGCAGGGTATGATTGAAATTGGCCGTATCAAATCTCAAATTGCAGCACTTGGCTCAATTAACATTAATGCTATTGAGGAATATAAGTTAGAAGGTGCAAGATACGAGGAGATGAGTGCTCAAGTTCAAGACTTGCAAAAGGCTGAAGCCGACTTGATGAAGATTATTACCGACCTATCAACCGAGATGTTACAAAAGTTTAATACCGAGTTTGTTAAGATTAACGAGAACTTTACCAAGGTATTTAAGGAGTTGTTTGGTGGTGGTAATGCTAAACTTGAGTTGCTTCCAAACGAAGACCCATTATGTGCAGGTGTTGAAATTAGCGCTTGCCCACCAGGTAAATCTCCTAAGAGTATATCGCTATTAAGTGGTGGTGAAAAGACAATGACGGCCATAGCCATATTGTTTGCGATATTAAAACTTCGCCCAATGCCATTCTGCTTCCTAGACGAAATAGAGGCGGCGCTAGATGATGCAAATATTGATAGATATGCTCGTTACCTAAAGAGATTCTCGCAAGACACTCAATTCATTGTTATTACTCACCGTAAACCAACAATGGAACTTGCTGATAGCCTATTTGGTGTAACCATGCAAGAAAAAGGTGTATCTAAGATTGTATCAGTTAAACTAAGTGATGCTGTTAAGGTAGTTGAAAGCGACAATAAGGAATAAAAAAAGAAGTATATAACTTAAATGTTATATACTTTTTTAATTAACATGATAACTCGTTTTTTAAATCCTTTCCAAGAATTTCTGTGATGAACAATTCAGTATATTTTTCTACCAAGTCAGCATTTTCAGAGAATGTATACTTATTATAAAGGGACCAATAATCTTCTAAGAATACTTCATGTTTTTCACCAAGAATTTTAGATACGTTCTGACGAATGGCTCTTATTCTCATAGAATGTTCTTTGCCAACATATCTCCAGTGCCATGACTCATTTTTCTTCATACCAGTAACCTCTTCAAGGCGGTCATCGGCAGGGTATGTAAGGATAAATCCATTACTTTCAAAAGCGTAACGCTTATACTCAAATCCAGCACTATCACCATATTTTTTAACAAAATCAGGATCAAGAGTAGCGTGTGCAGTAGGAGCAGCAACGTCAAAAGCAAGTCCTGTATGATGTTCGGAATATCCTATTTTGGCAGCTGACTCAAATGTTAATTTTTTAGCTTCCTCAGCATCATGTGTTTTAGCCAAATTATCATTAAACGACTCATCAATTGTGTATTGCTGGTCTTTATCATCACGGGCACAAGACATTAGTTTGGTAGGAATATTTACACGAGCAAGCATCGATGAAACATTTAAATACGCTTCATATGCTGGCTTGTATGCATATGAGTAATCCTTTCCATTATCACCTTTGGTTACAAAAACTTTAACTGTTTCAATATTTTTAAATGTATTTGGGTCGCAGTATTGATAAGCATTAACTGGTCTTAATAAAAAATTGTCATCTACTTTAATCATAATTATCTCCTTTGTATAATTTATTATAGCACATATTTAATTAAAAATCAATATTTAAAATTAAAAAAATAATCAATAATAATTAACAATAAAATATTGAATAAAATAAATAAAATCCCAATATTTTGCAATAAACTTAAAACAAATTGTCGAAAACGTATAAAAAAATAAAATTTATTTACCATAAAAATATGATTTGGCAAATTTTACTAATATTTATTATTTTATTGTTAATAATTCCAATACCTATTAAATTTAAAGTTTTATTTAATATTTTAAGGTTGTCCGGCGAAATTCAAATAAATATTTTTAAATTTATAAATTATAAAATAAAGGTTAAATTTAGAGGTCAATATGTTTATATTACAAAAAACAATAAAACTTATCGGGAAAAGTTAAGTGCTAAAAATTTTAATATTGCTTTTGTTGTGCAGACTGTTAGGCAATTGTATTTCCGCTTAATATTGGATAGGTTAATATTTGTAAGTGAAAATGGATATTATAATGATGCTATGGTTACAGCGGTTGGGACAGGAGTTGTTGACGTTATTACCAAGTGTATATATGCAAAAATTTTGCACAATAAAAAATCGGCACATATTTTAATAAACAATGAGGCAAAATACAACAAGGATTGTTTAAATTTTAAAATCGAAGGCAAAGTAAATATATCGATTTTTGATGTAATTTATTCAATTATAAATTCGCTATGGTGTTTAAAAGGAGCAAAATATGAAGCAACAGATTCCAAGGCAAAATAGAATAAAAAGTTTAATAGACTCATCACTTCAAAGTATAAGAAATATGGTTGACGTGAATTGCGTAATAGGCGAAGCCGTGACGTTGCCTGATGGCACAGTTTTGTTGCCAATATCCAAGGTGTCGGTTGGGTTTGTTTCGGGCGGTGGTGAATATAGTGACCTTAACTCCAAACGTAATCAAGATGACTTTCCAATGGCAGGAGGGACTGGTGGTGGATATAGTGTTTCGCCAATAGGTTTTTTCGTACTTAAGGATAACAAATTTAAAATGGTTCATGCTGACAAGTCTTCAGCATACTTGACACTGCTTAAGAATGCAACTGAAGTATTAAAAAAGATGGCTGAAAGCAAGGAGAAGTAGTATGAAGATAAAATATAAAGTTTTGTTTTTGGTATTGCTAGCATGTATTGTGTTTACTGGTGTCGGGTTTAATGTTAATAGTATTAATAATGTTGACGCTCAAAGTATCACTTCAGCAAGAGGTATGTGCGTGATGGAAAAGGACTCTACTAGGGTGCTGTATGAAAAGGATATGCATACAACTCGTTCCAATGCATCTACCACCAAGATTGTAACAGCTATAACTGTACTGACACATTGTGATGATTTGGACGAGGTTATTACTGTGGACAATAAAAGTATTGGAATAGAGGGAACATCAATATATTTGCGTAAGGGAGAGCAGTTATCTGTTAGGGATTTGCTGTATGGACTTATGTTGCGCTCTGGCAATGACAGTGCAGTCGCTTTGGCGTGCCATGTGGGAACTACTGAAGAAAACTTTGTAAATATGATGAATAAGCTCTGTAAAGATATTGGTGCTAAAAATACTCATTTTGCAAATCCTCACGGATTAGATAATGCCGAACATTATACTACAGCTTATGATTTGGCGCTAGTTACCGCATATGCACTAGATAATCCTGTGTTTGCTGAAATTGTTTCAACCAAACATTATACAATTCCAAAAACAAATCTTAGCGAAGCAAGATATCTTACTAACAAAAATAGACTTCTTAATAGTCTTGATGGCTGCGTTGGCGTAAAAACTGGTTTTACATCAAGGGCGGGTAGGTGTTTGGTTAGTGCAATTAAGCGTAATGGTGTTACGCTAGTTTGTGTAGTGCTTAATTGTGGACCTATGTTTGAGGAAAGTGTTGAGCTGTTAAACAAAGCCTACAACGAATATAATTTTGCACCTGTTGTTATAAAAAATGAGCCAATTTATAACGAATATTATATTGACAACGTTAGAGGAACGTTGAACCTATTTGCGGATGAAACTTATATTTATCCGGTAAAGGAGAGTGAAAAAGACAAATTAAAGGTTGTTTATAAATTAAATGAGTTGACAAAAAATATTGGCGAGGGCGAAGAAGTTGGTGAAATTTCAGTATTTTACGATAATCACTTGCAAAAAACTATAAAATTGTATACAATAAATAAGATAGATGTGCTTGAAAATCAGGATATCTTCAAATCAATAAAGTTACAATGGGAAAAATAGATGAGAATTAATAAGTATTTGGCAGATTGCGGTGTGGCATCACGCAGAAAATGTGATGAGTTGATTGCGCAAGGTAAGGTAAAGGTTAATGGCAAAGTAGTAAGAGAATTAGGCTTGGATATCAAGCATACAGATGTTGTATTGTTTGAAAATCGTGCAGTGCGTCCAAGTGTAAAAAGGGTATATTATAAGTTGCACAAACCTAAAGGGTATGTAACCACTGCAAGTGACGAAAAGGGCAGAAAAACAGTGGTAGAATTAATGCGCAAGGTTCAGGAACGTATTTACCCTATTGGAAGATTGGATTATGATACTGAAGGGCTACTAATATTAACTAATGACGGCGATATTACCAACATTTTAACACACCCTAAGAATAATGTTAAAAAAACATATATTGCAAGTGTTGAGGGAGATATTACACCAGCAGATATCAAGCAAATTTCTAAGGGAGTAGATATCGGTGGATATGTTACTCAGCCTTGTAGTGCGCAAATACTTGATAAAGATGACAAATTTACTCGTGTAGAAATAGTTATTGCAGAAGGTAAAAATCATCAAGTCAAAAAGATGTTTGAAGCAGTTGGAAAAACAGTTGCCTTCCTAAAGCGTACAAGTATTGGTGAAATTAAACTTGGCGGACTTTCACGTGGTGAATATAAAGCACTTACTACTAAAGAAATATCTTACTTAAAGAGTTTAAGAAAATGATAACATATGATTTAATTATAATAGGAGCAGGAGCATCTGGATGTATGGCAGCAATACAAGCGGCAAGAAGAGGTGCTTCTGTTTTGCTGCTTGATAAAAATGAAAAAATAGGTAAAAAAATATATATTACAGGTAAAGGTAGATGCAATCTAACCAACAATAGCGATATACAAACGCATTTAAACAATACTATACGTGGTGCAAGGTTTATGAATGGCGCTATCAGAAGGTTTACACCGGCAGATACGATGGATATGTTTGAACCATATGTTAAGTTAAAAACCGAACACGGCAATCGTGTTTTTCCTGCAAGCGATAAGTCCAGTGACATAATTTCGGCACTAGGCAAAATGTTGGCAAATGCCGGAGCAGAAGTTGTTTTAAATACCGAAGTTAAAGATGTAACCTTAAACGGTGGTATATACCATATAAAGTGTAGTAATGGCAAAGAATACCAATCATATAGTATATTAATTGCAACGGGTGGTAAGTCATATTCAGCCACCGGAAGCACAGGTTATGGATATAAATTGGCAAGTAAATTTGGCCACAATATAATTGAACCAAAGCCAGCGTTAGTGCCAATTATAGTAAAGGAAAGTGTAAAAGACATTGAAGGACTATCACTTAAGTTTATGGAAGCCAGCGTAGAAATCAATAACAAAGTTATTGCCAAGGAGTTTGGCGAGATGTTGTTTACTAGTGATGGTGTTAGTGGACCAATAATTTTGACCTTATCAAGCAAAATTAACCGTGAAGATTTAACTAATTCAAAGTTGTACATAGATTTTAAGCCAAAATTAAGCGAGCAGACGCTTAATGATAAGTTTGTGCGAGAGTTTACCGAATTTTCGAAAAAGAATTTATCTACATATTTAAAAACATTGCTTCCAAGCAGTCTGGTGCCATATTTTATTAAAAAATTCAATTTTATTGATAAAAAGATGAGCGAAATGAGCAAAAATGACAGAAATATGCTAATTAAGGGGCTTAAAAAATTTGACTTATCTATTAAATTATTGGATAATATAGAAAAAGCTATTATTACAAGCGGTGGAGTTGACACTAAGGAAGTGTCGCCTAAAACATTTGAAAGCAAGTTGGTTGAGGGTTTATATTTTGCTGGTGAGGTATTGGATATTGACGCTTTAACTGGTGGGTTTAACCTACAAATTGCTTTTTCAACCGGATTTGTAGTAGGCGATAGTGTGAGGTTAAGATGATATTTTGGATATGTTTTATAATTTTATTTCCATTTTTAACAATTTTCTTTCCAACAAGGATTGTTAACAAAAAGAATTTGCCAAAGGCAAAAAAGCAAAATGTTATTGTTGCGTGCAATCATATGAGTAACTTTGATTTACCAATTCTTGCAATCAAATTTTGCAGAAAATTTACATATATTGGCAAAGCAGAATTGTTTAAGAACAAAATTCTAGGCTGGTTCCTTAAAAAATTTGATGTTATACCTGTAGATAGAACTAAGGCAGATCTTGGTGCTATTAAAAAGGTACTATCTGCAATTAATCGCAAGCGCCATGTATGCATTTGTCCTCAGGGTACACGTAGCAAACCAGGCGAAATTGACCAAAATACTGTAAAGGAAGGTATTTCACTATTTGCGCTAAGGACTGGTACACCAGTTTTACCAACAGTGATTATTAAAAAACCAAGATTGTTTAGGTTTAACAAGATTGTAGTTGGAGAATTAATCTATCCAGATATGACACGTGCAAAGGACAAGGAATATAGCGAGGAATTTGCCAAATTGGTTGTGTCAAAAATGAATGAATTACTAGTAAATAATGGAGGCAAAAATGCAAACAATGAAGGACGCTAATATCAAGTTTACACACTACAAAAAGGGTGATATCATAACCGGAACCATTGTTATGATTACCAAACGTGGTGCTGTGGTAAATATTGGAGGTATGAAGGATGGTATAGTGCCTATTGATGAGGTAGACACAGTGTATAAGGAAGGCGATGCTATCCTAGTGATGGTTACCGACCAAGTTGACGAGTATGGATGCATAGTGTTAGATGCTAAAAACGTAAACAAGGCTATTGAGCAACGTGAAAAGGTTAAAGACCTAAAGATAGGTTCAACATTTAAATTTAACGTTAAAGATGTTACACCATCAGGCATTAAAGGCGAAGTGTATGGATTTAATGTATTTTTGCCATATTCCCAGTGTTCAAAAGATGACTATGTTAGCCGTGACAACCTAAAAAATAGGGAAATAGATGCCGTTATACTAGAACTTAATAGTTTACAAAAATCTATTGTTTGTAGCACTAAACTGCTTCAAAAAACAGTAGATTACTCTGCAATCGAAATTAATATTAATGATATTGTTACAGGTGTTCCTATCAAAGTTATGGATAAGTATGCTATAGTAATGTTAAAGGATGGCTTAAAAGGCAAACTTAACATTCAAGATGCAAGTTATGAGCGTATTAACACGTTAAGTGAAGTAGTTGAGGAAAACAAGGAATATCAATTTATAGTTTTAGATAAAACTATTGACAATGCTAAGATTGAACTTGGGTTAAAGCAACTTCGTGCTAATCCACTTGACGAGATTTTTAAACAAATTAATCTTGGAGATGAGCATACTGGTATTGTGGAACGTATATATCCAAGTGGCGCAATGATTAAACTTGATAATGGTTTAACTGCATTTGCTTTAACACGTGAAAATAGCGAAAATATAAATACTGCCACACATCATATATATAAACTTGGTGCAAGTGTTAGTGGCTATATTAGCAATATTGATTATGAAAATCACAAATTAAACATTGTAACACTTAAAAAGAAAGAACAATAGGAGGAATAATGTCACAATTTGACTATTTGGCAGAAGGGAGACTTGATTCAAATTATTTGCTGGAACTTATTAAGGATTATTTAGATAAGTTGTCAAAGGTAAATGACACAAAGGGAATCGCTGATGATGACTATAAAATAAACCCAAATGCAAATAAATTTTCTAGATGGTTTAATAACTTTTTTAGGCAAATTGGATTTAAGTTTAATAAAAATGCCAACCGTGAAAATTATGGTAAGGTTTTGTCCAGTAAGTATATACAGGCAATACTAGATAAGATACAAATATATCTACAAACAGATGTGTTGGAAGCCAAGCAATTTTTTGAACTTACAAGCACATTAAAAGAAATCAAATTTGATGATGTTGTTCCGCCATTGGAGGAATATCGTTATCGTGCTATCAAGTCTAGTCAAAATAAGTTATCAAAAACCATACAGGACGCAAAATATTTACAATATGCTAGGTCAAACTATATACTATACAATTCGCCAGTTGATGACCTTAAGCCATTTTTAAGTAAGGAAGTTAGCGAACACACCATTGACTACACACAAATACAAACCCTAATAAGCCAATATATTAGTGTAAGGTATGCAGAATTAATGCAAACCGATTTTGCGCCTTTTGAACCTGAGTTTAAAACTGATATTAATGAATTTTATAACGAAAAAATTACCGATAATGGCGTAGGTGAGGATGTTGAAGAATTTATTCGCTCTAAAATGCTTGAAAAGTTAGAAATTGCCAAACACGAGGAACGATTGATTGAAGATATCAATAATGATATTGCTCAAATTGACTTGTTGCTAAAGCGTTTAAAGATTGGTAAAATTGAGCAAATGATTCAACAATTAATCAAACTTAAATATGACCTTTCTCGTGTAAAGGAAGTGATGGAATTATGTAAGGATACAATCAATGCAACTACAATTCCTAATAAACCTCAATTGTTCCTAATAATGGATAATTTGTATTATAGATTATCAAAAAAATGTGAGACTTTGGAGCAAAAAACCAAATCTAAGTTACAGATTGTTGATAAACAAAAATTGTTTACTATGTTGGATATGATACAAAATCCTCAACCTAAACCATCTAAGAAAAAGAAACGTAAGACCATCGATGAAGATTTTGATGAAGATTTGGAGGAGTTAAATCAACCTCAAAAAACCGATATAACTTCAAATTTATATGATGATGACGATAAGGATTCGGAAATTGATATTAGTGAAGATGGTGGTTCAGATAATTCTGATGATGAAATAATAATCGATTAATTTTATCAAAACGATTGCCTAAATTTGTATTATGTGATATGATACAGTATAGAGAAAAAATCTCTATATGCTTCTATGGCTCAGTAGGTAGAGCAACTGATTCGTAATCAGTAGGTCGGCGGTTCGATTCCGCCTAGAAGCTCCAAAGGATAAAATCTTGTGCATTGCGCAGGGTTTTATTTTTTATTAAATAAATTCTATCTTTTTCGACAATATTAGTAATAATTGCTTTAAATTAAGATATATTTTTGTTTGGAATTATGCCGAATTTAATGTAAAATGTGCTTTGTGAAAGGAGGTAAAATGACAACAAGCAAGAAAGCAGGGGTTTTGTATAATCTTGCAAAGCAGGCAAAGACCAGAATGAAAAACTATAATAAAGGTGGATTACAACACCTGTCGTATGCAAAACTTGCATATTCGGATAAGGACCAATTATTATACAAAAAGGTTTGTAGGATGTTAGATGATGACCGTATAATTATTAATCCAATCAATGAATTGATTGATAAAAAATATTATGATACGTTGTCCATGGAAAGCAAACAAAGGTACATATTAGATTTGTCAGATAAGTATAGGCAAATGAAAGAAAGATATAATCGAGAGCGTGCGTTGTCGCAGGTATCGAATTATTAATTAGGTAAAAACTGTAGATTTAAGCTCTACAGTTTTTGTATATATAATATATTTTTATTAAATTTAAATTAATTGCATTTAATTTTAGTTGTAAGTTTTATGTAAATATGTTAAAATGCCTAATAGGAGAGTGTATTATGTTTTTATGGGCTTTGTTTATCCATATAATACTAATTTTTGCAATGTGTGTATCGGTGGTATTTTTTGAAACAGATTGCAAAAAGATTATATTTTGGAGTTTAATAATTATTCTTACCGGCATTGTTGGATTTGCCGTTTATTTCGTGTGGTTTTGTGATAAGCCTGCACTTAAAAAAAGTATTAGGAAGAAGTTTACAGAAGATGAGGTGTACAAGGAATTAGTTGAATTTTCGTTAACCGAAACCAAGTCAAGTAATGAAACACTTAATTTTAACAAAAGGCATTATTGTGCTGAGATATTTAAAAATAGCGATATAAAGGTTATAAACAGCGTTGAAATATTTGATAACACTATTTTGCATGACCTTGAGAATGCTAGCCAATATATTATTATAGATACCCTAAAGTTTTTAGCAGGTGTTAATAACGAAAATGTTATACAGTTATTAAAGGAAAAGCAAAGTATGGGTGTAACGGTTAGTTGCGTATATACAAAGCGTAAATTTAGTGACCGTAAAACTATTAAGGAGTTACGTTTATCGGGAGTAAATGTATGTAAGTTTAATAAACGTGACACGTTTAACAAATACTATAAGAATGCAAAAAATGTTATATCAATAGATGGCAATAAGGCATACATCTACAATATTTGCGCTGTTAAATCTAAGGATAAGCCTGTAAGCCACTCTAACTTGTATTATGTTTTAACAGGGGATGTAGTTAGGACTATAGATTTGGACTGTCATTTGGACGTTAACTTTGCTACGCAAAAATATTACAATCTCGAAAAATCTACTTATGATTCATCTGGTGATACTGAAATGCAGTACGTATCTAGTGTTGCAGATAAGGACTTTGAGGGTTCGTTTTTAAAGGCTATTAATGATGCAAAAAAGCAAATTATAATACATATCAATCAATTTATACCTACACCTTCAATTAAACAGGCGTTAGTTATGGCTATATTATCTGGTATAGATGTTAAGATTATGCTATCAAAGGCGGGCTGTTATAACAATTACTACGCTTCACGTGCTTACATTAAGGAAATGGCTATGTATGGTGCAACTGCTTATATATATGATGGCGTAATAGGTTCTAACTTTGTAATAATTGACAATTTGGCAATTGTTGGAAATTTTTCAATTGCAAATCTTGAAATACGTAACAATCTTCAAAATATGTTAATTGTAAATAATGCAAATTTTAGCAAACAGATGTTAGAATATTTTCATGAAATGGTAAAGAATAGTTATCGTATTTGTAAACCTAAAAATGTATTGCTAAAGGAAAAAATATTCAAAAAGTTTAATTAGTATATAGCATTTTACTAATTATAACATTAAAAGGAAGAAAAATGATTGCAAAATTTGGTGTGGCAGGAGTGCCAGCAAATTATAACGGAAAGCCAAAAGACTTTTATAATTGGCTAAAAGGCATGAATTTAAATGCGTATGAGGTTCAATGCACGTTTGGCTTTAAGATGAGTGATAAAAATAAGGAACTAGCCATTCAGGCACAAAAAGATGGTTTTTATATAAGCATGCATGGGCCATATTATATAAATCTCGGCAGTATAAATGAATCGGTGGTAGAACGTAGTATCGAAATATTAAAACAGGGCATAGAACTTGCCAAAAGTATCAATTGTACACGCATAATATTTCATCCAGGCGGTGGTCATGTTAATACGGACGAAGGCCGAAAACAAGCTGTGCAGCGCATAATCACGCACCTAAACACGATTGCAAATGAAGTAGATATGGCAGATGTGAGATTCTATCCTGAAATAGGTGGAAAAACTGCTAATCTAGGTTCAATAGACGAAATTATTGAGATATGTAAAAATTGTGACAAAGCATACCCATGTATTGATATCGCACATTTGCATGCACGTGAGTTTGGTTCAATCACGTCAAAAGACATTCTAAGGGCAAAATTAGAGCATTTAAAGGCAGCGTTGCCACATAAATTTAAGCAAGTGCATTTCCACGCTTATACAATCAATTATGGCGATAAGGGCGAAATTAAACACCTTGTGCATGGTGAGTCAATGCCAGATGGAAGTGAAGGATTGCCCAATCTTGATTGGTTTGTTGAATTATTGCATGAATTTAACCTTGAGCCATGGGTGATTAGTGAAGCACACGATAGTCAGGAGATTGGTGCAAAGTATATGAGAGATAAGTATTACGAGGTGTAAAAAATGTCGCAAGTAAATTCTATTGGAATGCAAAGGCTGAATGATTGGTTTGCAAATTACACAAATTTAATAAGTAGTGGCAATGTCTGTGCATATAATTTAAATAAGTTTAAGAATAAAACATATCTATCCTTGAATATATCTGATATTGATAAATTAGCTGAAGCAATTAAATTTTTAAATGATAATAATGTGGATTTAAGCGATAAACATATTGTTATAGAATCAGGTGAAAAATCATATATAACAAAAGAACAGTGCGTAAAGTTGATTGATATAAGGCGACAGTTGAAGAATTCTGGTGCAAATATAAAAGTTAAGGACGGAGCATTGTGGGAGTTAGAGGATGTTTTAGCAGCTAATTCGCACATAGATGATGTTGTTAAACAGGTTAATAACTCAACAGTAAATGAAAATGGAAGTGTTAGACCTTTAAATGAGATGGAAAAGTTTTTAATGGTCTATTCTTTTGTTGCAAACAGAAAGTATAAGGAAAATATTCAAGACATTGAGAGTTCGCGTCATATTACATCAATTTTTAAAAACGAAGATGTTGTGTGCTTTGGTTTTGCAACCCTGTTAAAGGAAATATGTGATAGAGTTGGAATAAAGTGTTATATAAATAGTTGTGATGTAGTTGAAAAAGATTCTGGGAAATCATTTGGTCACGCTAATAATATTGTTATTATTGGCAATAAACCGTACTATTGTGATGCATGTTTTGATTGTATTAAAAGTTATGGAGTAAGGACTTTTAATTATTGCTTAATACCTTTTGAAGATAGTCAAAATTTGCGCAAGCTCCAAATAACTAATTGCAGAGGACCTTTCATATATATTGAAGAAGACAAATCAACCATACATAAAATCACAAAAGAGATTGCTTCAAAGGATAAACTTTCATATGGTGATTATGTCAAATATAGAGATGATAGCTGTATAAAAAAATATATCGATTTAATACCAACAAATTCTAAAACATCGGAATCTAACGCTTTTAATGTGTCAAAGTTTGGAGATTTTAATAAAGACTATAAAGAGCATATGATTAAAGATTTGCAAGCAATTATAGAATTGATTAATCAAAAAGAACAGGCAACGGCAATACCAATGCAAACCTTTGCAAAAGCTATAACAAATATGTACAAATCAACTGGTATTAGCGACGAACAAGCAAACATAAAACTTAACACGGTATTAGAGCAAAATATTGAAAGAGCAAACAGAGAGTTTAATAACACTGCAAATAACTGCTTTACCAAGGAATATAATAAAAATATGGAACTATAAATGGAAAAAATTAAATTTGTTGTAACTGAAAAAATAGAGTTGAGTAAGGCTTTGCGTAAGGCATTGCCTCTTCTTTCTAATTTTCAAATAGAAAAATTATTTAAGGATAAAGATATTAAACTTAACGGTGTTAGAAAAACTAAGTCGTGTATGGTAAAACCAGGTGATGAGGTAGAGGCTTTTTACCAAATTAATACAACTCCGTGGCACGAAATAGTTTATGAGGACGATAATATTCTTGTTGTTAATAAACGTGCGGGCATTGAGGTGGTAAGCGAAAATGATAGAAATCTATTAGACATTTTAAGGCTGGAGTATAACACACTATATGCAGTACACCGTATTGATAGAAATACCCAAGGGCTTGTGGTGTTTGCTAAAACTAATGATGCGGAATCTGAACTGCTGGAAGCGTTTAAAAAACGCACAATCATAAAAAAATACCTACTAAAAGTTAAGGGTAAAGTAAACATTGATGCAATAAAATCTAGAATGTTTTTAAAGAAATTTAGTGAAAGTTCCAAGGTGTTAATATCTGAAATTAAAACCAGTGGTTATGAGGAGATTGTTACCAAATTTAGCCTGGTAAAACATTTGGATAATCAAACCATACTGCAAGCCGAACTCGTAACGGGAAAAACTCACCAAATAAGGGCGCATATTGCATATTTTGGATATCCGATTGTTGGAGACGGAAAATATGGTATTGGTGGAGATATTATGTGTCTTACAGCATATTATATGGGATTTAGTTTTCCTAAAAAATCTCTATTGGAATATCTAAATGCAAAATCATTTGAAATAATTCCTACATGGTGGGAGGGGTAGAGTAAGTTGTAATGACTTACTTTTTTAATGCAAAAAAAATGGCAGAGGTATGCAATTTTACAATATATGTATGCTATAATTAGGTGAAAATATGGATTATTAACTTTGCAATAGTAGAGATTATTAACTTCGTAGTAATTACGTAAAAATAGATGATGATTCTATTGTAAATCAATCATTCTTAATAGAAGTATTTTGCGAATAGATGCGAACCTAAAATATAATATATAACAAGAGGTCAGCCGCTGTAAAATGTATTAATAAAATCAGAGGGTTAAGTAATAAAAAAATCAAACTAATTTAATAGTTTGAAATTTTTATATCTAATTTATTTATCGAGTGCTAATTTCAGGCTGAAATTGCGGTAAAATAGGGGAGTTAGACGTTTCGCTTGACTTCTTGTCCAAAGCGTGTGTATTATTGCCTATTTCGCTGTTATTTGAATCATATACTGCGGTATTCGAATTATTGTTATCTAAATTTTGCTCCTGAAAGTTACCTGATTCCTCAATTCTGTTATTTATAAAATCTTCCACACGTTTAGCGCTATCCTGTATATCGGATAGGTCATTAGTTTTATCTAATTGTTGAGAGTTTTTAATATCTTCCTTTTTATTTTTAACCTTATTTCTTATACCGCTAAATTTTTCCTTAATAAATTTTGATATTTTGCTTTCACCCATTGTATTAATGTTTGATTGAATAGTGGATAGGGTATAGGTGTCGATATTTTTTGCCTTTTTTACGTGTATTTTCTTTGGTTTTTCTGTTTTTTCACTAGTATTAGATGAGTTATCAATAGTGGCGCTTGTATTGGTAATAGGGCTATTTACTTGATTATTTTGCTGTTGATTTATAACTTCACGATTAACTAAATTGGAGTTATATCCATTGTAAGGGTTACCAAATCCGCCGCCGTACATACCGTAACCATTATATGGCATACCATATCCGTATCCATAGGCGCCACCGCCATATGTGTATTGGTCATCTAATAATGCGGTGTTAAAGAATGTATCAATGTTACGCTTTTTAGGTGCATAGGTATCGATATTTGACTTTAAATTAAATGTAGTTGGTTTATCATTTTCGCTGTTATCTGTATTATCTGATGAGTCATTTGTAATATTTGCATCACTAGTATTAGTATTTGCATTAGTATTTGTATCAGTGTTTGTGTCCGAAGTATCGACATTTGTATCAGTGTCACTATTTGTATCAGCGTTGCTATCGTTGGAATGTTCAACTTCCATTGACTCATCTATATCATCAGTATCACTATCTATTCTGTCCTCATCTTTAATATCCTTAGTTATGTGATATAAGGCATATCTAGGGACAAGGTTAGGGGAGTTAAATAGAGGATTACCAATACTGGATATAAATTGTAGCGAGTTTATAGCATTTTGAAGAGTCTGTATACGATTTTCCAAATTTTGAATTGTGCTAATATATATACCTGCGATTTCATTAATATCATCACAGTCATCACAATCTTTGCCATCAATAGTGCAAATCACTTCCTCGCTTAAGTCTTCCAACGTTTCTGCTAGGTACTTAATAGAGTTTGAGTGCTCCTTAATATATATTTTTTGCTCATTAGTTAATTCCTGAGGATTATCTCGGTAATTTTCTAAATATGCCATAGTATCGTTAATGGCGCTAATTAGAGTTTGCCTTAGATTTTCGTACTCTGTATTTGTTTGGTTAAGGGTTTCGTTTAAATAGTTGATGGTTTGATTATTATCTAGATTAGTTTGGTTACCTTGCTCATCAATTGTGCTAAATATTATATTAGCCGAGTTATTGTCTTGTGCTAAATCCTGATTTTGATTTATTTCATCAACTTTTTCAGTGGTTACTAAATCTATATTTAAACTATGGTTAATACGGCTAAGATTAGGCACAGCTTTTTGCATTCTTTCAACTTGATTATAAATGTATCCAAGGTCATATTTAGGCGTTTTATCAAGATTTATTGCACATGGAGCAATAGCGCCCATCAAACCTCCTGATAGCATTAATACATTAAGATATTTGTTCATATCTAACCTCCTGAGTGTAGTATGTGCAAAATATATCAAAATATTTTAAAATTTTTAGGTTTTGATGTTTAAAGTCTTGTTTTAAGGCAAGATTATAGATATTAGGAGTAAATTATGGATAGCGAAAAAAGAAATCAAAATTACAATATGTACGTAGACGCCAAACTACCTAAAACTAAGCTGTTTCCATCTATGGCAAAAGCGTTTCTGGTAGGTGGGCTTATTTGTTGTTTTGGACAACTTTGCAGCGACTTGTATGCATATTGGTTTCCGTCACTTAGTCAAGCCGAAGTTGGTACGTTAATGCTAAGCACTATTATATTTATAACTGCCATCTTAACAGGCTTTGGTGTATTTGACTGGTTAGGCGCATTTGGTGGCGCAGGAACGGTTATACCTATTACAGGGTTTGCCAATGCAATTGTTAGCCCATCTATGGAGTTTAAAAAGGAAGGCGTTATATTTGGTATATGCGTTAAAATGTTTAGCATAGTAGGTCCTGTAATCGTGTTTGGCGTAGTAGGTAGTGTAGCAGCAGGATTAATATATTTAATATTTTAAGAGAGGAATAGTATGGTTAGTACAAATAAGCAAACGGTTATATTTAACAACAAACCTACAATCATAGGAAATTATAGCATTGGTGGTCCATTGGAGAGCAAGGGACCCATTAGTGATTACCTAAGTTACAAACTAATAGATGACAAACTTGGTGAAAGTACATTTGAAAAGGCTGAACGCAAATTATTGGAACACGTTATATTTGGAGCAATCGACAACGCAGGACTTAAACTTAATGATGTAGATGTGTTGCTTGGCGGAGATTTACTTAATCAGATAGTCAGTTCGTCATTTGCTGCACGTAAGTTTGGCATTACATTTATAGGTTTATATAGCGCATGTGCTACTATGGCAGAGAGTTTAGCACTTGGCGCTACACTTATAGATAGACAAGTGTTTAGCAAAGTGTGTTGTGCAACGGCTAGTCACTTTTCCAGCGCAGAACGTCAGTATCGTTTTCCATTAGAATTAGGCAATCAACGCCCACCAACATCTCAATGGACGGTAACAGGCGGTGGTGCTACAATTTTGTCTAGCAAAGGTAGTGGACCAGTTATTACTAGTGCAACATTTGGCAAGGTAGTAGATTTTGGCATTAAAGATGTAAACAATATGGGTGCATGTATGGCACCTGCCGCCATGGATACAATCATGACACACTTGCAAGGCACTAACACTAAGGTTGAAGATTACGACCTTATTGCAACAGGAGATTTAGGTAAACTTGGTAGTGAAATATTGGTGGATTTGCTGGAACGCAAAGGCATAAAATTGGGTCAACATTATAGCGATTGTGGCAATCTTATATACAACAAGCAGGAAAAAGTATTTATGGGCGGAAGTGGTAGTGGTTGTAGCGCTACAGTGCTTAATTCGTATATTATGCATAAATTGCGTTCTGGCGAGTTTAAAAAGGTACTACTGGTGGCAACAGGTGCCTTGCTTAGCACCACAACTAGTCAACAAGGTGACAGCATACCAGGCATTGCGCATGCAGTATGCATTGAAAAGGGGGATTAATGGAAATAGATATTACTAGTTATATTATATCGTTTTTGGTTGGTGGGGCAATATGTGCGCTTGCGCAAATATTGGTTGTGCGTACCACAATTACCACTTCACGTATACTGGTGTTATTTCTAACACTAGGAGTTGTATTACAAACACTAGGAGTTTATCCATACTTTAAGGACTTTGCCAAGGCTGGTGCAACAGTTCCTATTATAGGCTTTGGCGCAACACTAGCAAAGGGCGCAATAGAGGGCGCTAAAAAGGCAGGTTTTTTAGGTGTACTACAAGGAGGACTTACCGCCACCGCAGGCGGTATTGCCGTTGCTATTGTATCAGCCTTTTTAGTAGGTTTAATATTTAATAGCCGAACAAAGCACCTTAAGTAAATGCAATGACTTGCATTTACAGTGAAGAATGAAGAGTGAAGAATGAAGAATTTAGGAAGCTGTCGCGTTCTGTTAATGTATTTAACATAAAGAACAATATATCAACATATAATTGAATATGAGAAAAACATCACGTAAGCGTTTGATTAAGCCATTGTTTATACTAGTGGTGTTTTTTTGTATTAGCATTTGGTACTATATGATAGTGTTAGTGCCTATTATCAAGACCTATTGTACGGCTAAAATAAATAGTTTAACCGAACAAGCATTAAATCTTGCAGTAAGCAATGTAATTAACACTACAGTTAACTATGATAGCATTATGAGTATTAGTTATAATAATAGTGGTGAAATAACCTATATATCGGCTAATCAATATATTATCAACACAATTTCACGTGAAATAATCAAAGACGCTAACGAACGCATTAAATCGCTTGACGAAGAATATATGAATATACCAATTGGAACGCTTAGCGGTATTGCAATATTTAATGGTAGAGGTAGGAGAGTTAGGTTGAGCGCTAGCCCAGTAGCAATTATTGGCAGCAGTTTTGACTCCAACTTTATAAGCGTAGGCATTAACAACACGCTACACAAAATATATTTAAGCATAACCGCTCGTGTAGACATGAATTTACCTATAAAGAGACAAACAATCAACGTAAAACAGCAAATTTTGTTATGCGAAAGTGTTATAGTAGGCAAAGTGCCAAACATGTACTTTAATAATGGAATAAGTGAAAAGATATTAAACCTTGTTCCTAATATATGATATATTTTTAATTAATTTAGGATAAATGATTGAAAAATATTTAGATGTTTGCTATAATGGTGGTTATGAATTATAGATATTTTGATAATGCAGCAACCACAAGGGTTAATCCCGATGTTTTACAAGCATACAATGAGGCTTGTAATGAGTTTTTTAATCCATCAAGTTTGTATACACCAAGTTTAAGTGTTAAAAATCGTGTAGAAATGGCTAGGGAAACTATTTTAAGGTATTTAGGCGCAGCAAACAAGTCAACATTGATATTTACCTCATGTGCTACCGAAAGCAATAATGCAGTGCTTCGCAACTGTATCAAGCGTAAGGACAAAAAATACATTATTTCAGCAGGTGAGCACTCATCAACCTATAACACAGCCAAGGCTATGATTAATGAGGGATACAATATCGAATTTGCACCTTTAAACGAAGATGGTACAGTTAACCAAGACGTTTTGTTTAGCATGATTGACAACAAGACTGATTTTATATCATTAATCCATGTTAGCAACGAAACAGGCGCTATCAACGACATTAAATACATTGTTAAACGTTGCAAGCAAATTAATCCTAACATTTTAATCCATAGTGATGGCGTGCAAGCACTACATAAGATTAAGGTTAATATGGTTAACCTAGGTGTTGACTTTTATACCATTTCAGCACACAAAATTAATGGTGTTAAGGGCATTGGAGGTTTGTATGTTGCCAACCCTCAAAAGTTTAATCCATTTGTAATAGGTGGTGGTCAGGAAATGAATCTTCGTGGTGGCACCGAAAATGTACCAGCCATTATTTCGTTTGCAAAGGCGGTTAGTTTGCCAGAATGCGATTACGAGGCTATGCGAGCATTAAAACAAACCCTATTGGATAACATTACAGTGCCATATAAGTTGATTTCTACCAATAAATGCGTGCCTAATATAATTTCGCTATGCTTTAAAGATGTTAGGGGCGAAACATTAGTGCATATGATGGAAGAAGACGGCTTTTTGATAGGCACAGGCTCGGCTTGCAATAGCAAAAATACCGCTAATAGGGTATTAAGCGAAATAGGTGTAAGTAGCGATTATATATTAGGTGCAATACGCATTAGCTTTGAGCAAGATTGCGTGACTCAAGATGTGATTGACCTAGCAAACGCTATTAATAAAAATGTACAAACTTATTATACTAAAACAAAAAAAGGTGACGTGGTCACCGGCAAATATTCTTAAAATTAGTAAGTAATTACAATATTTGCAAAACACATATAATATAAAGGGAAAAATTTATGGAACAAGTAATTTTAATCAGATTTTCAGAAATACACTTAAAGGGTAAAAATAAAGGTTATTTTCTAAAGTTGCTATATACTAACATCAAAACAGCTTTAAAAGAATTTAAAAAGGTAATTACACCTATTCAAAATCGTGTAGTTGTTAGCGATTATAACAGTGAAGATGAAGACGCTATTATTGCCGAAATTAAAAAGGTGTTTGGAGTGTACTCAGTTAGCGTAGCATCGGTAATACCATCAACAGTTGAGGACATTACCAATTTTTGTGCAAAACTTGAAATTAGTGGTAGTTTTAAGGTAGATTGTAACCGTGCTGACAAAACTTTTCCAGTTAAATCAAATGAGCTTGCAGCCGACCTTGGTGGCGTGATACTAGATAACAATCCAAATGCTTATGTTGATGTAAAACGCCCTGAAACTGTGGTGCATATTGATATCCGTGAAAATGGCAAGACCTATATTTTTGATAAAATCACATATACTTATGGCGGTATGCCATTAGGCGAGTATCGTGATGGATTGTTGCTACTTTCTGGCGGTATTGATAGCCCGGTAGCAGGCTTTCAAATGGCAAAACGTGGTTTGCGCCAAGATATACTACACTTTGACAGTTATCCATACACTAGCCCTCAAGCACGTGAAAAGGTAATAAGCCTTGCTAAGCAAATTAAGACCTATATCGGTTGCCGTTATATGTATATTGTATCAATGTCTAAGCTTCAAGAAGAATTTCATCTACATTGTAAGGAAGAATATGCAATTACTCTTCTTAGACGTGCAATGATAAAGGTTGCTACAATCTTGTGCGAAAAATATAATTATAAAACAATTATAACAGGGGAGAGCTTAGGTCAAGTGGCATCTCAAACTATTGAAAGTATAACTGTGACCAACTCTATGGCAGGAAATTATCCAATACTTCGCCCATTAATTAGTTTTAATAAAGATGAAATTATTAAGGTGGCGCAGGAAATTGATACCTATGAAACATCAATATTGCCTTACGAAGATTGTTGTACAGTATTCCTACCACAAAATCCTGTAATTAAGCCTAAAATCAAAATTGCCGAAATTGAGGAAACTCATATTCCATTAGCAGATTTAATACAGCAAGCAATTGATGAGATTATTGTAATTGAATTGTAGACTATACAAATCTTCCTAAATTATAAATATAGTGTACTTTGAAATGTAACTACACTATATGTCGTTATCAAAAAAAATTAAACAAAAGTCCTTGAAAACTTGACATCAAGGATTTTTTTATTTATAATATTTATAGGTATATTTTTTATACCGTTAAAAGGGAGATAAATATGATTATAAGCAACACATTGCTTATGAGCGGTGCTCCTTTAATATTAACAATAGTTATATCTGTAGTAGTGGCTCTTGGAGTGGGCGCTGGTGCAGGTTTTGTGTTAAACAAAGTTTTATATAATAAAAAGGTAGAAAATAGTAAAGCACAAGCAAATAAAATATTAGAGGATGCTTACGCACAAGCAAAAAATATTAAACAACAACAATTAAAGCAAACAACTGATGAAATCAATTTGCTTAAATCTACGTTCGAGGCTGAAAACCGTGAACGTAGGGAGGAGGCTAAGCGTAGTGAGGAGCGTATATCACTTCGTGAGGCTAACCTTGATAAAAAAGAGGAAAATCTAGATAGAAAACTAGAAGCCATTGAAGTTCAAAAGGAAAAACTTGTAGAACGTGAGCAACAATTGGTTGCTAAAACTCAGGAACTAGAAGATGCCAAGATGCAAGTGGTGGCAAAATTAGAGGAAGTGGCAGGATATTCTAAGGAACAGGCCAAGGAAGAAATTATTGAGCGCTATACTCAAGAAGCCAAGATTGATGCATCCAAAAAGGTAAAAGAAATTGAAGAACAGGCTAAAAATGATGCAGATAAGATTGCACGTAATATTATTACGCTAGCAATTCAACGTTGTGCAGCCGACCAAACTGCTGAGGCTACCGTATCGGTTGTAACTCTTCCAAGTGAGGAGATGAAAGGACGTATTATTGGTCGTGAAGGCCGTAATATTAGGGCTTTGGAAGCCGCTACTGGTGTTGACCTAATAGTTGATGATACGCCAGAGGCAATCACATTGTCAGGATTTGACCCAGTGCGTCGTGAAATTGCTCGTATTTCACTTGAAAAATTGATTATGGATGGACGTATTCACCCAGCGCGTATTGAAGAGTTGGTAAATAAGGTTCGTAAAGATGTAGAACAAACTATTAAGCAAGCCGGTGAGGAAGCATGTTTTGATGCCGATATTCATAACTTGCACCCAGAACTTGTTAAAACTTTAGGTAGGCTAAAATATCGTACAAGTTATGGTCAAAATGTATTAAATCATTCATTGGAGGTGGCATATATTGCTAGTATGTTGGCTACCGAAATTGGCGCTAATGCCAAAGTGGCTAAGCGAGCAGGACTACTTCACGATATTGGTAAGGCTATTGACCACGAAGTTGATGGTACACACGTATCAATTGGTGTAGAACTTGCTAAAAAGTATAAGGAAAGTGAGGCTGTGATACACTGTATTCATGCCCACCACAATGATGTTGAGCCTCAAACAATCGAGGCGGTGCTAGTTCAAGCCGCCGACACTATTAGTAGCGCACGCCCTGGTGCTCGTAGAGAGAGTTTGGAAAACTATATCAAACGTCTTCAAAATCTTGAAGCAATTGCTACTAGTTTTGATGGTATTGATACGGCTTATGCTATCCAAGCTGGCCGTGAAGTTCGTGTAATGGTTAAACCTGATGAGGTAGATGACGCAAAAGCTGAAGTTTTGGCTCGTGATATTGCTCAAAAGATTGAAAAAGAACTAGAGTACCCAGGTCAAATCAAAGTTTACGTTATCCGTGAATCTCGTTTCAGCGATACCGCCAAGTAGCGGGTGCGTAGCGCACGGCTAGTAAGTTAATGTGCCAATTTATATCGTTAGGTATATTTGTCTATTAACTATATAATTATGGCATGGTAGGAGGAAAATATGAGTAAGGCTAAAAAAGTATATATTATCATGGTGATTTTCACTATTATATCAATCATTGCACTATGTGGAAGTATAGTGGCATTTACTTACGAACATAATGTATTACTTTTGGTATTAAGCATATTATCATCAGTGATTGTATTTGTCCTTACAATGATAGTTTATATTAGATTTGTAAAGTTTGTTTGCCCTAAATGTAACCAAGTGTTTAAGCCAACTGCAAGCGCAATTATATGGGCACTTCACACTCCAACTAAACGACTACTTAAATGTCCGCACTGTAACACTAAATCATGGTGTAAGGAACATTTTGAATAAAACAAAAAATGCTAACTAGATTGTTAGCATTTTTTATATATTATTTGATGTATTTTAAAGAAAAAAGTGATGAACTAAGAGTACAAAAAATGCACCTTATTAAAGGTGCATTTTTATGTTGGCAGGGGAGACGCGATTCGAACACGCAACCGACGGTTTTGGAGACCGCTACTCTACCGTTGAGCCACTCCCCTTTAAATGTACAAATACAATTTGTAACTTTATATATTGTACTATAAAAGCCTCTTAATGTCAATAAATTTACAAAGATTTTTTAAATTATCTTAAATTATTGCAATATTTATATTAACGTGTTATAATATAGTTATGAAAAATATTATTATATATACAGATGGGGCGTGTAGTTATAATCCTGGACCGGGTGGTTGGGGAGCAATTTTGATGTACAAGGACACTAAAAAGGAGATTAGTGGCTACAACCCTGAGACAACTAACAATCAAATGGAATTAACAGCCGTTATTGAATCGCTATTAATGCTAAAAGAGCCTTGCAAAGTGCAACTTTATAGTGATAGTGCGTACGTTATTAATGCATTTGTTCAGGACTGGGTAGGCAATTGGCAACGTAATGGCTTTAAAAATGCAAGGAAAAAGCCTATTGAAAATATCGAGTTGTGGCAACGCCTAATCAACCTCAGTAACTATCATCAAGTTGAGTGGAATAAGGTAAAAGGGCATGCAGACAATCCATTTAACAACCGTTGTGATGAGTTAGCACGTATGGAAATTGAAAAAAATGCAACAAATATATAGATTGCATTTAAAGATAATAAAACAAAAAGACCTAATTTGTAGGTCTTTTTTTAACGCATTTGATTACGGATAACTCCAACAACCTTGCCCAAAATCACCGCACGTTCTAGGAATATTGGGTCTATGCCTTCACAATCAAATTCTAACTTAAAATACTTAAATTCCTTATACAATCTTGCTATAATATAGTCATTATTTACCGAAGCAACTACGATTTCACCACTGCTACCAATATTTTGATGGCTAACAATAACCATATCATCCTTTAAAATTGCGCTATTTTTCATCCAATTATTTTTAACCGGCATCATAAACATATCAAAGCCTTTAAACATATTGGCAGACACCATATATTTATCACTTAACTGCTTGATATTTGTAAGGGTTTGACCATTCATAGGCATATACGAAACACAGGGCATCGTAACAAAATCCTCGTTTGTAACCTTAGATGAAAGATTTTCAACTAGTTGAATAGCACGATTTTTGTAACTACCTTTAACAATCTTGTTATTTTCCTCTAATCTTCGTAAATAATATGCAATTGTTGATGTGGATTTAACGTCAATAGCATTTGCAATTTCACGAATAGTAGGAGGATAGTCCCTTTTGTCGATATAATCCTTAATAAATTCGTATGCTTGGTCAATTTTGCGCATAAAATGGTCTCCTAAAGTTACTATTATATATCACATTTGTCAAAAATTGTCAAATCTTAGTTCGAGTTTTCTTCATTATCCTTATATAATTTAACCTTATCGGCTACTTCTTTTTTGATATTTTCACTCATGGCAGCGTAATATTTTTTGGTAGTATTTACATCTTTATGCCCTAAAACTTCCGCCACCACCGAAATATCCTTGGTTGCACGGTATAGGTGAGTACCATATGTACTGCGTAGCTTGTGAGGGCTAATTCGCTTAAGTGGGGTAGATACCTTTGCATATTTTTTAACTAAATTTTCTACCGACCTAACGCCCATACGCTTGCCTTGAATGCTAATCCAAAGCGCTTTTTCACTATCAGGAAGTTTAAAACTATCCCTTAATTCAAGATACTTAACCAATGCGTCCTTAATTTCATCAGAAAAGTATAAAATAGCTTGGTTACCACCTTTACGTGTAACCTTAAAACTGTTATATTTAAAGTCAATATCGCTAACATTTAAGCCTACTAATTCGCTTACACGAATACCTGTGCCTAATAGTAGGGCAAGCATGGCATTATCACGTGGTATAAAGCGCTCATTATACTTTTGTTGGTGGTTAGAAAAACCATTTAATGTTTCGCTGGTTTTTAATAGTTCTTCAACTTCCTCGGTTTCAAGTTTTACAATATCCTTTTTAATAATTTTAGGCATTTTTACCTTGGTTACAACGTTGGAACTAACAAAGTCCTTATCAAACATAAACTGGAAAAATGACCTTACACTAGATAGTTTACGTGCAAGTCCACGGTCAGCATTGCTACGCACAACACCTTGCTCATTATCATAGCTTATGAGATACGCCACAAAGCGCTCAATCATTAGGCTATCAATCTTATTTAGGTCCTCAATTTGAATATCCTGATTGCTTTTTCCAATAAACGCACGTTCGAAGTTAGTTAAGTACACAAAAAAGATTTTAAGGTCCCTAGCATAGTTCAACCTTGTAAGTGGGGTAGTGCGTGAAGCTATACCAACAAAATAAATGCTACAAAATGAAGGCAACTCATCCAATACTATATTTAATTGCCTTAAGTTTTTACGACTTCTATCTAAAAAATAATTTTCACTCATATATTGATTATAACATAACTATTCGCAAAATCAAAACAAAAATTAAATATTTTTTTAAAAATTATGTACTATAGTTGCCAAACGTATTATAAAGTGGTATACTATTGCATGAAATAAAACTAGATATAGGGAGTTATATATGATTGATATTAATTTAATACGCAAAAATCCTGAAATGGTAAAGCAAAATATTAAAAATAAGTTCCAAGACCATAAGTTGCCTTTAGTAGATGAAATTCTAAGCCTTGATACACAAGTGCGTGAAATGCGTACCATGTGTGATAGCCTGCGTGCTAGCCGTAATGCAATAAGTTCCGAGATTGGTGCATTAATGCGCAATAAGCAAATTGACGAGGCTAATGCTAAAAAGCAAGAAGTGGGCGACATTAATGCTAAAATTGTTGAACTCGAAGCCAAAATAGAGGAGCTTGGTGCTGTTCTTAAAAAGGATATGATGGCTATACCAAATATTATTGATAGCAGTGTTCCTATTGGTAAGGATGATAGCGAAAATGTTGAGGTAAAGCGTTACGGCGAAGCCAAGGCTCCAGCCTACGAAATACCTTATAATGCTGATATTTTTGAAAGCGTAGGTGGATTGGATAAGGCTAGTGCTGGTCGTACAAGTGGTAATGGTTTTTATTACTTAATGGGTGACATTGCACGTTTGCACGAGGCTATGATTGCTTACGGACGTGATTATATGATAGATAAGGGCTTTACCTATTGTATTCCACCATTTATGATTCGTAGTGATGTTGTTACAGGAGTTATGAGCTTTGAGGAAATGGACGCTATGATGTATAAGATTGAAAACGAAGACCTATATTTAATAGGTACTAGTGAACATAGTATGATAGGTCGCTTTAAGGACCAGATTGTAAAGGAAAGTGAACTTCCTATTGCAATGACTTCATATTCACCTTGCTTTAGAAAGGAAATCGGCTCTCACGGCATTGAAGAACGTGGAGTGTACCGTGTACACCAATTTGAAAAGCAGGAGATGATAGTGCTATGTAAGCCAGAAGATAGTATGGACTGGTACAATAAAATGTGGAGATATTCGGTAGAAATCTTTAATAATATGAATGTTCCTGTACGTCAACTAGACTGTTGCTCAGGTGACTTGGCTGACCTTAAGGTTAAATCTTGTGACATCGAGGCTTGGAGCCCACGTCAACAAAAGTACTTTGAAGTATGTTCATGTTCTACATTAGGCGACGCACAAGCCCGTAGATTAAATATTAGAACAAAGGGCAGTGAAGGCACATATTTGGTACACACATTAAATAACACGGTTGTAGCAAGCCCAAGAGGTCTGATTGCTTTAGTTGAAAATAACTATAACGAAGATGGCTCAATAACTGTACCAGAAGTGCTTAGACCATATATGGGCGGTAAGGCTAAAATTATGCCTAAAACCACTAAATAATGTGTAGTATATAAATAATCATACACAATATATGGATTTTGCGAAGACTTAGATATAAGCATATATCTAGGTCTTTTTTATAATATATTACAATAGCTTATAAGATTACTGTCAATGTAACAACATTTATAATCAGCCAATATATGGCTAATGCATATAATTACGCAAACATAAGTACAATTGCAATACAGTGTCGATAATAAGCAAAAATCTAAAATGCGCTGAGAGCCGAGATGTTTAATTTAGACAAGGATTTGGTCGACCAAATGATTACGATTTTTATAGTTAAATTAATAGTTGAACCTTAAATTATAAAAATGTATTACAAAAGTGCTATGAGCCAATAGATTGGTTAAATAGTTAAGTAAATGGATTAGGTAAAGATATTAGCCAGATTATAAAATATGACAAAGTTTAAGTAGATTAGCGTATATAACAAGTAAATTTGAAATTCTTAAGTAAAATGAAAAATTCTACAAAATTATAAAAGAATTGGCGAAAAAGGCTTATGTCTTCGTAAAATCTGTATTTTACGAATAGTTTAATATATTACTTTTTCATCCCTCACTTGAGTAAATATTTGTGTCAACCTTTATTTTTGTCTTCAACGTTATACCACTCCCTACCTTAACAATTGCCTTAACTATCAAATTTTAAATTTTATTTGACATTATATAACATTATATTTTATAATTATCAAAAGGGGTTATCTATGAAAACAACTGACTTAATACCTATCATATTATATCAACTTAAAGATGGTGATAGATATGGTTATGAAATAATTAAGCAAATAGAGGATGCTTCACAAGGTAAGATTGTTATAAAGCAGCCTACATTATATAGCGTGCTTAAAAAGTTGGAGCAAAACAAGTTTATCACATCATATTGGCAAGATAGCGAAATTGGAGGCAAACGCCATTATTATAAGTTAACAGATAATGGTGTATCTCAACTAAGCACCTACCCTGCCTTACAGCAATTGATTGCGGACGCTCTTGATGAAGATATAATATCCGTTGCTAATAGTGAATCTATTAGTAATGTTTCGCCTGCTGCTACGGAATCTACCCCTGCTCCAGAATTTATTATAGACAACGTTGCTGAGCCAGTGGTAACACCTATCAAAATTGACCTAACCTCTCCTACTGGATTTGTTGAACCTGATTTGGAAACTAAATTTAGCACTGAACCAGAATCTGTTGATGCGTCTAATATTGAGTTAACTAGTTCATCAAATATTTTTGAGGCAATTGAGCCGGCTGTTAATATCCAAACTTCAGCCGAATCAGTAAATATATTCGATATGATGGAACCAGCCACTCCTACAGAGACATCTACCTCATCATTTAATGTTTTTGATGCCATACTAACTGATGATGAGCCAATTTCCGATACTCCGGCATTTGTAGATGAAGTAAATTCCGCTAATGAACAATCTACACAAGAACATACAAGCGAAGTTTTGCAAAATACAATTGAAGATGTTGTATCAGTCGAGCCTGAAGTTGAAACTGTTGAACTAAAGTCAGTTTTGGCAGACAAAGTAGATGCAAATGCTGATGCATTTGTAAGTGCTGATGATACTGCTTTACCAGATGATAATGAGGACGAAAATTACTCGCCTATCGAACAAATTAGATATTTAAATTATGTTGACCTATCTACCGACGAAAAGGCTGTTAGTAGGCGCAGAATTGTGTCAAAACATATACACAAAATGATATTTACATGTTCTACCCTGTTATTGCTATTTATACTTAATCTGTCATTATGTTGTAAATATTCGTTTGGCAAAATTTATTATATTGGAGCAACTATAAGCGCTTTTGTAATTATACTGTACCCTATACTTCTACTTAAAGATACATCAAAGTTAAGATTTAAATACTGTACTAATCCGTTTAAATATTCATTATTTCAGGATATGTTTATTAAGTTGTCTACTTTTGCATCACTTGTAATTGCTACATTTGCATACAATATTACTGTTACATCTAGTATTGCAGATATGTTTAAGTTAAGTAACTTTGCAAATCTGTATGCGCCTATTATATTTGCCTCAATACTTGTATTTGACCTACTATTTGGTATGTTCGTATACAAAGATTATCGTGCAAAGAAATAGACTATATATGGTGTATATTAAAATTCAATTACAGCATATATTGAAAAAAGGAAGTTTAATTTAAACTTCTTTTTTTGTTTAGCATTAACTTTTTTTTATGGTAAATTTAAAGAAGTTTTTAATACTATCTTTTTTCTTAAATGCAATTATTAATAGCGATACAAGCCCTATTGCTAGTGCAATCCAAACGGCTATTCCCCACCCTGAAAATGGTATTATTTTGCCGCTTCCTAAAAAGCTTATTGTAGCAAGCCCAACTCCTCGTGCAACAATTGATATTAACAAAAACTTAATATATTTAATGTTTGTCACGCCGGCTAACATACATATCAAATCGTCTGGGAAAAAAGGCAATGCCAGCGTTATAAATAGCAGTAACCCTGTTCGGTTATTAAGTATGTTTTGATATCTATCAACCTTTTCCTTACCAAATATCCAGTTTATAACCGGACGGGAGCAGTATCTTCCAATACAAAATGCAATACTTGAACCCAATATTACGCCTATTGTTGCATACACGCACGCCACCAGTGGTCCGTATATGGCAGTACCAACCAAAACAGTTAACGTTGTTGGTATGGGGATAATTACACATTGCAGCAGATTGATTATTATATAGGTTAATATACCCCACCCTCCAAAGCCAAGTATTAGTTGCCTTAAGTCATCAAATGATGTAATTTGATTGATTATATTGGTTTTTACTAGCACAAAGTATACCATATATATCAGTATTAGCACAATGCTAGCCACCATCGATAGCTTTACATATACTTCCTTATGGCTTAGATAACCAAAAACGCTTAAAGCAATTAGTAAAAATATTATGGAATATAGCACGATATTCAACCATGCAACATTGTTAAAGAATATAAACACGTTAAAAAAAGTTATGCTAAACAGCACAATTATTGAAATAATCATTAACAGACAATCACGAATTTCGGTATTTTTTTTATCCATATATTTAGATTTAACTATTTAATGTAAAAATAATCACATTTATTATTATTTTATTTACTTTTAAATATTTTTATGCTATTATATTTATTAATATATTATAAAGGGGTATATATTTTGATTCCAATATTAAAGTTAAACAATGTTTCAAAGGTTTATAACGGCAAAAAAGTAGTTGATAATCTTTCATTAATGCTTTTTGAAGGCGAAATATTTGGATTTATCGGCCCAAATGGCGCAGGTAAATCTACTACTATTAAAATGATTTGTGGTCTTACTGGAGTTTCCTCTGGTAGTATTTTTATTAATGGTTATAGCGTGGATAAAAACTTTAAAAAAGCGATTTCCCACGTTGGTGCGGTTGTAGAGTCACCTGAGTTGTACCCATATTTAAGTGGTAAAGCAAATTTGAAATTATTTGCTAGTTTTTATGGCAAAAGTGCTAAACAACGCATACCTAATATTATCAAAATCTTAAAGATGGAGTCTTTTATTAACAAAAAGGTATCCACCTACTCCCTTGGTATGAAGCAGCGCCTTGGTATTGCTCAGGCTATGTTAAACAAGCCTAGATTGCTAATACTGGACGAGCCAACTAACGGCTTGGACCCTGAAGGTATTAAGGATATTAGAAATTTGCTTGCATCTTTAGTTAAAAACGAGCACATGGCAATTATTATATCCAGTCATAACTTGGCTGAGCTTGAACAAATCTGTAATCAAATTGCGGTTATCAGGGCTGGCAAACTGCTAAGTTTTAGAAATATGATTGATATTAAGCACGAAATGGATAGCAAGCAACGTGTTTGTATGCACGTAAACTACCCTAACTATGCTGGTCAATTGCTTGAAAATAAGTATAAGTTAAAGGTAAAAGTGGCAGGAAATACTATATTGGTTCCTATTGCCGAGAAGGACGTTGCCGCTGTTGTTACTTTCCTAACATACAAACATATTAAGATTTATAAAACATCTAAGATTAATAAATCTCTTGAGCAAATATATTTTGAATTGCTTAATGGTAAGTCGGGTAGCGAATTATTCTAGGAGGAGGAAATATGGGAAAAATTATTGGTTTTGAACTTAAAAAACTTGTATCTCGTATAGGCATATATATACTAGCTTTGCTTTTGGCTGGATTATTAGTTGCTAGTGCTTATATGTACAAGCCTGAACACCCTACCATTGCTTCTAGTGGGCTTGCAGGCGAAACTGTGGAAGAAATGTATCAAAATTTTGAACTTGCCAAGGCGGAAAGCGAAAATACAATTTCTAACGTAGCACTAAAGGCTGAAAGTTATGTTGCTGATTCTGCTAATTACAACAAGTATAACAATAAAAAAACATTAATGGATAAATTAATATTATTTGATGACTTGTGCCTGCTATATGCTGAAACATCAACAGCAACAACTCCTGACTACCCTACCTTGTTGGCATCTATTAAGCAATCATTAGCCGACCTAACTAACGAAACATTTAATAATGCTCTTGCGTATGAAACTAAGGATTCAGAATACTACGTACTAACCACTAATAAAAATTATTCTAAGCTAAAGTCATTACTAAACTCAGTACCGGTTTATGCAACAACTTTTGATGGACAAACATATATTAATCAATTTAGAAATTCGATTTTTGAGTGTTTTAATGCATTAATATTCCCTAACCTTACATCAACCGCTCAAAAATATATGCCTGATGGAGTTTACTATAATTTGGTTACTGTTCGTATGGAGGAAATAGCTTATAAAATTGAACAAGAACATAACAAAATAATTTCTGATTCAACGCTTGATGATAATGCTATTATTATGCGCGATATAAATGACTTGTTTGCAAAATATTATAATTGTGTAAAAGTATTTGAAAAGGCTTTTGACACCTCTATATGTGTTGATGCATTAAATGAAGTTACCAACAAGTCCTATCGTGCCGATTTATATGCATATGGTAATATCGATTTGTATGAGCAGGAAGAAATTCAAGCAAGGTACATCTACTACCTTGAAAACAACGTAAGTGAATCAAGCTTTGCCAATGGACTATCAGTAACTCATACATCTAACCCAAAAACAAACGCATATGACTTTACATTCTTTATTATGTCGCTATTTACGGTAGCCATTATACTATTTGCCATATATCTTGCATCTAATACTATTTCTGGCGAAATCAGCAATAATTCAATGCGTTTTACCGCTATAAGGCCTGTAACACGTGGTTCCCTATTCTTTGGTAAATACCTTGCAATTATAATAATGTCTACAATCTTATTACTATTTAGCACCATCACCTCACTATGTGTAGGTGGAATTATATATGGTTTTGATACCCTTAAAATATTGATGGTTATCAATGGTAATAGTGTGTTTGTGGCTCACCCACTACTAATGATAGCACTATTTACATTAAGCAACTTCCTAACAATTGTATTATATACCGCTGTTGCAATGTTGTTTAGTTCTATTCTAAGGTCCGAATTGCTTGCAATGCTTATTAGCATTATTATCTATGCAGGAAACCTAATATTACCTCTATTCTTTGGCGCAACCTCATGGTTAAGGTTCTACCCTCTTGCAAATATCAATCTATTTGCCTACTTTGGTAGCACGCAACAGGTATCCGACAGCGTATTATCAAAATTATTTAACAGCGTTGTGTATCAAGGCATGAATATATGGATTACGCTTGTATATATTGTTGGTATTACAGCACTACTACTTGCAATTGCAAAAATTATATTTAAAAAGCGTCAATTATAGCATTAAAAAATATCTCTTAGTTAAGAGATATTTTTTTACTAACTAAAATCTTAGTTTAAATGTATTTTGCAATGCATTAGTTAATGCTATTTTACCATGAATATAACTTAATCCACCTTGCAAATATGCAATATATGGTTCACGTATTGGCGCATCACATGACAGTTCAATGCTAGAACCCTGATTAAAACTGCCTGATGCCATTATAATCTTATCCTCATATCCAGCCATATCACTAGGTTCAAGTATTGAATTACTATCTACTGGCGAGCTTTGTTGAATGCTTCTACAAAACTTAATAAGAGTATCTGGCTCACCAAATTTGATACAGCATACAATATCTCCCATTACAGCAGTCTTGGTGGGTATAGTTGGGTATCCTAACTCGTTAAGGCAAGATGATGTAAGCATAGCAATCTTTTTTGCCTGTGCAACCACGTGTGGAGACATAAATAAGCCCTGTAATATCAATTTATAACCATCGGCGTATGACCCAGAATCTACGCCCAATGCTGGCGAATATAGGTGGCATGCAATAAGGTTAATAAGTTTTTCACTTCCTGCAACATATCCACCTGTAGGAGCAATTCCACCGCCAATGTTTTTAATCATAGAACCCATTGCAATATCTGCACCTACCTGCGTTGGTTCACGAGTCTCTACAAATTCACCATAACAGTTATCTACAACAATTATAGTGCTAGGTGATGCCTTTTTTACCATAGCAAACAACTTTTCCATTTGGTCTATATTAAGGGCATTACGCCACTCGTATCCTCGAGAACGTTGAACATACAGCATTTTTACCTTGTGCTTGGATACGTATTTGACAATTTTATCGTAATCAAAATCATTATTTACAAGGTCAATTTGGTCATATTTAATACCAAAATCCTTTAGGCTGCCATTATCTTCATCTGAGCCAAATAAAACTGTTTTTAACGTATCATAAGGTGTTCCGCTAACACAAAGCATTAAATCCTTAGGGCGTAATATTCCAAGCAATGTGTGCGAAATTGTTGCTGTACCACATGTTAACATTGGTGAAGCCATTGCACACTCTGTACCAAAAATATCCGCTACAATTTGGTTGGTAATTTCCTTTCCTATATCATCATGACCGTAACCAAAACTACCAATAAAGTGCCTTTCGGCAAGTCCTGCCTTGTTAAATGCATTAAGAACCTTTAATTGATTGATAAGTTCTACTTGGTCAATTTGAGCAAATTGCTCGGTACACAACTTTTCGTTTTGATTAACAAACTCCAATGCATTTTTATTTAGATTTATCATTTAAAAACTCCTCTATTTTTTGTTTTGCCTGACTTATATCCAACAATTCAAGTTGTGGCATTGTTTTCATAAATGTAAGCTGGCGCTTACAATAATTACGAGTGTGCTGCTTGATTAATTCAACACATTTATCGTAAGGTATTTCACAGGTTAGATATTGATACATTTCCCTATATCCAATGCTTGTCATGCAATTGTTATTTAAATTCAAACCTGTATCAATCAAGCCCTTTACTTCCTGCTCAAGCCCATCTTGTAACATAATATCTACACGCCTATTAATCCGGTCATATATCATCTGGCGGTCACCTACTATGCCAATACTTAGTGTACTATAATCCTTTAATATACTCTCCGTTGTGGAAGATATGTTTCCAGACATTGCCACTTCAAGATATCTAATAACACGCTTTAAATTATTAGGGTGTACGGTCTGCGCCTTATCGGGTGCAATTTTGTTTAGTTCGTTCCAAACATATTGGTTACCTTTAAGTTTGGCAAGTTCAGTATACTTTGCCCTAAATTCATCATCTCGGTCGGTAGCACTAAAATCATAGCCTTGTAACAGTGCCTTAATATATAAGCCTGTACCACCTACTAATATTGGCAATTTGTTGCGTGAAATAATATCTTCAATACAACTTTTAGCATCAATAACAAATTGACCAACACTATAATTTTCAAACGGCTCAACAATATCAATTAAATGATGTTTAATGCCGTCCATCTCCTGCTTGGTAACCTTTGCTGAGCCTATATCCAAACCCTTGTATACTTGTACCGAGTCACAGGATATAATTTCGCCATTAAATTTTTTGGCAATATCTACGGCAAGACCACTTTTACCTGAACCTGTAAATCCTGTAATAATTACAATCTTTTGCATAACTAAACAATCCTTTTAAACCATTTTTCAAGTTGACTGCGTTTGATTACGGTTACAATAGGTCTGCCATGTGGGCATAGCAATACTGGGCGATTTATATCCAAATCCTTAAGCAATTGATTGATTTGAGTGCTGTTTAATACCATGCCAGATTTAACGGCCGATTTACATGCTTTTTGCATAAGCATACGGTCCAATTCGCTGTTAATTTTTGGTCGCTTATTATTCATATCATGTAATAGATTTTCAATAAAACCTTTTAGGTTGATATCGCTTAGTATAACCGGCACAGATGAAATGCTAACTTGGCTTGGACCAGTTTGTCTAACGTCAAAACCTAGAACATTAAGCCTATCACTCATATTGCAAATATAGTCAATTTCCTGCGAATTAAGTGTATGTTCGTAAGGGATTAAAAGCTCTTGGGTATCAATATGGTTAGAATTTAATTTTTCAATCATTTGGTCGTATAACAGTCTTTCATGCCCTGCGTGGAAGTCCACTAGCAACATTACGTCCTGTTTTTCCAAAATCAAAAATTCGTTAAAAATTTCGCCAATTACCTTATAATCGGTAAAATTATTAATTGGCTGATAACTTGGATGTTCTTCAGTTGAATTAAGTTGTGTGTCAAATATGGAAGCATTGCGTTCCGGCACAAATTTTTCTAGCTTAATTACGGGCTCAGGTTTAGCTGTTGGCATAACTACGGGCTCAATATCCACCTCAACTTCACTTAAAGCCTTTGTTTGCACCTTGGCAAAATCTTCCTGGGTAAATTTGGGTTGAAAATCCTTTGGCTGATAGTCCTGATTATTGAAAATTACATTGGAGCTTGGCTCATCTTTATCCGTTTCCTTATAATTTATAATACTCGATTGTGTATCTGTTGAAATTGGATTTAACGAATTATAAATTGCCTGGCGTGATGCCTTGTAAAACACATCATAAATCTCGTTAGGGTGTGCAAACTTTACGTTTAATTTACTTGGATGTACATTTACATCTACCTCACTATATGGCATTGTTAAATTAATTACAAAGAAAGGAAATTGGCGTGACATTAAAAACTCTTCATAAGCGTTATATACCGCCTTTGAAACACCCTCGTCAATTATATATCTTCCGTTTACAAGCAGTGTTTGATAAGTTGTATTTGGCTTGGTGTAAGAAATTTTGCCTACATAGCCATCTAGTTTTAGATAATTGTTTTCATAACTGATAGGCTCAATATGTGGGATAATTTCAGCGCCATATACACAACTTATAGCATTTAACAAATCACCACCCTTATTATCAAAAACAATACGCTCATTGGCGGTATAGCGAAGTTTAATGCTTGGATGTGCCAAAATGTATCGGCTAATAAAGTTGGTTATTTCACTTTCCTCAGTTTTAGGCCTACGTAAAAATTTTCGTCTTGCCGGAGTGTTAAAGAATAGGTTTCTAACTTCAATATATGTTCCATCATGACTTGCCGTTGCGCCAACCGTACCAAATACTCCACCATTAACGCTTAATTTGCTAGCATAATCCATATTTCTAGTCTTTGTTATAAGTGTCACTTGGCTTACGCTTGAAATGCTGGCTAATGCCTCACCTCTAAAGCCCAATGTTGCAATGCTATCAAGGTCTTCAAGCGTTGATATTTTGCTGGTAGCATGTGGTAAAAAAGCTTTTTTTACATCATCAGGCTCAATACCGCAACCATTATCACGTATAGCAATTAAATCTATACCACCATTTACAATATCTACATTTATTTCAGTTGCACCAGCATCTAGGGCATTATCAAGTAATTCTTTTACAATTGACGCTGGTTTTTCAACCACTTCGCCTGCCGAAATGCGATTGGCTATAACGCTATCTAATATATTAATTGCCATATTCTACTCCTTAACCATATCAATTAGGTGTATTAATGTATCAAAAGCAAGCATTGGACTTAACGTATTAATATCTATGCCCTTTAATACATCTAATAGTGCATTATCATTTGAACAAGTGGCTTTGCTTTCGCCTTTTTCAAGGTCATTTAGTATTTCCTTGGCACGCTTAATCACTTGTTTAGGAATGCCTGCCAATGATGCAACCTCAATACCATAACTGCGAGTCGCAGAGCCACGCATAATCTTACGTAGGAACACCAACTCACCATTAATTTCCTTGATTGATATGCAGTAGTTTTTAACACCGTCAAGGTTACCTTCTAGGTGCATTAACTCGTGATAGTGTGTGGCAAACAACGTTTTGCAATGTAATGTTTTAGATAAATATTCTACCACGGCTGAGGCAATACTCATACCATCATGTGTAGATGTACCTCTACCCACCTCATCTAATATAATCAAACTTTTGTTGGTTGCAAATGTCAAGATATTGCTAACCTCAACCATTTCCACCATAAATGTACTTTGACCAACAGCCAAATCATCACTTGCACCAATACGAGTAAATATACGGTCTACAATGCAAATTTCAGCCTGTGTAGCAGGTACAAAACTACCCACGTGAGCCATAAGTGTAATAAGCGCAACTTGGCGCATATAGGTACTTTTACCAGCCATATTTGGCCCGGTTAAAATCATTGTGCGATTATCCTTGGAGTCTAGGTTGGTATCATTTTCAATAAAGCCACGCTTTTTTTGCAACAACTCAATAACTGGATGGCGACCATTTTTGATTACAAGTTGATTGGTTGTAACCATTGTAGGCTTGCAATAATTGTTATCCACTGCAATTGTTGCCAAACTGTAGTAACAGTCGATTTGTGACATAATATTAGCCAGTTGTTGTAAATCTGCGCAATATTCCATCATAGAAGCTTTAAATTGGTCATACAACTCTTCTTCTAGTTTTAACGCACGTTCGGTACTTGTTAGTACATCATTTTCATAATTCTTTAACGCTTCGGTTATATAGCGCTCGTTAGTGCTTATGGTTTGTTTACGCACATACTCCATTGGCACATTATCCGAGTATTGCTTATTGACTTCAATATAGTAGCCAAATACACGATTATATCCTACTTTTAGGCCTTTGATTCCAGTACGTTCACGCTCTTGCATTTCGTAGGTTTTAATATAAGTTTGGCTATCCTCTTTCATACCTCTTAAAGTGTCTAGTTCGGCATTATAACCTTTAGCGATATATCCACCATCCTTATAAAGTGCAGGAGGCTCTGCTGTTATAATAGCAGTAATAGCATCATGTACAAATGTCATGTCCTTAATACTATTTCTGATGCTATCTAATTCTGCACATCCACAGCCCTCTAACATTTGCTTGATATTTAATGTTGGCGGAATTGAAGCTGCTAAACTGTTAAAATCCTTAGGTGAAATAGTTCCATATGCAAGACGTGCCACAATGCGCTCGATATCGTTAATTTTTGCTAATTCCTTACATAGGCTTGTCCTAAGCATAGGATTTTTAACTAAGCATTCTACAATATTTAATCTTGCCTTAATTTCATCTATACGTTGCAATGGCTTATTAATCCAGTTACGCATAAGCCTTGCACCAGCGCTTGTTTGAGTTTTGTCCATCACCCAAAGCAAGGTTCCTGACTTGTTGCCATCTTTCATACGTTGTTCTAGTTCAAGATTACGCCTAGTATTGTCATCTAAATACATAAATTGCTCATCACGGATAAGGCGTGGTAATTGTAAGTGATTTAAATCACGTTTTTGAGTTTCCTGTAAATAAGCAAGCAAACTACCAACGGCTTTTAAGCAATCATCATCATTAAAATCATAACCTGACAAACTATTAATATTATAATGCTCTAGTATTCTCTTTTTAGCATTATCCAAGCCATATTCCCACTCGTAATATTGATTAAATTTGGCACAAGTGCCTTTGATTGCTACCGTTAAACTGCTACTAGCCTCCTTCATTTGCGCATTACAAATAATCTCCGCAGGACTAACACAAACAATTTGGTCATTAATATAGCCTAGTGCATTTTGAGTGGTCTTACCAACGCTAAATTCACCAGTTGATATATCTGCAAACGCAAAAGCAAGTATGTCATTATCCTTGTAAATACTCATAATATACGTGTTGCTATTATCCTGTAACATTGACGAATCTATCACCGTGCCGGGTGTAATTACACGGACTACTTCACGGTCAACTAATTTTCCAGTTTGTACAGGTGTAACCTGCTCACAAATTGCCACCTTGTAGCCCTTGGCAATTAACTTAGCCGCATAGTTTTCGTATGCATGAAAAGGCACTCCACACATTGGAGCACGTTCTTCAAGCCCACAGTCTCTACCTGTTAATGTTAAGCCTAATTCCCTGCTAGCAGTAACTGCATCATCAAAAAACATCTCGTAAAAATCGCCTAATCTATAAAACAAGATTGCGTCTTTATAATCTTCCTTCATCAAGACGTAACGTTGCATCATTGGACTTAGTTTGTTTTTTATTTCTGACATTTAATAACTCCTGATAATTTATGATTGCGTATATCTTCTACCCTAACATCTGCAAAGTGCTTTTTAAATTTGCTATCGTCGGTTTCTGGCAAATATATTTCCCTACCACCATCGGTAAGCCCTATCATAACGCCATTTTTAACTGTAATTAGGCAGTTATAGGTTTTGCCAACACACTTATTAAGCATTTGCTTAGACAAAAACTTTTGCTCACGTAGTAACTTATTTACACGCCTATTTTTAACATCTTCATCTACTTGGTTAGGCAAATTAACCGCCGGTGTTCCTGTACGCTTGGAGTACATAAATGCAAACACTTGGTCATATTTAACCTTTTTGATAAGTTTTACAGTATCCTCAAACGCTTTTTCAGTTTCGCCTGGGAAACCAACAATAATATCAGTGCTAAGGGCAATGTTTTTAATAGCACTCTTAGTTGCTTTAATTAACTTTTTGTAGTGTTTGATGTTATAGTGGCGATTCATCTTAAACAATATCTCATCATTACCTGATTGAACAGGAAGATGTAGGCATTTAGCCACTTTAGGCTCATGCTTCATAACCTTGATAACATCCTTGTTAAAGTCAATTGGGTGTGAAGTCATAAATTTAATTTTAAATTCACCTTCTATTTTACATAATCTAGTTAACAAAGTAGCAAAATTGATATCCTCATCTAGGTCCTTGCCATAAGAGTTTACATTTTGACCTAATAAAGTAATATATCTATATCCCTTGTCAACTAAATCCTTAACCTCTGCTTCAATTTCAGCATAAGGACGGCTACGCTCCCTACCACGAACGTGCGGAACAATGCAATAAGTACAAAACTTATTGCAGCCATAAATAATATTAACATACGCATTAATTTTGTCATCACGTATAGTGGTTTTGCTTTCGCTTAAATCCTTAGGGCTTTCCAAAATTTCATGCACACGCTTTTTATTTTCAGCAACTGACATAACATATTTTGCCAATTGATTTACATTGTGCGTACCAATAATAATATCAACAAAAGGCAATTTCTTTTTAAGGTCATATTTACCTTCCTTTTGTTGAGGCATACAGCCACATACGGCAATTATCATGTCTGGATTTTTTGCCTTAACCTTTTTAAGCGCAGCAATGTTGGAAAAAGCCTTGTCCTCTGCGCCTTCACGTATGCAGCAAGTATTAAAAACAACCACATCAGCTTGCTCTGGTGTGTCGATATTGGTCATGCCCAAGTCCTCAAGCATGCCAGCAATTTTTTCACTATCGTGAACATTCATTTGGCAACCATATGTTACCACGTTATACTTTTTATTCTTCAAATTAATCATAATAAATATATTATAATATAAAATAATGCTTTTTTCAACTATTTGATTAAAAAACTTATAAAAACATTAATTACCGCAAATACTAAGGCAATGAATAAACGTAGGTCAACAAAGTTAAAAAAAATAATTATGGCAATAGTATTAACTTTTGCCTTGTTTATATTGTCGGCTATGGCTTTTGTAACCATTAGTTATATTACTACTCCGCTTGACAAAACACGACTATCCTCTACCAATCTTGGTGTGGAAATATATAACGATTACACAACCACCACTCCCATATATTACTCAAGCGACAAAAAGATAATATCGCTAACCAATCTTAAGCCACATACGCTAAACGCCTTTATAGCCATCGAAGATAAACGATTTTATGACCATAACGGATATGACATAAAACGTATTGCTAAGGCTAGCCTAGTTAACCTTAAAAATGGTAGCAAAACAGAAGGCGCATCAACAATCACTCAGCAACTGGTAAAAAACATACTGCTCAATAGCGAAAAAACCTACTCTCGTAAGTTTAAGGAAATACTACTATCCATTAAAACCGAAAAGAATTTTACAAAGGAAGAAATTTTAAATATGTACCTAAATAGCATATACTTTGGTAGCAATGCCTACGGTATTGAAAATGCTAGTAATCTATACTTCGATAAATCTGCAAGCGATTTAACTATTAACGAATCAGCAATCCTTGCAGGAATTATCAAATCTCCGGTATATTACTCACCTATCAATCATCCTGATAAATGCTTTAAACGTAAAAATCTGGTATTACAAGAGATGTACAAAAACGGATATATTAGTTATGACCAATTGATGGAAAACAAACCATTACCAATCACCACTAGCAACAAACGTAACAGTTATGACAATAGTTACAACCAACAAGCCATAATCGAAGCGTGTGATTTACTTAATATAACCGAAAAGGAATTGCTAAGAAAAGGGCTAAAGATATATACATATATGGATGATACTATACAACAAAATGTACAAAATGCCGTATTAGATAGTAGCTTTACCAACGACAAACTTAGTATGGTGGCGGATTGTGATGGTAAAGTGCTTGCATACTTTGGTGATAGTTATTATGACCTAAGCCATATGCGCCGTAATCCTGCATCTACTATAAAGCCGTTGCTTGTATATCTTCCTGCTATTGCTAATAACATTATATCTCCTGCAACACCTATCCTTGACGATAAATTGGAAGCAGATTATAGCCCTAAAAATGCCGGCAAACACTATATGGGCTGGATTAGTGCTAGCCAAGCCCTTAGTCACTCATCAAACGTGTGTGCGGTTAAACTATTAAATCAAGTTGGACTAGATACTGTGAACGACTATGGCTTTAAATTAAATCTATTTAACGTTTATCAATCTAATCCCTCTATCGCCCTTGGCGATGTCGGTGGCGGAGTAAGTGCAATTAATTTAATGCGAGCGTATTCTGTACTTCAAAATAATGGAGTGGACAAAGGAATAACCTTTATTGATAGAATTGAGGATAGTACCGGAAATATTCTATATCAAAACCAAGGATACAGCAACAAACTATTTAATGAAACGGATTGTATGCTTATTAACGATATGCTAGTAGATTGCGCAAAGTCCGGTACTGCTAAGCGCCTTAACGACCTACCTTTTGATGTGGCTAGCAAAACCGGAACAGCCCTAAATAATGGCAAAAACACTGACCTTTGGAATATTGCTTATACTCCAGACCATATTGCTCTATCATGGTGCGGAGATGCCACGTCTAAAGGCTTAGAACAAAATTCAAGTAGCGGATTTTATCCAACCTTGATTAATAAGAATATTCTATCTAGTATTTATTCTACAACAAAGCCTACCTCATTTAAATTAAACGATAATATTGTAAAAATCGCATTAGATGCAATCGATTATGACAATAATCACACATTGTCACTTGCGCCCGAAAATGCACCCGAAAGGTATATTAAATACGACTTATTTAAAGAGGAAAACGTGCCTACAAACATATCGCCAACCTATACCACACCAACCTTTAATTTTAATGCAGAATTAACAGTAAAAGGCACTAAGTTTAGCCTAGAATTAAGCCCAATTTATAACTATCAAATATTTGCAGAATCTAACAATAGTATTCGTAAAATTGGCGATTATTCTATAGATTTGTATGATGATAAAGTATTTGGTTACACCACCGTTCAATACTACGTTGAGGCCACCAATATTTATACAAAGCAAAAATTTACAAGCGAAAAAATATCGCTTAACCCAGAATCTTATTTAATTGAAAAATTAAACAACGATTACGTTACGCAAAATCGTCAAACTAAGAAAAAATGGTACGTGTAATATCGCTAAGGCGAAATGAAGAGTGAAAAATGAAAAGTGAAGAATTAAGGGTACTGTTATACCCTCCAAGCAACACCCACATTATTATAATTTCAATGTATAATAGTTGTCATATTAACTTTTAAATATCTTCCATAGTTTGTCAATATATGACTTAGTTGCAAGTGTTGCTAACATTAACACGTCCCCTGGCTTATCGCTAGGATTAGGCTTATCTATCTTTAAATTTTGCACAAAGTCCTTGCAAGGCAATACAAACTGCTTGTTTGGTTCAATTTCGCTAAATAGTTTACTAACCAATTCGTAGTGCGTGCAACCAAGTACAATACTTTCCTCTACTAAATTTGAATTATGTAATATTTTTGCAATCTTACGCTTTAGTAGCGCTTTATCAAAAAAATTGTCTTCAATAACCCTAGCAAGGCTGCTACAAGCGTATGTATTGAGTTGTTTATACTTTCTAGCAGATAACCTAGTACACAATACCTTGTGGTTAAAATCTACTAAATACCCAATATCAAGCCCTAGTACCTTTACCGGGGAATGCTTGGATAAATATTGTAGGCAACACACACTAGCCGTATTACAAGCAAGTATTACCAACTTTACATTATATGTACTAACAAGGTAATTAACCAGTTCCAACAGTCTACTGCACAAAAATTTACTACTTTTGTTGCCATACGGCATATATTGATTGTCGGCAAGATAAATGTAGTTTTCGCCTACATACTTTTTGCGTAATTCCTTTAGCATGGAAATGCCACCAATCCCGCTATCAATCACCCCTATAGGTGCAAATCTTTGTATATTCATAATAAAATTTATGAAATATTGAAAAATTTTGTTAAAAAACCTTGCATAATATAAATTTATTTGCTATAATTGGTGCGATGGAGGTTGAAATGGCTAATATTAAATCAGCAAAAAAGCGTATTAATACTATCGAAAGACAAACACTTGAAAATAAAAGAATCAAATCTGAAATCAATACATATATCAAAAAGTTCAAGGCAAGTGTTGAAGCTGGCGATAAGGAATTGGCTACAAAGTTGTTAAGCGAAGTTAGCTCTTTAGTTGACTCTGCTGCATCTAAAAAGGTTATTCATAAGTCAAACGCAGATAGAAAAAAGAGCAGATTAAGCTCATATATGGCTAAAAAGTTAGGTTAGTTGAAAATAGTGCTAGTATTCAAGCACTATTTTTTAATATCAAAAAAAGGACAGTTACTACTGCCCTATTTTTATTTTACTTCATCTATTCCTAATAGCAACTCATATATTGCATTTTGTGGAGTTATTTTGCCTGACTTAATGCTGTAATCTAGGTTAATATATTTATTGTACAAGTCAATATAATATGTTGGCTTGTTTTTTGTAACCATTTGACGAGCCTTACTTATTGCATAAGGCTTAACTTTTAGTATACCTGCAAGGCTTTCATCACTATCCTTGCTTATGGCACAGTAAAACATACGTCTAAAATATGGTCCTAGGAAAGTGTATATTTCGCCTATGCTTTGACTTAAAGTTAATGTATTTAATATATCAAACTGTGCTTTTTTGTCCTTTAAATCAATAGCATTTGACAGATGATATACAAAATAGTTTTTGTTTTTGGTAAAAGTTAAATCTACGTCTTCACGTGTTATTGTTTTATCTCCAGCGTAAGATGTAAGTTTAGGCAATTCTGTATTAAGATATGCCAAATCACCACTTGATAGGTCAATAATGTAGTCAAAAGCACCTTTTTCAATCTTAGCACTAGCTTTGGCTAGATAATTATTCACCCATTTAATCAAATCTGCCCTATCTAGATGATTGCAATCTACAACTTCGGCATTATCCACCTTGCCTTCAGGTTGAACGCATACAACTACCACCCTATCCAGCCCATTGGTTAAGGCATTGATTGCTTTTACTTGGTCTAGATTAGGTGAATTAAACACCACCAAGCGATAACTATCGCCAAATGCCATAGTATTAAGCAAATTTGCATAATCGCTTGTTTTAGTGTTATCCATATCAACTTTTAAATAGTTAAATTCGTCAAAACAAGTAACCAAGCCTTCCTTTAATATCCTTAATGCTTGGCTAACTAGAAATTCGTCATCACCTGTGATAGAATAGATTAGTTTTGGTGATGTTAAACTCTTTTTTAACTCTAAAAACTTCATACTCTTTCCTTTTAAAACTATTGCCTTATAAACTCGTTATATTAAAATTCCGTTATGTTATAAATTGCCTATATAAATAACCCTGATTCTTCATTATTCACGCTTCACTATTCATTACATTAGTACTATCTGCAATGCCACCACACATATCGACAGTCCAACCATAGTTAGTTTGGTTATGCCTTTTTTAAGATTAAATTTGCTTGCAAATGCCAGCATAATGCAGTACAGTATCATTGTTAGATAATTTACATTCGGCATTGGTATCCCTACTGAATGTTTGGATATAAATATTATAAACCAATTTAACCATTCAAACAAGGGGTTTACTAAAATTAGTATATACGAAATAAATGGTAAAATCAAGCTTAGCAGGGAAACAATAAACGTTATGCTAAACAGTAGCGAAAATATTGGTATTGTAATAATATTGGATAATAGTCCTATTGGTTGAATGCCTCCAAAATAGTATGCCATAAATATTAGCGTACTAACAATTGTGGCTAAACTGATACAAAAACTATCTGCAATCGCATTATTGATATGTATCTTTGCAAGTAATTTTTTAAATACAGGATAAATCATAGCAATACCGAACACACAGCCAAAACTTAGTTGTGCCGATAAATCAAATAGTGCAATTGGCTCTACCAATAATATCAAACTTCCTGCAAAGCAGATACTGCTTAGCAAATCATATTCACTAAACACAAACGGTGCCATCATTAACACCATCGCCATAATGCATGCACGTATAATCGAATACGAAAAGCCACACATATAAGCATAAATTAGTAGTATTGGCGCTACAATCAATATACGTAACCAACCATTTACCTTTAATCTTTTCAGTATCCAATAAATTATAGCAATAACCAGTCCAACGTGTAAACCTGACACTGCCAGTAAATGTGCTAGTCCTGCGTCCTTATATGCTCCGTATAGCGGACGGCTTAACTCTGTCCTGTCACCAAACATTGCGCTATATATCATTTCGCCATTTAAATTGTTTAGACCTTTGCTTAAATTGTTTCTAATTCTATCCAATAATTTATACCTAACCGAATTGCTATTACCAACTATGTCTACCGCGTGTGTTTCTATCGACATACCAATATTATTAGCCAGCACTTCCGTATTTGGTATGCCTTTATAGTAATAATTAGGCAAAAATTCATTTTTGATATTAAATCCTATTATTGTTCCAAGTTCTATTTTTTCGTATCCACTTTGATAGGTGTTGTAGTAGTCTACACTAACGTTGTAATCCAATTTTTCGCCATCAATTACCACATTCTCTACCACTAGTTCCAAACAAATTCCCCTATTTGTTATACTGGTTACCACACCCTGAGCATATTTAGTAGTGTAATCATTAGGTTGATGCATTCGTGCATTCATATATACATTAAATACGCCAAACCCTAATATAAAACATAGGCCAAAGATAATTACATACTTAAATTTCTTGTGTAAAATACTATAAAGCGCTAAACATAGCACTACAATAGCAATTCCAACAAATGTAATGATACGCTTGTGAAATACAAAATGACTAACTAGTATTCCGCTACAAAGACCCAAAAAAACCAAGACAAGCGGTCTATAATTAAAAATCTTTAGTTTTTGTCTTAAGTTTTCCAAATTTTTATCCTTTTGTTTATAATTTATTATATTATACCATACAATATTAAAATTTGGTAAGTTTTTATGTAAAAAATATAAAAAAATCCCTACCAAACGATAAGGATCTAAACTATGGTACCCGTAAGGGGAATCGAACCCCTGTCCTAGCCGTGAGAGGGCCATGTCCTAACCTCTAGACTATACGGGCAAATTGTGCAATTACTATCCATTGATTATTAAGGGGGTTAAATCAAATAAATACTAATTACTTGTATATAATAGCATAAACTTTAATAAATTTCAACTGTTTTTACAAAATTAATTATAAATTTTTAACATATACCTCTCCTATCCAACCTTTTTTACTAAAATTTTCATTGGGTTGACCTGCGTGGCAAATATATATTATATTTAGGTTTGCATCTATTCGCAAAACAACTATAATTATCCTAATTATAGCATACTTGATTGCATTATACCATACACTTTGCCACAAACGAACAGCCCGTGCCATTTATTTTGCGGTTAAGATTATGTTGATTTGATATTCCTTATTGAAACATAAAAAAATAGAGTAGTTTCCTACCCTATAGAAGTTGCAAATCAACATTATCTAATTTAGTTTGTTCATAGTTATGAGCCTTACAAATATTATCAATGTTTTGGTGTAAGTCATCCATGTCAAACTCTATATGTTGTGTACTTTGATTATTTTGTATACTATTTGCAACCGAACTACATAATACACAAGCCAAGCACATTGACACGCAGTCACCTGTTGAAGACGCATTTTCATGCTTACTCCAATCTTCATTTCTAGCCATTCCGCCTATCGCATGGTCCGTTTCCCAAATATTTCCATCTGTTTGATATACACCGTATGCAAATAACCTTACAATGTTATCCTCATGTAAACTATATACACGCCTGTGATTTCTTAAAAAACTTATCACCTGACTGGATATTGTCCTATTGGGATTTATTTGGTCTAACAATTCCCTATCAGTTTTAACCATGTTTATGTTATCTAGTTTTTCAATCAACTCATTGGCAACATGTACAGTTCCGGACATAAATACTTCATCAGATAAGGATAGGAAATACACACCCTTCACATCTCTAATGGTGTCACAAAAATCTGAACCATATGCAACCATTACTATCTGGGATATAATCTGTTTACATTCCTCGTCATTATAGCCCAATTCCAATAGTTCTACTTTAAGGTTTGGTACAACCAAGCTCATTATGCCAACAACACCATAACAGTGCGCAAAAATAGTAACATTGCGCATATTTTTGCATGCTGTGTCAATGTCCAAACGTTTACCATCTTTTACTACATATGGAACTAATAATCTTCTTACCAACTCTATACAATTGTCATCAATATAACGATTTTCAATCCCATTGTTATAGTTAACGCCTATAACATCTACATCATCAGCAAATCCACCCAACATACTAGTAATAATCTTCATATTGCCGTTTGTAGCTTGGTCATTAATAGTTCCACTACCACCCAAATCTAGCACTATATGCTTATTTGGAGTGTATGTATTAATATCAATACGCTGATAATTATCTGGTATATTTTCCTCTATCTTAGCCCTGCGTGCATAAGTGAATTTAGTGCTCATATAATCTCCTATTAAAATTAAATATAACATGTTTCTTACATTTTGTCAACAGATAGCAAAAAAAGAGTAGTCTCCTACCCTTTTAAACTAAATATCGTCAAAATGACATAAATAGCGTGCAATTAATATTGCTTACCAAAATATACGCGATATTTAGATTGTTTGCCGCAATGGATACACTTGTGAGTGTCATCATAAGAGTGAATTACACGTGTTTTGATTGTTGTTTTGTTCTTAATTTCCTCTTCACAAGCATTGTCACCACAATGATATGCTAATGCTACCTTTTTATTGTTAATTTCGTTTACCATTGTATCATAATCATCTGTTTCAACAATAGCATTGTCAAGGTTTTGTTTTGCCATATCAAACATATTTTGTTGTACTTGCTTTAAAATTGATGGAATTTCAGTTGCGATAGTATCAAGGTTAAGCTGAGCTTTTTCCCTAGTATCACGGCGCACAAATGTAGCAACTCCGTTTTCGATATCACGTGGTCCAATTTCAAGACGAACTGGAACACCTTTCATCTCGTATTCATTAAACTTCCATCCTGGAGTGTTTTTGCTGTCATCAAGTTTAACACGAACTCCTGCCTTTTGTAACTGCTCGGCTACCTCTTGGCACTTTTCAATAACACCAGGTTTGTGTGATGCTACTGGGATAATAACTACTTGGATAGGCGCAACATTAGGTGGAAGCTTAAGTCCACGTTCATCACCATGCACCATAACCAACGCTCCAATCAAACGTGTACTAATACCCCATGATGTAGAATAACCATATTCTAACACACCATCTTTGTTTAGAAAGCGGATGTTACTAGCCTTAGCAAAATTTTGACCAAGGTTGTGGCTAGTACCTGCCTGCAAACACTTACCATCTCGCATTATTGCTTCGATACCATATGTAGCGACAGCACCTGCAAACTTTTCACGTTCAGTTTTACGACCATTAAGTACTGGTATAGCAAGCAATTCTTGCGCCACATCAATATAAATATTAAGCATGCGTTCAACGTCTGCTTGAGCATCTTCTGGTGTCGCATATACAGTGTGTCCTTCTTGCCATAAGAATTCACTAGTACGAAGGAATGGTCTAGTGGTCTTTTCCCACCTTACAACGTTACACCATTGATTCATACGTACTGGTAAATCACGATAACTTTTAATCCACTTAGCATACATCTCGCAAATGATAGTTTCACTGGTTGGGCGAACGATTAGTTTTTCACTTAACTCTTGACCACCAGCAAATGTTACTACCGCAACCTCTGGTGCAAAGCCCTCAACGTGCTCTGCCTCACGCTTTAAATAACTTTCTGGTATAAACATAGGGAAATATGCATTTTGCACGCCTACTTCCTTAAAACGCTTGTCCGCATAGGCTTGTAAATTTTCCCATATAGCATAACCATAAGGTTTGATTACCATTGTGCCCTTAACTGGGCCATAATCCACTAAATCAGTTTTTAATACAACATCAGTATACCAACCTGCAAAATCAGTATTGATATCCGCAACCTCTTTTACAAAATCTTGATTATCCATTATAAATTTTCCTCCGTATTTGTACTCTTTTTAATTTCTGTAATTTTTCCCTTAGTTTGTTCTAAACTATCAAGGCAGGATTTGGCAAGTTTTACGCCCTCTTCGTAAAGCTTTAAACATTCTTCCAAACTTTTTTCACCACTATCAAGTTCTCCAGCGATTGTTTCAAGTCGCTTCATACTATCTTCTAATTTCATACTCTCTCCTTATTTATCTATCCAATTTATACCAAACATCTATTTCATCTTTACTCGGGGTTTCCCATAAAGATTGTAATTTGTTTATTAGTCCATCATCTAAATAGTAGTTAGATTTATCCTCCCCATTTAGAATTCGGTTATTTCGTTCCATAATATTTTTACTCCAAGTATTGTCTGTAATATCAATATAATGCATTATAACGTCAATATTTTTAGCTTTAAAATAGTCTTTAATATATTGCCTATCCGCTTTAGACCAAAATCCCCAATCTAAAATAACATCTGTTCCAGCATTAACAATTTCCAATGTTTTTTGCAACAGATAGTATTTAACCTTAATCATCATTTCATCGTGCCTATCACCCAACTGATTATTAAATATTATACTAGTAAGTTCATCACACGACATAATAACTGCATTATTTTTTTGCTTAATCATATTTGAGTAATAGGTCTTTCCACAGCATATCTTTCCGCATATTGTTATAACTTTTGACATATTACCTCTCCTTATTATCAATAACTTTAGCTGTTATTTGATTGGTATTTGTATCTATTGTTATTATATCATCAATTTTTAGTTTTGTATAGTCCTTTAGGCGAATTTTATCTTTATTTATTATTGCATATCCGGAACGTAATAAATTGATTGGATTTAGTTTATCTAGTGTATTTAAAAGTAAATTTACACTATATATTGAATTGTCTACTTTGTCAAGCACTATATTCTCGCAAGTATTTAATAACTCACGCACTTTTAATTCTAACTTAAATACCAGTTCCTTCACCTCATCTTGAAAGGTTGCCACGAAGTTACTTATCATCATAGCATACTCGTTGTAGGTGCGTTCTATCTGGCGGTTGAAGTGTTCAATATAGCCATTAAGTGCATCACATGTGTCATAATAGTCAAATGCAAGTAATTCTGCTGCTGCAGATGGTGTCGGGGCACGCAAATCTGAAACAAAATCAATAATTGTAAAATCGGTTTCATGCCCTACCGCTGATACAATTGGTTTGTTACACTTAAAGCACGCACGTGCTACTGCTTCCTCATTAAATGGCTGAAGGTCTTCCAAACTTCCACCACCACGTGCAACCACGATAACGTCAACCTTATCATAATCTGAAAAGAAATTGATTGCCTCTACAATTTGGTCTACCGCTACTACTCCTTGTACCTGAGTATCATATAACACTAAATCAACTGTTGGGTTACGCCTGCTGGTTACATTGATTATATCCTGCAACACCGCACCCGTTTTGGACGTAATCACTCCTATACGCTTAACAAACCTTGGTATTGGCTTTTTAAGGTTAGTGTCAAACAATCCTTCAAGTTCAAGACGTTGTTTAAGCAATAAATATTGTTGATACAACTCACCTTGCCCCATAATTTCAATTTTAGTAGCACTAAGTGACAACTTGCCACCCTTGACATAGTAATTTATATTACCAGTTACCTGCACCTTGTCGCCGACATTAAAACTATTAGGACAATTAAACATCACACAACTAAGCAAACTATCATCATCTTTGATATTAAAATATGCAATACCTCGTGTAATAGAAAAAGAAGATATTTCGCCCATTACTGTAATATGCTCTAGAATTACCTCGTTTTCCAAAATATCTTTAATTCGTTTATTTAGTTGCGTAACTGTTAAGGCAAACATTACTTTACAAGACCTGCTAAAAATCCGTTAATAAATTTAGGGCTTTTGTCAGTTGAATATTTTTTTGCAAGTTCTACAACCTCATTAATAACCACCTTATATTCGCTATTTTCAACATATAGCATTTCGGCAATAGCAAGATATATAAGCGCCAGGTCTATTTTGTATACTCTAGCAATTGTTGTACCTTTTAGGTTTTCAGCCACTTTTTGCTTGATTTGCTCAGCATTATCGGTAAACGCCTTTACCAATGATACGCAAAAATCGTCTATCTCTTCGATAGGCGAAATTTCTGCATCTCCAACATATAATTTAGAATAAATTAGCTTAAAAGCATTTTCTCTTGATTGTATTCTACTCATCACTTATCTCCCAGCATTACC
>JBGVOQ010000014.1:0-22440 GCA_045126575.1 Candidatus Onthoplasma sp. | reverse complement strand
TGTTGATAAGATTTTGGTACCAATTTTGGTTATTGCTTGTAGCGTGGGTATGGTATGGGCAATAGTAGTAGGTATCAAGATGATGAAGGCAGACGATAAAACCAAGCGTGAGGAAGCTAAAGCAACATTAATTAATATTGCAATTTCAATTGTAGCAATTGCTGTATTGATTGGTTTGTTCTATGCGCTAAGAGGCTGGTTAGTTGATGATGCAGGAAATAAAAAAGTTGAATCTAGCGACTTTGGTGGCATTTTTGACGAAACCAAGGGAGATACTATGATTGGCAATACACTAAGCCTTGTTAAGCAATGTGTAAGCATGTTAGTGTTTAAATGTTAATAGATTATGATTAGAAGTACTTGATAGTACTTCTTTTTTTATGCGGAGGTGCGGAGGGAGGATTGTGGTCGAAAGTGATGGTGTTGCTAGGTTAAGTGGTAATTTTGTGTGCAAAAGATACAAAAACATTGTTTATTTGCTTGATAAATAAAGTAAAAAAGTTTATACTATAATTATAGTATAATTATTTGGGGTAATGGCTTTAGGTTAGCGTTAATTTTGGGGCTTAAAAATTTGGTAAGTTATTTAAAGTTGTTATAGATTACAAATGAAATTCCATTTAAGGAGATAATTTATGGGAAATTTGTTAAAGGTAATAGCGTCAAGTTCGGTGTTGGGGATAGGAGACTTTATTGAAGAGACTGTTGAAATGCTAATTGCGCCGATATTTTGGGGACTATGTGACATATTCTTTATAATAATTGATTTGTTTGAAACATTGTATAAGAAGTTTGCAGGTATTGAAGAATTTGTGGTAGGAAAGGATACTGTCAGCCAGGACCCGGTGTTGTATTTGATTAATACAGATGTGGTGCAGGAGATATTCTTTTCCATTGTTACGCTAAGTATGATATTGCTAATAATATTTACAATATTTGCAATAGTTAAAAACATATATGCGGAAAAGCCAAAACCTCTAGGTGAAATCTTAAGGTCGATGACAAAAGCATTATTAATGTACTTGTTGGTGCCAATTGCAACTATAGTATGTTTACTTGTTGGTAACGTAGTACTAAGGGCGATTGATGGTGCAACAAAAATTGGTGGTGCTAGCACTACCAGTGATATGCTGTTTATGTCGGCGGCGTATAACGCAAATCGTTTACGAGACGAGAATGATGATGAAAATGTGGAAGAATTTAAAGCCATGATTAGAGATGGACACTTGACTGCAAGGGCAGGTGTTGATACATCATCTCCTCAATATAAAAAGTATATCAGCGATTTATCAGCCAATGGTATAACACTTTCTGGTTCAAGCGGCGATATAGATTATAGCAATGTTAACTGGGATGGCGTTGCAACTGCGGTAGACGAGGCTTATTTAGCGGGTATTATCGGAGGAAATAAATGGTATTATGGCACAGTTCGTGATTATTATCATGTGCTGAGAATAAACTTTATCACAGTTTGGGCTGGTGGTGTGTTCTTGATATTTGCAATGGGTAAAATTTCATGGGGATTAATTTCTCGTATGTTTAAAATGACAGTTTACTATGCAATCAGCCCAGCGTTAATGGCAATGTTCCCAATCAAGGGTGATGCTGTGTTAAAGTCGTGGACTGGCGAAATGGTAAAAAATGCAACCATGGCATATTGCGCAATAGGTGTAATGAATCTTGTGTTTGCAGTATTACCGGCATTTAATCAAGTAAAGTTCTTTGGAAACAATCATATCTTTAATGGTTTGGCGGTGTTATTTATTGATATTGTCGCAATAACAAGTGCTGAAAAATTGATTAGTACAGTTAGTGGCTGGTTTGGCACTGGTGACGCTCTTGCCGAAGGTAAAGCAGCTCAAAGCGGTGCTATGAAACCTACTAAGGCTGTTGTGGGTAAGGCAACCGGTGCTTTTGTTGGAAGTATTGCTGGAGCCAAGGAGGCTAAGGCTCTAGGTATGGGGAAGGGCAAACAATTTGGCGCATTCCTAAGCGGTGCAATGGGTGGTGCCGGATTAAAAAATCCAATAGCTAAACATATTCAAGATTCTCAGAAAGCCGGAAAAGAAAAATTCAAGGAAATGGATACTACCAACATACTAACTGGAAATGCTAACAAGAAAAAACTTGCAGAGTATGAAGGTCGTGAAAAAGTGGCTGCTGAAAAGAAACAACTGGAAGAGCTGCAAGCAAAATATAATGCAGCACAAAGTGCCGGTGATACAGATGCTATGAAGAAAATTGCTGCACAGATGGCACAATTGGAATCTGTTAAGCTTAAAACTGATGATCGTAGAGCGGAATTGGAAAAGAACGAAAAGAAGACGACTGCTCAAACCGAAAATCTTGGTGTGTTTAAACAATTGGAGGCGGCTAAACAAGAAGTTATGGCTCAAGCTTATCAAATTTTGGGGCATAAAGCATCTGCTGCCCAGATTGCAGATCTTATGAGTGGAAATACAAGCGGACTTGATCCAGCCCAATTGGCTCGTTGGAATGAAAATAGTGGGGCATTTATGTCGGCGACAAATGCATTCAACACACATAAAAATGAGATTGACACAAGATTAGCTACAGACTCAAAGTTTGCCGCTCAAGCCAGTACGGCCCATCTAGATAGGTTCTATGACCGTTTTGGTGCTATGGGGGATACTTATTCGAGGATGGTGGCTAGAGAAGATCGTAGGTTGAAGGTAGAGGTTCAAGCCAATAAAACAGCAAGAGATGACTTTGAATTTGGCGCAGCTGCAGACGGTATTGTTAAGACTACTGAAAAAATACTTGATGAGAAGTTGAAATTCTTAACTACGGACGACTATAAAGATATTGGTAAAGGTAAAAAGTAACAAATTAATAACAATTCAACAAAAGGGGTAAAAGATGATTAGATATATACCTGGTAGAACTAGGGTTAAAGTAGAGTTTGCAAGGAATATTACATTGGGTGATGTGATAATGTTTTTACTCTGCGTTGCGGCTTTGGGTTTAATCCTGCTAAGTAAAGGTTTTGGGGAATACAAACTTTGGTTTGCATTATCTTGGATTATTATTTCTATTGCATTCTTTATCCCTATTGATGATGGATTAAGGCTGTATGGCTCGCTGGTATTGCTACTAAGGTTTGCGGCATTTAGAAAGAAATACGTTAACGGTAAAACCAAGTTGCGTGGTTATCGCAATATGGCGGAACTTACACCATTTATCAGTATTGATACTGGTAAATATCTAAACTTTGGCGAATATTTTGGTATGGTAATCGAAATTAAGCCGGTAGCATTGGAACTGATGCAAGAGGAAACTCAAGATGCATTAATTGACCTATTTGCTAGAGGACTTAGACGTCTAACACAAGAGCAGTCGGCTATGATTATTAAATCTCGTCGACCTGTTAGATTTGACGAATTCCTAAAAAATGATGATGAAAAATATGACCTATTAAACAGACTTTACGAGCAAGGCTACTACACATCGGACGAGTTGTATGCACGTAACGAAATATTTAGGGAACGTGTTGCGTTCCTACAAAATGCTATGAATGCTGAACCTATACTTCAAGACTTCTTCTATCTTGTAGTATTTGGTGGCGACAAGGGCAACCTTGAGGAAACTGTTATTGGTATTGGTAACGACCTAGGTGCAGGCCAAAACAACCTAAAAACACATATACTTTATAACAAGGAGTTGGTAGTTTTCCTAAAATCTAACTACAAGGAAGTGTTCTCCGAGCGTGAGGCTGATAACCTTCCACCTAGTCAGTACAAAAACTGGATGTTGCCAGGCAAAATTGAGTTTAAGGTAGCACGTATGCGTATGGATGGAAAGTACTACAGGCAATTCTGCATTTCCGATTATCCATCAGAGGTTGGAAATGCCTGGGCGGCGAACCTATTTGCAATGGACGAGTCACGTGTTGTATTAAAAATGCTACCTGTAGATAAGGAAAAAGGTGAACGTGCTATTGACCGTGTTATTATGGAAAAGGAAAGTAAACTTGACCGTACTCACACCGAAAGTAAACGTATCGAGCAGCAAAATGACCTTGATAGTTTACGTACACTATTAAATCAATTAAAATCCAATAACGAAATGCTTTATGATGTATCTATCCACTTTACTGTATTGGAGGAAAATCGTAAGGAATTGAAGGCGATATTGCGTCAAGAAGGTTATCGTGCCAATGAAATGTTTGGTCGTCAAGTTGATGCGTTTGTGAGTTCAAATATTAGTAAAGTGCAAAACATCAAAAACTGCGCACGTAATATGCCTACAACAACGATTGCTGGTGCATTCCCATTTGTGGCATCATATATGCAAGACCCTAAAGGATTCTTTATTGGCTTTACAACATCTAACTATCCTGTGTTTGCGGACTTCTTTATGCGTGACTCTAAGATGGGCCGTATCAACTCTAATATGATGATTATTGGTAAGTCCGGTTCGGGTAAGTCTTATGCTACTAAAACTATCCTTGCTAACCTAGCAGCCGATAGAACTAAGATGTTTATTCTGGACCCGGAACAAGAATATGAAACACTAACCAAAAACCTTGGTGGTAAGGTTATTGACGTTGGTACCAACAAAAGCGGTATCCTAAATCCTTTCCACATTATGGCAAGCTTGGAAGATATTGATAATATGCAGCAGGATATGGCTGAGGCGGAGTATCCTGAGTATGATGAAAATGGTAATGAAATCGAACATGAGGAAGTTACCGGATTTACCAACAAAACATTCTACACTCACTTGCAGTTCTTGGAACAATTCTTTAAGATTATTCTTGCTGGTATTAGTTCGGACGCATTTGAGTTGCTTAACACTCTTGTAGTTGAACTTTACAACAACAAGGGAATTAGTGCTCAAACTGACCTAACCAAGTTGGAAGCTACCGATTATCCGATATTTGATGACTTGTATGCGCTTATCAACGAAAAGTTAAAAACTGAAAAAGATTCATATTTAAAAACCAACTATTTGGTATTAAGAACTTATATTCAAAAGTTTGCAACGGGTGGACGTAACTCTGACCTTTGGAACGGTCCTACAAGCATTATGACCGACGAAGTTTTGATTACATTTAACTTCCAAACACTATTCGCAAGTAAAAACAACCAGTTGGCAAACGCACAAATGTTGTTGGTGTTTAAGTACCTAAACAACGAAATTATTAACAACAAGAAATTTAACGAACAATACAAAAAGACATACGGTTTGGATATTAAGCGACAAGTTGTTGTTGCGGTCGACGAAGCCCATATGTTTATTGACCCGGATTTCCCAGTTGCGCTTAACTTTATGGCGGAAATGGCAAAACGTATTCGTAAGTACCAAGGAATGCAAATTGTTATTACACAAAATATTAAAGACTTCTTAGGTACGCAGGAAATTCAACGTCGTTCGGCGGCTATTATTAACGCCAGCCAATATAGCTTGATTTTCCAAATGGCACCAAATGATATGAGTGACTTGTTAAAACTATATAGTTCGGCCGGTGGTATCAACAAAACCGAGCAAGACCGTATTGTTACCGCTCCACTAGGACAATGCTTCTTGATTTCCGGACCAATTTCACGTCAGTTTGTTAAGATTGTGGCATTGCCTACATGTAAGTATGTAATGGGTGAAGGCTAAAAAAAATTACCAGTATTACTGGTAATTTTTTTTGTGTTGTGAATATTTTTTATAGCTAATATACATCTTAAATATAAGGGGTGTATTATGGAAGAAAAGTTTGAAGGAAGAGGTATTGTTAGACGTGTGGACGAGCTTGGTAGAATTGTGTTGCCTCGTGAGATGCGTAAGATGCTGGATATCAAGGAGGGTACTCGTCTGCAAATTGGAATTGTTGAGGGTGATAAATTTTTACTAAGCAAATATTTGCCAATGGATAATATGCGTGATTATGCGCCTACCGCTATCAATGCAATGAAGTGTGTAATCGAGCATGATATCCTTGTGTGTGATACGGAGCAGGTTGTGTGTGCTAGCAAAAAGAAGTATACAGATAAACGCCTTGATGGCGAGGCTCAGGACGTTTTGTACAAGCGTGACATAGTGGTGCGGAAATGTCAGGACGATAGCAAGATGTTAAAAGTAGTTAAGGATTTTGATATATCGCCAATATGTGAACTATTTGTACCTATTGTAAAAAATGATGATGTGTTGGGTGGTATAATTGTGATTGCTATGGAAGATAAATGTTTTGATGAAAGCACAATAAAAGTGGTAAAATCATATTCCAATTTCCTAGCAGAAATATTACCATAATTATTAATAAATACCTATTTGTAATTAAATCAATAAAATATTTAATTAAATAAAACCAATTAAATAAAATTAATTAAAAAAATATTAATAATATTACACAACTAACTATAAATAAGCAATATTTAAATAAATTTAATAATACATAATTGTTTAAATAATAATTTAATATTTAAATATTTATTTCTAATTTAATAAATAAAAAAACAATATTTTTAAATATTGTTTTTTATAAATTCGTACATCTCATCAATGTTATTCATAAAGCAAACTTGCTTTTTTAATTCGGTAGCATTTTTATAATTTTTCAAATACCATAATAGGTGCTTTTTAAAGTAACTAAAGGTTGCATCATCTGAGCCAAAGTATTCACGCATATCGTCAAGATGTTTTAATACGATTTGTTGTTTGGTAAGTGTTGGTTTTTTGCGTTTTAACTTTGCAAATAGTTCAGGGTTGCCAAGCGCTTCACGGCCTATCATAACTCCGGCGCAACCAATTGATTTTGCGTATGCAACATCTTTACTTGTTTTGATATCACCACTCCAAATAACAGGGATGTTTACACAATCAATCAAAGTTTTGTATGCGGACTTGTCAACCTCTCCGCTGTAACCTTGTTCACGTGTGCGTGCGTGTAGAGTTACAAAGTCCACACCTACTTCCTCGCACATTTTTGCAAATTCTATGTAATTAATTTTGTCGTCAATGCCTAATCTAAATTTAACTGAAATTGGCTTGGTGGTGTTATCACGCAAGGCTTGAATAACTTTGCGTGTTTTTTCAACATCACGCATCATGGCGCTGCCATCATTGTTGCCAACAATTTTTTTTGCAGGGCAACCGCAGTTAAAATCTATTATATCAAAGTTATCCAAAATTCCGCTGCTAACAACTTTTGCAACCGCCTTTGGGTCATGTCCAAACAGTTGTACCGACTTTAAACACGAGGAAGTTTCCTTAAGCATTTTTTGAGTGCGAGCATTATTGTATTCTAAAGCTTTTGCGCTAATCATTTCGCTTACAACCATATCTGCACCCATGATAGAGCATATTTCACGAAATGAAAAATCAGTGACACCTGCCATTGGTGCTAAAGCGTATATAAACTTTTTAAACTTAAATTTCTTTTTCATAGTTATATTATATAAGATTATTTGTATTTTGACTAGTAAAAAACATAAATTTATCATTTTTTGCAAAAAGTAATAATATGAAGTCAAGTATAATAAAAAATTTATCATGGGTTTTAATATGTTCCGTTGTAGCAAAGTTGATTGGAGGTGTGTATCGTGTTGTTTTAACACGCATACTAGGTGCTAATATTGGGCTATATCAAATGGTGTTTTCAATATATTCTTTTTTGACAATTCTAATTACTAGCGGAATTTCAATGTCGGTTAGTAGGCTTATTTCAAGCAAAAAGCAAGATAACGATAGGCGAGGTGTGGTGTGTGGCGCAACATTTATACTTGTAAGTATAAGTTTGTGTATTGCAATTATTCTGGTCTTGGGAAGCAAAGGGTTGGCGCTTCTGCAAGGCGAAATCAAAATTTACATTTGTTATATTATATTGGCACCGTCATTGGTTTTTTCTGCCGGTTGCGCTGTGTTGAGAGGGTACTTTCAGGGTTGTGAAAAGTTTAATGTATCTGCGCTTTCAAACGTGTTTGAGCAAATAACCAGGGTTGGGCTTGGTTTGGGTTTTATGTTAATCTTGCAAAAATATTATGTTTTAGGTGCTTTGGTTGGCTCGATAGTTGGCAATGTGCTGGGTGATTTGGTGGCTTTTGTGTATCTAAAATTGAAAGCAAAGAAACTGCGAATTAGATATTCCGGTCAATACGTAGATGAAGGTAAGAAAGTTTTTAAATATTCGTACCCAATAATGCTGTATTCGGTTATGGTGCCGCTAAGTAATTTAGTGGATAGTTTTTTGGTTGTAAAATTATTAGGCGTTAATTTTGCTAAGCAATCGGCAACCTTTTTGTATGGGCTTCAATCTGGTGTGGTGTCATCACTTATATCAATTCCTAACATATTTTCATTTGCGCTTGTAAGTGTGCTTATGCCGGCATTAAGTAGCGCCTATTCTAGTAAAAATTTAGAAATGTTTAGGGATAGGGTAAAATTTTCGTTTAAACTTATTTTGTTTGTGGCTTTGCCTTGTTCAATTTTCTTTGCAATTAATGCCTCAAACATTATAAGGCTGATATATGGCGATGGGTTAGTGGGTTTTGGTGTAGATGGTATATATGTTGCTAAAAACTTGCTAATTATATCAAGCGTTGGAATCGTATTTTCAGGCATAAGTCAAATATGTTCGGTTATCCTTCAAAATATAAACAAAAAATCGGCGCCAATAATAAACCTTTCTATTGCGCTGTGTTCAAAATTGATAATTGAATTGATGTTTGTGCCAAGTACACGAATTGGTGTGTATGCGTATGCAATTGCAATGGTGTTGTCATGCGTTGTTTCCGGAATACTAAATCTATATGCTGTTCAAAAATATTTATACAACATTGTTGATTTAAGGTTTTTGAGCAAGCTGACTTTGAGTTGTGTCTTCTTGATGGTGATAATGATTGCTATTAAAATTATTGTTCCAAGTGCAATGTTTGTACTGTGTGCAATATTTAGCATAATTATTTATTTGGTAATAATATATTTATTTAAAATATTCTCCAAAGATGATATAAAAATATTTATTAATAAATATTAAAAAATAGCAATAAATAAACAAATTGCTATTTTTAAGCATATTATTTAAATAAAAAATTTATTAATTTAATAATTATTATATCAAGTTGTTATATAAAATTAATATTTTAAATAATTTATTATTTATTTTTTATTTCGTAAATTTTTAAAAAATAATTTCATTAATTTTTTTGATTCGTTTTCCATTTCTCCAACAATGATATCTGTTTTGTGATATAACGTCCCATCTGTTAAAATGTTGTATTTGCTCACAACTGCACCGTGTGCATCATCAAGGCATGCAATGTGAAGTCGCTTAATGCGTGCATTTAGTATTGCGCCAGCGCACATACAGCAAGGCTCTAATGTTACATACATTTCACAGTCGTTCAATCTCCAACTTTTTAGTTTTTTACAAGCCTTTTGGATAGCGATGACTTCGGCGTGATTTAGTGCCTGTTGAGTTTTTTCACGAGTGTTATACGCGCGTGATATAATTTTGCCATTTCTAACTATTACAGCACCAATAGGAACCTCATTTTTACTATATGCTTTTTGTGCTTGGTCGATTGCGCATTTCATAAAATCCATAATTTACCTCGTGAATATTAATTGATATAATTGTACCACATTTTACACAAAAGTCAAACAATATAGATGACATTGGTTGGAACATAAATTGCTGTAATTGAATATAGAAAATAGAGGTGATTATGACATATCAAGAACTGGTTCAACGTATTGTGGATTTGCAAGATGAGGGTTTGGAAATATTTAATGCAGGAAAAAGCACTTTGGGTAAAAATATACTGGCAACACACGTGGGAAGTTATGATGGTGTACAAATTTTAATCCAGGGTGGCATACATGCACGTGAATATATCTCAACCCTACTAATGATTGAGCAAGCACGCTACTTAAATGCAACCGAACAGGTAAAACAGGGTGGAATTTATTTTGTTTTTTTTACCAATCCTGATGGTGCTGAAATTGTGTTAGATGGCATAAATTCGGTGCCATGTGATATTACTAAACAATACTTGTCGTTAGCCAATAATGGTTTTGACTTTTCTAAGTACAAAGCCAATATTAATTTGGTGGATTTAAACACCAACTTTGATGCAGACTGGGGACAGGGTGGGCAAAACGTTAGATGCCCCAATACGGAAAATTTTATAGGATTTTATCCTAATAGTGAACGTGAAGTCAAAAGCCTAATTGATTTTACGTTGCAAACCAAGCCTAGTTTAACAATATCGTACCACTCAAAGGGAGAAGTGATTTTTTATGGATTTCAAGGGCAAAGTGAGGAAGATATTGCACGTGACAAAGCAATAGGTGAAAAACTTGCACTTGCTACCGGATATTCACTAATTTTTACCGAAAACAGCGCAGGTGGATATAAGGATTGGTGTATTCGCACACTTAAAATACCATCATATACAATTGAGGTTGGTGATGTTGGGTTGGAGCACCCGATAACTGAAGATAATTTGCCCGAAATATTTGAGCAGAATAAAGACGTTCCGCTAATTGCGCTAAATCAGGCCATAGAGTATAAAAATAAAATAAATGCCTTAAAGCACAAGCGCGCCCAACATAGCGGATTTCCAAAACTATTTAACTGGATACGTAGATAAAAAAGGAAGTGTTCAACTTCCTTTTTATAAAATGCCCCAGACAAATGAACAGAAGGTTATTAGTGCGCCTAGCACTATACTTGAATACAAGAATACTTTATCTACAAAGTTAAGTGCGGTGGTGTTTTCGTTGGTGATACTCATACTTGATTTAGGGCTGGATTGCTCTAGTACGGTTTCTATTTCATTAAGTTTTAGTTGGACTTCATTGTAATCGGCTTGGTCTAGTTTTAGGTCTTTTGCAAGGTGAGCGGCAATTTGTTTTTGTTTGCATTTTGCAATTTGACCAACTAAATATTTATATGCCCATAATAATACAAAAATTAGTGTGGATAACATCATAATACACAAAATTAGATTTTGCGAAAATATAAAAACTTCAATATTATATTTCAAATCGGCTAGAGGCCAATTATGTTGATATCCGTATACAAAATAGGTGCTTAAGGAGTTATTCATAAAGTGTATAATCATTGCCGGATAAATGCTATCGGATACAATAACAACAATACCCATCAAACTTCCCAATATTGCCGCATAGCAGAATTGTTGAACATTGAGGTGCATTAAGCCAAATAGTATAGATGAAAATAACAATCCGTAGCGGGTGTAGCCTTGTTTTTGGCTGCCACGCATATACATTCCACGGTGGAGTACTTCTTCACAAAAACCTGGCACAAGAGCCGTTAGCAAAAATTCTAAACCGATATCACTTACATTTAAGGCAATATTAATGGAATTGTCATAGCCTAATATTGTTAATATTGCATAGAATATATCTGCGACATAGTTGTTTACAAAAAATAGCACAAATCCTAAGCCTATTGATATAAGGATAATTTTTAAAGATATTTTTTTAAAGCCAAAATCACTAAATGTTTGTTTTATACTTTTGCTTACAAATAGTGAATATAGTATTATTGGTATTGCTAGCATAACAATACCTTGAATTAAAAACGAGGATAGAAAGGTGTTAGTTATAATACCTGCATATCCAAGCAAAAAAATAATTGCAACCGCTAACATGCAAATATAGTATATTAAGTTGATTGTAAATATTTTTTTGTTATTCATTATATCTTCCTATGATTATTATTCCAATAAACCTAATTTTATGCAAACAGTAGTAAAATGTATATACACACCATTATAGCAATAGAACCGTAAAATACTAAATTGTTATAGGTATTAGTTTGTTGACTAGTGTTAGTGCTGTCAGATTGAATTTCGGTTGAAGGTGGGTTTGAACCATCATCTTTTGAAGTAACACTTTGAGATGTTACTTTGCGGTGTTGTATAAAGTCCTTAAAGATATATACCATAGCCAATATCCAAACTGCCAATGTCACGATAGAATAGATTGCCAAAAATACTGTAGGTTCAAATTTTTCGGCGTTGGAAGATGACATATAATATTGAATAGTTATACTAAATGCATTATTTATAAAGTGCATTATTATTGGAAATAAAATGTTCTTAGTGCGCAAGTACACAATGCCTAGCAGTAATCCCCAACATATTGGATAAATAAGTTGAATTGGTGATAGATGGAATATTGCAAACATAACTGCACTTAGCACAATCGCAAATATTTCGCCCTTATGTTTTAGGCAATTTATGATTACACCTCTAAACAATAATTCTTCACATACGGCTGGGATAATTGCAAGGGATACGTAGCAAATTAGCAAATCTTTTACAGAGTTAAGTGCAAATGGGCTTGGGTCCTGCTTGTAACCTAATTTTTCTACAAACCATTGGAAGTGATTAAGCGTCCCTGATAGTAGAAAGAATGACAACAAACCAAAAATAATACACACTATCGCATATTTTAGTGTTGACTTGTTTGGCTTTTGGATAAAATCACGTTTGTCGATTGATTTAAAGTACCAAATAAACACTGCTATAAAAGCAATGTTTAAATAAATGGCCTTTAAAAGATATCCTGTAGAGGTTTTAAAAAAGGCTTCTATCTGAGTACTACTACGGCCAAATGCTGACATTATTGATTCGGTGATAGAAATGCCGATTGAAAGTGTAAATTGCGAAAGTATAAATGATACAACAAAAGCAATTCCGGCATTTAAAATTGTTAAACTTTTCTTTTTCATACGACTATTATACTAAATTATTAAAAGATTTGCAAATAAATTAACATGTTATTGTTTGCTAAAACTATACTCATGTTAAGTAGGGAATTATTTGATTTTTTCTTATTAATGCTGTCGAAATGTGTCGATTTTTGTCAAAAGTAAAAGGTATTCGTTACGAGGTTTAAAATTAGTTGCAAAAATATGTTGATTTTGGTATCATATTTATCGAGTTAAATTACAAAGGTGTGTTGGCTGAAGGGGTAAACTCTGCGAGGAGAGTTAATGGAAAACATACTTATAGTTTGTTTGGATAAAGGTTTAAGACAAGATGTTATAAGAGGGCTATCTAAAGAGCTCGGATTTTTGTATGCTGATATTGACGAGATTTTGGAATATGAAATGTTAAATAATTATTCTACATCACTAGCAGATGCCAGTGATAAACTATCACAATTGGAACAATCTAGTATTAGTAGAGCGTTAGAATTTAATAAGTGTGTGCTAGGTATTTCCAAGGAATTGTTTGTATCAAACGACAATTTTGAAATGTTTAAAATGCCTAAGGTTTTTATAGCGCTATCCAAGGCGCATTTAATTGCAAGGTCTAAATGGGATATGAATAGGCTGGAACAGGAATTGTTGCTATTTGATAAAATAGATAATCTCATAAAACAAAACTGTGATATAGTTGTAGATAAGGGTGTAAAATCGGTGAGCGAAATTTGTGAGGAAATTTTAGCCCAGTTAAACAAATAATTTTTAATTAAGATGCAATTATTAGTTTTAAATATTAAAAAAATCCTACTGATGCAGGATTTTTTTAAGCGGCATAAAACCTAAAAGTAACTAATTATAACTAGGTTATGCAAGTTACAGTATACATTTTGTAAAAGTAGAACTTTTAAGCAAATTCAATCCTAATTGAAATAAATCAATTTATTGATATTGCATTGCAAAATATACATTAGTAATTTGTGCAAAATTTGACAAAATATACATAAATTATTCTTTTGATTTGTTTACATAATTTTTACGTCTTGACATAGCATCTTGTTTTGATGCTGCTAGCAGTTCGTCTTTTTTCATTGGATTTACCATTCCAAGCACCTTAAATCGATTTTCACTACTTACATATTCGTTATAATCGCTAAAAGGTTCCACACTATCTACTTGCATGCAAGGTTCGGCGCTTGGATTGTATCTAAACAATGTATTATATCCACTAGAAACGCTTGTAAAGGCGTGCGTTTGGCTATATTTTAAGTCATATCCATGGCTTACGCAAGGGCTGTATGCCAAAATTATGCTTGGTCCGTTATAATTTTCGGCTTCAATAAAAGCCTTGATTGCTTGGTCAGGATTTGCACCCATACTAATTTGTGCAACGTATACGTCCTTATATGACATAACCATAGATGCCAAATCTTTTTTCTTAGTAGTTTTTCCGGTTTGGTTAAACTTTGCGCTGGCACCACGTGGTGTTGACTTGCTGGTTTGACCACCTGTGTTAGAATAAACTTCTGTATCAAGAACTAAGATATTAATATTTTCTCCGCTAGCAATTACGTGGTCCAGCCCGCCAAATCCAATATCATAAGCCCAGCCATCGCCGCCTATAATCCAAGTGCTTGGTTTAATTAATTGACCTAGATTTTGGTGTAGATATCTATCGCTATCTTCAATTCCTCGTGTAGCAAAGTAAAGGTTTAGTTGTTGCAATAATTCTCGATTTTGTTGGTGATTATCTGTATCTTGCAAGAACTTATTTACAAGTGGCTGAATACCTTTACTAAATTCGGTTTGCTTTAAGGTATTAATAAAGTTTGTGCGTTTTTCCTTGCTGGCTAACATTATGCCATAACCAAATTCGGCGTTGTCCTCAAACAAACTGTTTGCCCATGCAGGACCAAGGTCAAGGCCGTCCTTAGTGTACGGACAACTTGGGAAAGTGCCTCCGTATATGCTAGAGCAGCCTGTTGCGTTGGCAATTAGCATTCTATCACCAAATAGTTGGGTTAGCATTTTGATATAAGGTGTTTCGCCACAGCCAGCGCATGCTCCGCTATATTCAAAGTATGGTTTGCTAAATTGTAAACCCTTAACCGTGTTTGGCTCAAATGGCTGACGCTGAGGCAGGGTGTATGCATACTCTTGATTTTTAAGTTCAATTTCTTTCAATTCGCTGCTACTTTCCATAGTTATTGCTTTGCCTTTCATAGGGCACACCTGACTACATACGCCACAGCCAGTACAATCCAGCGGTTCTACCTGCATACGATATTCTCCATCTGCAAGTATTGCTTTTTTAGATGTGAACGTGCTAGGAGTTTTATCGGTTTTATCAAATATTACGGGTCGTAAACTTGCGTGAGGGCAGGCAATGCTGCAACGGCCGCATTGTATACAACTTTCGGCATGCCAACAAGGTATTTCGCTTGCAATTCCACGCTTTTCAAATTTAGATGTGCCAGTAGGCATGCTGCCGTCTGCAGTAAATGCGCTAACAGGTATATTGTTGCCTTGCTGTGAAGATATAGGTTTAAATATTTTTTCGTAAAATTCAGTTTTAGGCGCTTCTTTTATTTCCTCTGTTTTTGTAAATGTAGAATATTTAATTGATTTAATCGATTTCTCAACACTTTTAAGCGCCGATAGATTATTATTAACCACTTCTGCACCTTTACGAGCAAATACTGATTTGATATTATTGCATGTTTGTTCAAAAGCTTTTTCGTAAGGAATTATATTAGTTGATTTCCACAATGCTAACTGCATAATATTATTGGTTTTATTCCCTAGATTATTGTTTAATGCAATTTTATTTGCGTCAATTATATATACTTTTATATTTTTATCCTTAATATCTTTTTTGCAAGTGTTTAACATAGCCTCATTTAATTCTTTTGCAGTATAAGGACAATTGATAATCAGTGTTCCACCATCAATCAAACAATCGGTTAGGTGCAATCTTTTTAAAAATGATGAGTTATTGCACACGACAACATCAACTTTTTGGCAATTAAATGGTTTATTAATAGGTTGACTACTTGAGCGAATGTGCGAAATTGTTACACTTCCAGATTTTTTACTATCATAATCAAAATATCCCTGAGCATAACCCTTTTGAGATAAGATTTTAATTATGCTTTTGGCGCTGGATACACTGCCGTCACCACCCATGCCGTATATGCGAATACAGTAATCGATGCTAGGCTCGTTGTAAATATTAATAGGTGTTAATGAGTTGTTGTTTACATCATCATTAATTCCAACACTAAATGGTGAAATTTGTTTATCACGCATATTGTAGTACACAGATATTGCATCGTTAGGCGTAAATTCCTTACCACCAATTCCGTACACTCCTTCAAGCACGTTGGCTTTGATTTTGTGCTTAAACACGGCATCTACCACTGCAGAATATATTGGATTTTTACCATTCGGTGTAAAGTTGCGTTCCAATACGGTAATATTTTTTACATTTTTAGGTAGTAAAGATACAAATGTTTGTTCGTCAAAAGGTTGAAGTAATCGTATATTAACAAGTCCCACCGAACCTTTCATATAAGGCATTGCCTCAATAACACTATGAACGCTGCTACCCATGGTAACAATTATGTCGGTCGCATCCTTGTCGCCATAATACTCGATTGTATCGTAATAGCGGTTGGTGATGGTGGCGGATTTTGCCAAGGCGTTTTGAACTGATTTGATTACATTATTGTAATATTGTTTTGATTTAACACGATTTTGAAAGAACACATCTGGATTTTGGCTTGAGCCTTTTACATGTGGATTGTAACAACTTAATGCACGTTGTTTAAATTTTTCAATCAAGTCAGTATTAATAAGTGAAGATATTTCGTCCTTAGTGCTTTGCTCGATAGTATTAATTTCGTGCGAAGTTCTAAATCCGTCAAAAAAGCATATAAATGGCGTGCTAGATTCCACAGCGGCAAGTTGAGCAGCAATAGCAATATCGTTGGCCTCTTGCACACTGGTGCAACTGATTACGTTAAATCCGGTTTGTAAGCAAGAATATATATCGCTATGGTCGCAGAATATGTTAAGCGCATGTGATGCCACACTTCGTGATGAAACGTAAATTACGCAAGGCAATAACTCGCCGGCAATTTTGTACATATTGGGCAACATTAATAGCAGTCCCTGACTTGACGTAAATGTGGTAGCCAGAGCTCCGCTAACCAGTGCTCCATGTAATGCGCCGGCTACACCAGCCTCTGATTGCATTTGACTTATCTTAGTAACGTTATCAAAAATATTGGTTTTGCCAGATGTTGCAAATGTGTCACAATTTTCAGCCATTGGCGAACTTGGAGTGATGGGATAAATTAGTGCCATATCGTTCATTAGATATGCAATATGCGACATTGCTCCATTTCCATCAATAGTAATTTTGTTCATACGCTCTCCTTTAAAATTAATATTATTTTATAATAACAATAATTCATTGTCAAATCAATTTAAACAAAATAAATATTTATACTAATTATTTTAAAATAGGTGGCGTGAGAACAATAAATTTTTACACATTGCGGTTTTGTATTAAAAACGTTTGACAAAGTTTTGTACAAAAAGTTATACTAAAAGTATAAACAATTAAGGGGATAAAAATGACTACAAAAACAAAAGTGAAAGTAGGTATTGCAGCAATAGTGCTATCAGTTGTTATGACTGTGATTGCAATTACTGGTATTTGTTTATCGTTAAACAAAACCTACACATTTAAAGGTAAAATTGCATTTATTTCATCAGATATTCAAGCAACTATAACCAAGGCGAGTATAAGCGGCGGCGATTTGGCTAATAACGATAAAATGCAACAAATTGAGGTTGATGGTTTAATTACTGAAACCGAGAGCCTTAAAACATGGGAAGACCTTGATTTTAAACTTTCAAAGGACTCTAAAAATATTGAAATTAGATTTAATATTATCAACCACAGCACCAACAAAACTTTAAAAATTAATGTTGGAGATATATCTGCCAATATTGATAATGCATTTGTAGATGTTAGATTTGAAGGTATGGATTCCAGTGTTAAAACAGCGTACGTTGCAAGGGCAAAAACCGACCAGCAAGGTGATGTGGTTGAAGAGTTCTTTAAGCAAGTGATTGTTACTTTGCAAGTAAATAAAAAGTACAAGGATGCAAGCGTTACAGATTTAAACATACCAATTTCAATACAAAGTTTGGATGCTTATGTGATTAAAGTTACTAATCTTAGTGCAGAAAGTGATTCTAACACAATGGTGTACACTGACACAAATGGCAATGTTCAAAAGTTAAATCAAACTATTGAAGTTTGTGGAAACACTGTAACTATTATCAACCAAACTGAAAGTGCTTTTGAGTATAAGTTTATTTTAAACAACGGCACACCAACCGCTTACACAATACAAGCAGGAATGCATATTGTTTTTGCAGTTGACCAAGATTCTAGCATTATTCTAGCAAATATTGTTAAAGTAAATTAGATTATTGTAAAGTCCGGACTTGAATCCGGGCTTTTTATAAAATGAAAGTTGGATGAGTGAAATTTTTGATTGACAAAATGCTAATGTGATTATATAATTTTTTTAGGAGATTTACAATGATAACTTTAAAGACATTTAAAGCACAAAGAGATGAAGCTATTCGCAAGTTGGTAGAATTAGGTGTGATGAAATATGTTAAGGATATAGATATTTATCATGGAAGGGCTGGCAATGGTTCGGGCTGGAAGGTTAACCCTAATTTCAACAATGCAGGCAACAATACCGGTAATCGTAATGTGGCAAAAATTAGTGTTTTATACACGGCGGAGTTGGATGTTGCCAAACGTTTTGCTAGGGCAAGATTAACCGAGGCAAATCCACAAGCCGAAACATATAAAATTGTACCACAATCTCCGGATTATGTTATTTTTGATAGAACCTTTGAAATAAGTAGCTTAACACCTAGGCAAATGGCAGAGTTTAACCAGGCTATAAAAACTTTAACCCAAATTTCTATATGTAAATTGTCTCCAATACAGTTTGAGTATAGAACAGCATATCCTTATATAAAAGCAGAAATTCAACGCAGATATGCACAGACCGAATATGGATTGTTTAAAGATGGTGACATTGATGAGATTTGCAATAATTTAACAAACAATTCCAATGTGATGAGATGTTTTAAAGATAAGTCTGAACTGGTAGAATGTGTAACACAAATAATATCTGCATCAAACTCTCGAAGACTTATGCAACTTGTGCCTAGTGCTCAATTGGGTAATGCTCTTAGTGATGCCGGTAGTATGTTGGTTTCTACACCTGAGGGCAAGCAGTTTACAGTTAAAACAAGCACTCAATATGTGTTATCATTATGTAACGAGTTGGGTATTGTTGGAGTTAAGGGTTATGTGCACAGCGCAACCTTACGTGAAGATATTGAAGTGGTTGAAATTTTCAACCTAAAATCAATCGCTACCGAGCAGCAGTTACAGGACACAGCAAACGCTACTAGCGAGCGTTTTGGTGAGATTAATCCTAAAATTAACAGTATTTTTGCTGACCAAGAAGTTAACAAATTTTTCCAAGAAGCCTCGGCTAGTGAAATAATGCAATATGTTTACCAAAATAAAAAACTTAAAGACATATTCTTAAAAACTTCCGGAGTTTGGGAAGGTTACACAGTAGGTCAACATACGGAAGCGGTACTTAAGTTTTTAGATGATTACAAATTAGCAGAAATTCCTAAGCCAATATTGCCGTTTATAAAAATTGCGATACTAGCGCATGACATAGGTAAAGGATATGCTATTGACCGTAATTCGGAGTGGCGTGGCAAGCATAAGTTGGCAAACAAGGCATTTGCACGAGAACTGTTTACCGAGTTGGGTGTGGATTCGAAGTATTGGGGAATGTTGGATTTTATTTTTGCCGAAGGGCAGGAATTTACCAGCTTTTACTATTTTGGTGGCAGCAAGCAGGGTGACCTTGCTCAACAAAAATACGAAATAAATCGCAACATGCTTTTGGAGTGTCAAACAGTTTTAAGGCAAACTTTTAATGCAAATCCTTCAATGAATGAGATTAAGGCGTTACAAAAGCTTTGCATAGTTCTTCAACAGTGTGATAGTGGAGCGTACACCCGATATGCAACTATTAATGGTGGCGAAAATTTGTATTATCATGGTGGTAGTGATAACTTTACCTCATCTTTCGTTATTGGTAGCGATGGAAATCCTAGGTTAAAGACCTTTAAGGATATTCCTACTTTTACATCTAAATTATAATAAAAAAACCCGCAATTAATTTGCGGATTTTTGATTTGCATTATAAGAAATATTATTTTAATTCTACAGTAGCGCCAGCTTCTTTCAACTTAGCTTCCATTTCTTTAGCTTGTTCTGTAGGAACGTTTTCCTTGATAACAGCATCAGCAGTTTCAACAAGGTTCTTAGCATCAACAAGGCCTAAACCAGTTAATTCACGAACAACCTTAATAACTGCGATTTTGTTAGCGCCAGCAGACTTTAATACTACGTTAAATTCGCTCTTTTCTTCTGCAGCAGCAGCTTCAGCACCAGCAGCAGGGCCAGCAACAACAGCGGCAGCAGCGCTTACGCCAAATTCTTCTTCTAATGCGTGAACTAAATCACATAGTTCAACAGCTGTTTTTGTTTTGATTTCATCAATAATTTCTTGTATTGTCATAATAAACAACTCTCCTTTAAATATTTTATCCTTTCAAATTTTAAAATGATTTGACCAACATTAGTGGTTAAGTTCCACCAAACTAGTTTTGTTTGTCTGCAATTGCTTGAATAGCACGTGCAAGAGCAGATACAGGTGCATTGAGCATAGCAAGTAGGTTTGCGATAAGTTGTTCTTTTGAAGGAATGCTTGCAAGTTTTTCAACTTGAGCCTTATCAATAACTTGACCATTTAAGAAACCTGCTTTGATTTCCAATTTGTTAAGGGCTTTGTTTTGAGCCTTAATAACACGAGGAGCACAAGTTTCATCTTCCATACCAAATGCAAATGCTGTAGTACCTTCTAGGTAAGCGTCAAAACCAGTAATGCCTAATTCGTCACAAGCTTTCTTAAAAAGTCTGTTCTTGTAAACTTTGTATACAGCGTTATTGTTTCTGCACTCTTTACGTAGAGTAGTATCTTCAGCAACAGTGATTCCGCGATAGTCTACCAAAACAATTGATTTAGCGTTGCTAATGTTTTGCTTGATTTCATCTATCACTAATTTTTTTGCTTCTTGATTAGCTGACATTTGTTCCTCCTTATAATGCGTTATAAACAAAAATCTCCTATGCCTAAAAGACATAAGAGACACAATTAATCTACTTAAAATCTCACCTCAACAAGCATAACTAAGTGTTATTTACGCTAAAAGCACTTGCAGTCTTAGGCACATCAATATTTATTTACGTTGCATATTATACCCAATGCCAAGTGTTTTGTCAATAGATTTTTCAAAATTTTATAAAAATTATTTAACTAATCCATAATTTTGTGTATCACACTCTGCCGTGGGTAAATATTATAGTAAGTGATACTAATTTTATATACCTATTATATATATGGCGCATTTTGTCGAAAAACTTTATATTTTGAAAAGTTTTGTAGCAAGCGATTCTTTCATTTAGCCCTTAGCATATATTTATAGGCATGGAACCAAATTTTATAAAGAAAAGAATATACGAATTAACTCAAAAAGAACATCTCGATAGCGCCAGCAACGAGCAGTTATTACATCAATATCACCTAGATAAGCAAAATAACATTCCACTAGAACAAAGTGAAGCAAGAGAATTGTTGATTATGGGTAATGAAAAGCTGGTGTTTAGAATATTGCACGACAGGTTTGGGATTTATGAACTTAGCAAAGACATTGAAGAGTATAGTGTGGGAATGATGGGCTTAATTAAGGCGGTGGATACGTTTGACATAAGCCGCAATGTTGCATTTTCCACATACGCAACGCAGGTAGTAATCAACCAAATAAGAATGGAGTATCGCAAACGCAACAAAATTAGTTCCCTTAGCAATGTGTCATCAATTAATGAGCCAGTTGGAAACAGTTTTGACGGTGACGTTTTTTATCTTGAAGATTACATAGGTGAGGATGACGATACTGTGGAGTGTATTATCCACGAGCAAAATATCCAGACCTTAAAAAAGAATCTGCAATACCTAAAAGAAGAGGAAAGGATTGCAATTATCTACGGATACGGGCTGTTTGGAAATGAAAAATTAAAACAAAGCGAAATTGGTAAAATTTTAGGTGTTAATCAGGGATATGTAAGTCGAATGATGAAATATGGATACGAAAAACTAAAATTGCTCGAAACTCCTAATAGCCAATTATCCAAGAGTGACCTTAGTGCAAAACTCAAATTATTAAACCATAGCGACTCGGGGTCTGATAGCGATTTGAAATTGGTAGAAACTTATTAAATTGGATTTTAATGATTAAAGGTAGTGAATTTACGTCAAATGACATAAAAATTGCCATGCGAGGTGGTTAAAAGTGGTAAAAAGTGGTCAAAATTGGTAATTTGGAGCTAAAAATTTAAAATTTTTGCAAATTTCTTAAATTTTTTTTAAAAAAGTGTTGACAAAGTTTTTAGTATGTGGTATATTAACAATGCATTCAGTTAATGGATGCGAGAACAATTTATCTTAATATATACTTAGGTAAGGAAAGAATTTAGTTCTTTTCAATTCCAAAAGTTCAAG
>JBGVOQ010000013.1:0-2298 GCA_045126575.1 Candidatus Onthoplasma sp. | reverse complement strand
ACTTATGTTAAGTTGTTTATTGTTGTATTTTGGCATTTTATTAATTTAAAATATTTTTTATTATTTTTGCCAAATTTTCACTATTATTTAAATTTTTATTTTTAATTACATTAAATAAATTATTTATTTGTTTGTTTAATTTATCATCTTCCAATCCCGAATTAATTGCAATCAAAATATCACCAATTAATTTAAATAATTCGATATCCGTTATTTTTAAACAACTATTAATAATTGCTTTAGCTCGTACAGATTTATCCACAATTTCAAGTGTATCATTTGCCAGATTTTTACACATTTCAATTTCACATTTTATAACATTATTTACATACTGCGAAGTAAGTTCACAAATCTGTTTTTCGGTGTAACCCAAACTCGCATTTGACACAATTAAATATATGGAATTTTGATTGTTAATTTGGCGAATTTTAAATCCTAATTTTTCGCAATATTGCGGTATTTTTTTTATAGCATTTGCTTGACTTAGCGCTGGCAAAATCACAAGTGTTTCAGTTTGCATTCCGCAACCAATTTTGTCAAGTTCAGGACTTAAAAATCCATACCTGTCACTATACAAAAAGTTTAGTTTGTTACATAACATTTTGTCAACTAATTTTGCATTGTTATATGCAGTTAATATATCACTATCGCTACTAAAAATTTCAATATGATTGGTGCCGTTAATTTGAACCGTTGCATTGTCGCTGGTTGCAAATCCTTTGTGTTTTATATCATTTACAAAATCTCTTTCAAGCGTGTTTGTTTCAATCAAATTTTCAATAACTTTGTCGTTGATTTTGCTAAGCATCTCAGCCTTTAGCCCACACTGGTTGCAGGCATCAATTGACAACTTTAGCACCTCGTTTAACGCCTTGGAATTTGTATTTGTATTAAACGCAACACCCTTTAAATTTCGTACAAATTTTACCTTGCTACTTATAATATTATTCACCCTCAATCTCCTTTTCAAGTTGTTTAATTTCCTTGTTAATTGCTCCAGCATCTTCGTATCGCTCTTCCTTAATAGCCTTTTGCAAATCGGATTTTAGGTTTATTAAGCGTTGTTGTTTAGACATCTGCGCTTTTTGCCCTTGCACGTTAAATTCGATATTTTCAGCATTGTGTTCGGTATATGGTTGAATGCGTTTGACAATATCTTCAATCTCTTCTTCGAATGCGTTGTAACACTCTCCACAGCCAAGCTTGCCAAAGTTTTTAAATTGCCTCAAAGTCCAATTGCAATTAGGACAAACCTTATCATCAAAATCATCAAAGCCTAAAAAGTTGGTCAAAGTTCTAAACTCGTCAAATATTGATGTACGAACCGAATTGAACACCCCTTCCTTAACCGCACACTCTTCACACAAATGAGTAGACTTTACTTCGCCATTTACTACCAAGGTTGAGTGGTAGCACGCTTCACATTTTTTACATTTATCACACAACATAATTAACTCCTTTTCATTACCTCAATTATAATCTCTTTTAAAATATTTGCCCTTAACATATCCTCCATATTTAGCGGATTATTAAGTGCTTTTGTCGAAATAGCACGTTTTAAGGTTTTGTTTTCCAAATCCGACAACTTGCTACGTTCGGTTAGGTTATCTATGATTTGATATCCTTCTATTTCAGTTAGCGGACCAGAACACAGGTTAATCAAATTTTGCATATTGGCTTGATTGTTTGACAGCCTAGTAACCTTGATAAATCCGGCGCCACCACGCACGCTTTCGATAACATAGCCATTGTTAAGCGTAAAACGTGTATTAAGCACATAGTTGATTTGACTGGGCGCACATGCAAAAAACTTGGCTAAATCATTCCTGCTAAGTTCAATAAAACTGTCCTGCGCTAGCGTATTTAATATAAATTGCTCTATTATATCGCTTCTACTTGCCATACTGCCCTCCTTTTATTTATATAATATATTTACCAGTGGCCAAATATCATATCTATACCAATGCTATTTACCCTGGTAAATTATTTAAGGTTAAAAGTTTGACTTTCTTTGACCTTTAACATTATTATAATACCCAAATTTTCAATTGTCAATCACTTTTGCAAAAAAAATGGCTTAACATCTAAAATTTTGTTAAACCATATAATTTATCTACCAAAGTTGTCGTTATCGCCATATTCCTGTTCCAATTGGTTATTTGCCCATGCTTTAAAATTTTGTTAAACTATAAAATTTATCTTATACGACCATTTTCTCTATTGTATTTATCATCTATCAATCTTGTAGCCCAAGTTACAAACTCCTTATCGATTTCTGCCCTTAATTTATCGTCGGTA
>JBGVOQ010000012.1:0-12190 GCA_045126575.1 Candidatus Onthoplasma sp. | reverse complement strand
CAACAGGAAATAGCAAAATTATCATTATAAAAACAAAATAGACAAGGTTTCTTGTCTATTTTTTATAGCGGTTAATCAAGTTTTATATACCTATATTTTTCATCAAATTCGTCATCTCCGTCAAAATAACTAACAATAGTTATATCCTTTGAAATTACCCATTTTACAAACCTCTCAATATCAACCGTGGTAGGTGTTATTTTTTTGTAGCCAATAACGATTTTTATTCGATTTGCTTTTAGCGTATTTGGGCATAATGTTTAAATATTTATATATTATATATATAATTTTTTGTTTAACCCCTTGACAATGATTGTGTGATTTGTTAAAATATAGTCGTTATAGTGTTTGCTGCCGGCTGTAACATCAAGTTTAATGCTTAAAGGGTTGGATTTAAGTTGCAAGTTTGATTCAAATTGGTTGCAAAAATTTATAAGGAGGAGAATATGCCTACAACTAATCAATTGGTTAAAAATGGTAGAGCAAGTATCAAGAAGAAGAGCCAATCAATCTTATTAAGAAGTGTTAAGAATGGTAAGCCTTCTGATAAAGGTTGCCCACAAAGACGTGGTGTGTGCGTAAGCGTTACAACCACAACACCTAAGAAGCCTAACTCTGCGTTACGTAAAATTGCTCGTGTTCGTTTGTCTAATGGTAAGGAAACTACATGTTACATCCCAGGCGAAGGTCACAATTTGCAAGAACACAACGTAGTATTGGTTCGTGGTGGCCGTGTGCCTGACCTTCCTGGTGTACGTTATCACATTGTACGTGGTGCTTTGGATACTGCTGCAGTTCAAAAACGTAAACAAGGTAGAAGTAAGTATGGTGCTAAACGCCCTAAGTAATCTTGTAATTGCATAAATTAAGTCTTTGCTTAAATGTTGTAATAATTGTTACAAGATAGTAAATTGTTCTTTTGTTTAAAAGAACCGTGTGTACACTATGTGTGTACTTTTATATACACCGTCGGTGTACTGATTGAAGGAGAGAAATCTCAAAGTAAATTCTGTATTGTATTTACAATATGGCTCGTGCATAAAGAGTATTTATGCAAATTGAATTTATAAAAGGAGAAATTAATTATGTCAAGAAGAAAAGCTGCTGTAAAACGTGTAGTACTTGCTGACCCAATCTACAACTCAACTGTTGTTACAAAGGTTATTAACCAAGTAATGCTTGACGGTAAGCGTGGTCTTGCTGAAAAAATCGTTTACGATGCAATGACAATTGCTGGTGAAAAGCTTAATGTTGAACCATTAACAGCATTAACAAATGCTTTGGAAAATATTATGCCAGTACTTGAAACTAAGGCAAGACGTGTTGGTGGTGCTAACTACCAAGTTCCAATGGAAATTAAACCAGAACGCCGTCAAACATTAGGTATTAGATTTTTGGTAGGTTATGCTCGCAAAAGATCTGGCGAAAGAGGTATGACAAATAAACTTGCTGCCGAAATCGTTGATGCTTGCAACTCAACTGGTGGTGCTGTGAAGAAGAAAGACGATATGCACAGACAAGCCGAAGCAAACAAAGCTTTTGCACATTATCGTTATTAATCTAGTAAAGATAGGGCAATATTAATATGAAGTCGCTTACGCTTATGAAAGCATGAAGTCGCTTCGCTTATGAAGTCGCAAATAAGTTTGCTTATTGCGGAAAATTGTATAATTAACCTCAATAAGTGACTTCAGTCACGTCTTCATGTGCGTTAGCACTCTTCATATCTTCATAAGGCTTTAGCCGTTTTCATTATATTTAGCGCTATCTTTATACACAAAATTAAAGGAGAAAAATTTATATGGCTAGAACAACTCCATTAGATAAAATCAGAAATATTGGAATTATGGCTCATATCGATACTGGTAAAACTACAACTACTGAACGTATTTTGTACTATACTGGTGTTAACCACAAACTAGGTGAAGTTCACGACGGTGAAGCTACAATGGACTGGATGGTTCAAGAGCAAGAACGTGGTATTACTATTACTTCTGCATGTACTCACTGTAACTGGCAAGATTGTGCTATCAACATTATTGATACACCTGGACACGTGGACTTTACTGTTGAAGTTTTGCGTTCATTAAAGGTTTTGGACGGTGCTGTTGCGTTATTTAGTGCAAGAGCGGGTGTTCAAGCTCAATCTGAAACAGTTTGGCGCCAAGCTACTGACTGTCATGTTCCAAGAATCTGTTTTGTAAATAAAATGGACATGAATGATGCTAACTTCCTTCGTACTGTTGGTCATATGCGCTCTGTGTTAAAAGCAAACGCTGTGCCAATTCAAATGCCTATCGGTCAAGAAGCTGACTTCGAAGGTATTATCGACCTTATCACAATGAGAGCTTATTGGTATAAGGACGAAACAGGTAAGGAAATCGAAGAAACTGATGTTCCTGCACATTTGATGGAAGAAGCACAAAATTTGAGAAATCAAATGATTGAAGCTGTTGTTGAAACTGACGACGCTTTATTAGAAAAATATTTTGGTGGTGAGGAAATCACTGTTCCAGAAATAAAGAAAGCTATTCGTAAGGCTACTTGCGAATTAAAATTAAATCCTGTACTTTGCGGTACAGCATTAAGAAACCGTGGTATCCAAATGTTATTGGATGCTGTAGTTGACTATATGCCAAGCCCATTGGACGTTCCTGCTATTAAGGGAACTCTTCCTGATGGTACCGAAGCTGAACGTAAGTCAAGTGATGACGAACCTCTAAGCGCTTTGGCATTTAAGATTGCAACCGACCCATTCGTAGGTGGTATTACATTTACTCGTGTATACAGCGGTAAGTTAACTGCTGGTAGCTACGTGCTAAATTCTACTACTGGTAAAAAGGAACGTGTTGGTAGAATATTACGTATGCACTCAAATTCACGTGAGGATATTCCTGAAGCATTAGCTGGTGAAATTTGTGCTATCGTAGGTTTGAAGGACTCTGGTACTGGTGATACACTTTGTGATGAAAATCATCCAATTATCCTTGAATCAATGAAGTTTATGGAACCAGTTATTGACCAAGCTATCGAACCTAAGAATAAAGATGCTCAAGAAAAACTTGGTTTGGCTCTTGCTAAACTTATGAAGGAAGACCCAACATTTAAGGCTCACACTGACCACGAAACAGGTCAAACAATTATTTCTGGTATGGGTGAATTGCACCTAGACATTATGGTTGACCGTCTACTTCGTGAATTTAAGGTTGACGTTAACGTTGGTAAACCTCAAGTTGCTTACAAGGAAACAATCCGTAAGCGTGTAGAAGCTGAAGGTAAGTACATTAAACAATCTGGTGGTCGTGGACAATATGGTCACTGTAAGATTATTCTTGAACCTCAAGAACGTGATGCAGGATATGCATTCGAAAGCAAAATCGTTGGTGGTGCTATTCCTAAGGAATTTATCGGACCTATCGACGCTGGTATCCAAGAGGCTGCTCAAGCAGGTGTTATCGCAGGATACGAAACTATCGACTTCAAGGTAACTGTTTATGACGGTTCTTACCACGATGTCGACTCAAGTGAAATGGCGTTTAAGATTGCTGGTTCTATGGCGTTTAAGGAAGGTATGGCTAAGGCTGACCCAGTGCTACTTGAACCTGTTATGAAGGTTGAAGTTGTTGTTCCTGATGATTATCTAGGTACAGTTATGGGAGGTATAACTTCTCGTAGAGGTATCTTGTCAGGTACTGATGTAAAACCTGGTGGCACAGTAATCAATGCCGAAGTTCCACTTGCAGAAATGTTTGGTTACGCTACAGACCTACGTGGTTCTACACAAGGTCGTGGACAATTTACTATGGTATTTGACCACTATGCAGAAGTTCCTAAAAGCATCGCTGACAAAGTTGCTGGCGAACGCAAAAAGGGCTAATTTAAATAATAAACTTTGACTATGAGAGCAATTCTCATAGTTGAAGAATTATTATATATTAAAATTTTTAAATGTTTAAATTTGTTGGAGGATTTTATGGAAGATAAAAAGCCTAAACACCACGTTCGAATTGGGACGTTAGGCCATGTTGACAGATCTAGACCCACTCTAGTGCAACTAATTATCGAAACAACCAATAAAGATTGTAAGGCAGAATCCAACAATAACGCTAACAAGCAATCTGACAAGGAAGTTCATAAAGGAATTGAAATCAAAAGATAAATGTTTAAAATTTTTAAGTAAAATGCTTGACTTATAAAGACAATGCATTTATAATTATTAATATCATATATTATGGAGGAAATTAAAAAATGGCTAAAGAGACATTTGTAAGAACAAAGCCACACGTTAATATTGGTACTATTGGTCACGTTGACCACGGTAAGACAACATTAACTGCTGCTATTACTACTGTTTTGGCTGCTAAGGGTTTTGCTGAAAAGCGCGCTTACGACCAAATCGATAATACCCCAGAAGAAAAAGCTCGTGGTATTACAATTAACACTTCACACGTAGAGTACGAAACTGCTAAGCGTCACTACGCTCACGTTGACTGCCCAGGACACGCTGACTATGTTAAAAACATGATTACTGGTGCTGCTCAAATGGACGGCGCTATCCTAGTAGTTGCATCTACTGATGGTCCAATGCCTCAAACTCGTGAACACATCGTGCTTGCTCGTCAAGTTGGTGTACCATACATCGTAGTTTTCATGAACAAGACTGATATGGTTGACGACCCTGAGTTGTTGGAATTAGTTGAAATGGAAATCCGTGATTTGCTTTCAACATACAACTTCCCTGGTGATACTACTCCAGTTATTAAGGGTAGTGCATTAAAAGCTTTGGAAGCTGCTTCTGCTGGTAATGCTGATGATCCAGCATGTGCTCCTATCATGGAATTGATGGATGCTGTTGATGCTTATATCCCAGATCCAGTTCGTGATACAGAAAAACCTTTCTTGATGCCTGTTGAAGACGTGTTCTCAATTACTGGTCGTGGTACTGTTGCTACTGGTAGAGTTGAACGTGGCGTTATCAAACTAGGTGAAGAAGTTGAACTTGTAGGTATCAAGCCAACTCGTAAAGTTGTTATTACTGGTATCGAAATGTTCCGTAAGTCTTTGGAAGAAGCTCAATCAGGCGACAACGCTGGTTTATTGATCCGTGGTATCCAAAAGACAGAAATCGAAAGAGGACAAGTTTTAGCTAAAACTGGTTCAATCACTCCACACACTAAGTTTAGTGCTGAGGTTTACGTATTGAAGAAAGAAGAAGGTGGCCGTCATACTCCATTCTTTAATGGTTACCGTCCACAATTCTACTTCCGTACAACTGATATTACTGGTACAATCGCTCTTCCAGAAGGAACTGAAATGGTTATGCCAGGCGATAACATCACTATGAAGATCGAACTAATCAACCCAATCGCTATCGAAAAAGGTTTGAGATTCGCTATCCGTGAAGGTGGCCGTACAGTTGGTTCAGGTGTTGTTACTGAAATCATTGAATAATTTATAAAAAATTAAAGAAGGTTGAAAGGTTGGTTCAATCTTCTTTTTTATGGCATCGGCACACGAAATAAGTTAATGTACCAATTTAATAGGTTAAATATAATTATTTATTAATTATTAAATATAGTTTTTATTAATTATTAATTTAGAAAAAACTCACTATCAAATTAGTGAGTTTTTGTTATAAATAAGCATTTTCTTAATAATTATTTATTTTTTAAAATTTCATACCATTTTCAAGCGTATGCATTTTTTCGATTAACCATTCATTAAAACTATTCTCTGCGTATCTCTCAGCTTCAGCATAAGAGTTTACTCCATTATCCGTAAGCACAAATATTGCATCATTTATTTGTTCAAAGTGGCCATCTTTATCAATGCCAATCCATGGTTCTATAACAGTACGACTATATTCGTATTGAGTTTTAACTATATACTCAAATAATTCATCTACCAATTTGTTAATAGGGGTGTTATATAATTCTCTATAATTAATATGAGAACTGTAACTTTCACACGATGCCCACATTAAATATTTAAATACGGGATTATCATATAATTTATATTTGCGTTCGTTTTTATCGGTTATTTTAGGTTTTACGCAAGGATTTGTATGTTTTTGACCACAGGCAAGACCTGTAAGTTTATAGTATATTGCCAATAAGTAATTAGATGTATCTAAATCACAACTATCAGTATTAGTTACATTTTTAAGTATATTAGTACAGTATTTTAGTTTTGCAATAGTTTTTAGTTTGTTTTCATAAATTGGAAACTTGCTAGGAAATTCCTCAAAAGGAATTTTAGCACAAGCTGCCCTATATTTACGTTTAATATCTTGCCAGTTAGGTAAAATGCTACTAACCTTGTCATTTAAATACATTGTTATAACTTCACGCAAATTTATTTCACCAATAACGCTATCTGTAATGTAGAGTGAACGTCCGCCGGTATACTTTTTTACATCAATTTCATCTGATAATATATTGGCTGCATATAGATTAAATGCATCTGTTGTGCCATTTTCAAAATCGTAGTGTTCTTCTTCCATAATTAATCCTAGTGAAGTCTTCTTCCAATTTCTTGTTCGTGCAAGTCCATATCTAGCCAATCCTTAAAGTTTACGTTTGCAACTTCTAGCGCTTGGTCAAGGTTGGTTATGTGGTTATCTTTAATATGGATATAATCCCAATCGCGAGTATATCTACCATTGTAGAAACTGTGTTGTATAGGGCAAGTTACTGTTTGATCGGCTTCATATTGCAATGCAACTATGCGGTTAAATAATTCATCTGCTAATTTGTTAATAGGGATGTTAAATATATCGTCGTAGCCTGTTTGTAGATCTTGTGTTTCCTGGCTTACGCGAGATAGATATTTATATACAGGGGTTTTCATTAACTCTACAAAACGCTCGTTTTTGTCGGTAACAGCAATATGTCTTGTTGGATTTGTATGTTTTTGACCACATGTTAGACCTTTTAGCCTGTACTGTAATGCCATTAAGTAATTTGATACATCTAAGTCTGTGGAAGCAGCACAATCAATAGTTTTAAGCATATCACCGCAATAATATAACTTGGCAAGTGTTTCAAATTTGGCTTTATACTTAGCAATTTTATCTGAATCTAATGAAGTATTTTTGATGGCATTTAGATATTGTGCCTTTACATCTTCCCAGTAAGGCATGCTAAGTACTAACCAACCGCTTAAGTGTTTGGAAATTTCTTTACGTAAATTTAATTCAGATGCAAAGCCTTGGTCGAAATCAAAAGGCTCATCATCAATACGCTTTTCAATTTGGCGTTGGAATATTTCGTGAGCATAAAGATCAAATGCTTGGGTGGTTTGGTGGTTTAATTCATAATTATTTTCCATAATATCTCCTAATTAACCGCATTCTATCACGAAATTGCCTACTTGTCAATAGGTGTTTTAATAACTTAAATAATTTAAGTTTAAAAATTTAGATAAATTTATTGACTGGAGCAAGTTAATGATGTATAATATAAGGTATATAAGGAGGCTGTCGTATGAAACGTTGGCAATTTAGTTTAATATCTGATTATACGATGGTTGAAAGATAGCATTTAAGTTTTTTACAAACCTTCGTTAACTCGAAGGTTTTTTAAATCAAAGTTTTGGCTATGGTATGATAAACAATAAATTATTGTATTAAAAACTAAAAGATTAAGGAGAAAAATTATGAAAGTATTATATAGTGCAACAAAACCTACAGGCAAATTAACATTAGGAAATTACATTGGAGCATTGCGCAACTGGAAGCAACTTCAGGATGAGTACGATTGCTATTTTGCAATTGCTAATCTTCATGCGCATACTGTTGAAATGGACCCAAAATTTGTGTTAGAACGCACATACGAACAATATGCTTGCTTTATGGCATGTGGAATTGACCCTGAAAAAAGTTGTGTGTACGTTCAATCAATGGTGCCAGAGCATAGTGAAATGAACTGGTTGTTAAATTGTGTAACAATGATGGGCGAGGCTAGCCGCATGACTCAGTATAAGGACCATGTTGCCAAGGGTGAAAAGAGTATTAGTACTGCATTGTTTACTTATCCTGTGCTAATGGCTGGCGATATTATGCTGTTTAATACATCTCTTGTGCCAGTAGGTCAAGACCAAGTGCAACACGTTGAGCTTGCGCGTGATATTGCTAAGCGCTTTAATTCTCGTTTTGGCAAGAGTGTAATGGAACCTAACTATTTTGTACCAAAAGTTGGTGCTAAAATTATGGGACTGCTAAACCCAGAAGGTAAAATGGGTAAGAGTGATGACGACCCTAACAATATAATTTATTTGCAAGAAAGCGAAGAAGAAACTGCTCGTAAAATTAAACGTGCAGTAACAGATAGTGTTGGCGTTATTCAATATGCTCCAGAAACTCAACCAGGCGTATCAAACTTGCTTACAATTATCGCTGTTATGGAAGATAAATCTATTGAAGAAGTGGTTGAAAGCCTTAAAGGTCAAGGTTATGGCGCATTAAAGGCACGTACCACCGAGGCTGTTAACAATCACTTACGTCCAATACGTGAAAAAATTAATTATTACCTAACTAATAAGGAAGTATTACAATCACTTATGCAAAAAGGCGCCGATAAGGCTCGCACAGTAGCACAAGAAACTATTGTTAGATGTAAAAATGCAATGGGATTGTTATAATATAAAAATGTTATTGAATAATTAGAACGGAGAGCAAGTATGAGTTTAATTAAGTTTTTATTATATCGAAATAATAAAACAAGTATATTAGCTGCTAGAAAATACGGAGAAAAAGAACAAAACATACCAAAAGACGTTAGTGTATTGGCAAGTAGGAAATATGGAAATAATGCAGCCCAAAGACAATGCAAACAAGATAAAGAACAATTGAAAAAACAAGGTATTTTATTTGACAATAAATATTATAAGATGTTATAATTTAAGCATTACGGAGGAAAATATGGGACGAATTTATAATAGTGCGTACTGCAATATGTTACGTGACGACCTAAAGGCAAAAAATCCAGAATTAAAGCGTTCAAGCAAGGAGATTTCTGCTATTGATAATATTGCAACTATTGCTGATATGATTGTATTGGAAGCAAGAGATTTAAAGTTTATGCGTGGAACTGAAAATAACATTGCTGGCGACATTTCTATGATTAAGGTGATATATGAAAAATATCCTGACGTGTACAAATTTTTAAGTGATATGTACAATGTGATTATCAATCCTAATACTGATGCGGAAAAGAAGGCTGCCGATAAAGATGGTTTTATTGAAATGAATATTGACCATGCATTGCGCGCATTAGAAAGTTTGAAATAATTTGATATAAAAAGTAGGCATAATGATATGTCTATTTTTTTAACGGATAAATATTATATAAAATAATAATTTATGTAATTAATATAAAAATAAATTTAATATATGATAAAATATTAATTATTACGTTTAATAATAAATATATAGTAAATATATAATAAGCACCCGAATAAAATACTGTAAATAAGATATAAATATTAATTTATTTAATTATTTAAATATTCTTAATAAACAAATAAATTTTTAATATTTATTTTTTTTAAAAAAGTATTGACATTGGTATTTTAATTGTGTTATAGTTAAATAAATTTAATAGCATGCCGTTGAAAAGACTAGCGAATAATGGATTGATTAAGAGAGTTTGCGGTTGGTGAAAGCAAATGAAAATTGTTATTCGTATCTACCTTGGAGGCACTGATGAAAGTTGGGTTGAACTACACAACGCAAAATGTAGATAATTGAGTGATAAGTTGAAGTGGCACCGCGCCTAGTTAAGCGCCTTCAAAGACTATGGTTCTTTGGAGGATTTTTTATGGAACTTAAAGTGTTATTATATTTTAAAGGACAAGCGTCCCGTAAGGGATAAAGTTTTTTGCATGCGATTTTTCGCAATAATTAATTTTAAAATATAATAAATTTAAGGAGAAATAAAAATGTTAGACATAAGAGATATTAAAAACAGAAAAGAATATTACAATAATTGTTTTAAAAAAAGAGAATATGAAGTTGATTTAGATAATTTGATTAACTTGTATGACAAGCAAAATAAAATTAAGCAAGAGCAAGAGGCTTTGCTTGCATTAAAAAATAAAGGCGCAAAGGAATTTGAATTAGCAAAGAGAAATAAAGTTGGTGACTTGGAAGAGTTGCAAGCAAATTTAAGAGTAAATACTCAAAAAATTGCAGACCTTACAAAAGAATATAATGAAGCGTTGGAAGAATATAATAAAATTTTCCTAGCGCTTCCTAATATTGTTGTTGATGATACTCCAGCGGGTGGCAAAGAGAATAATGTGGTATTAAAAGAATTTAAAGAAAAGCCAAAATTTGATTTTAAACCTAAAACACACATTGAACTTTGCAAACAACACAATTTGATTGATTATGATAGAGCAATTAAAATTGCAGGCGAAGGTAATTGGATTTACACGGGCGCTGGTGCTAGATTGGAGTGGGCGATACTTAATTTTTGTATCAACGAGCATTTGGCTGACGGATTTGAATTTAAATTGCTGCCACATATTTTAAAATATGATTGTGGTTTTGGTGCAGGGCAATTTCCTAAATTTGCAGAAGAAGATTTCTTTATAGATAAAAAATATTTGCCAAATAATTTCTTGCTTCCAACAGCGGAAACTGCACTAGTTAATTTACACAAAAACGAACTTCTAAAGGAAGAAGAATTGCCTAAAAAATATTTTGCCTACACGCCTTGCTTTAGAATTGAGGCGGGCAGCAATCGTCCAGATGAAAAGGGCATGATAAGAGGTCATCAATTTAATAAAGTTGAAATGGTTGAATATACCACTCCTGAAGATGGAGAACGTGCTTGGGAAGAGTTATTAGGTAAGGCCGAAAGGATTGTACAAAAATTGGGATTACATTATCGCTTGGTTAAACTTGCTGGTGGAGATTATGCTCATGGTATGGCAAGAACCTATGATATTGAAATATATATCCCAAGTATGGATAGGTATACCGAGGTAAGTAGCGTAAGTACTGCGTTAAATTATCAAGCAAGACGAACAAATACCAAATATATTAAAGCCGATGGAACAAAAGATTATGTTTATACTCTTAATGCTAGCGGAATTGCAACAAGCCGAATATTCCCAGCAATTTTGGAGCAGTATCAACAACCTGATGGAACAATTAAAATTCCTGAGGTGCTTGTGCCATATATGGGTTGTGGATACATAAAATAGATAAAAATAAGCATGCAAATAAAAAAATAAGCGCTAGATACGCTTATTTTTTATTATGAGTTTGTGGTTAAATAAAGCTGCGTTGATTATTATTGCAGCAGCAGTTTGTGTTGTTGCAGCAACCTCCGCCTAAAGAGCTGCTATTTCCAAGGCCAAGAAGTGCAAGAAGTAGCAGTAGTAAAATATTTGTGTTATTGGCAAGGTCGGTGTTGGTAGCTGAAGCAATCACTCCTATAAGTATGATTAATAAAATTAAAATGGTTAAACTCATAAAATTCTCCTTTTCATCAATGAAAGTAAGCTATTTCTATTTATGTATAACTTTAAATTTTGGTGCAAAAAAACAACGCACGAAAGCGTTGTTGTATTTTAAAATTTACCTAAGCGTCTTATGTGGCGCTCCTCATTGGCGAATTTGGTAGAAATAAACTTTAGGATAATCTTTAAAGCCTTATTTTTACTAACACGCTTTTGACCTAGGCATAATACGTTTGCATTATTGTGAAGGCGAGCTGATTCGGCAGTCTTTTTATCATAAGCAAGCACCGCACGAATGCCAGGGTAGCGGTTGGCGCACATACTCATACCAATGCCGCTCCCGCAAATAAACACGCCAAAGTTATTTTTATCCTCAAGGACAGTTCTAACGGCTTTGTCGGCTAAATCTGGATAATCATCATCTGGGTCATAATCCAATGCACCGGCATCAATAAAATCGATACCATTAAGAATAAAAAATTTGTTTAAAAATTGTTTTAATTCAAAACCAGCGTGGTCACTTGCTAAAATTAACATATAACACCTCTTTTATGTATTGTAACAAATATTTTTAAATTAAGCAAATCATTATACAATTTTTACCAAAATATATGCAAAAATTTCAATAAAATACAAGATATTTGCAATTAATTCACACTTTTTATTGATTTTTTAGGCTTTGTGTGTTATAATAACAATGTATTGCACTAGGTGGGGAGTT
>JBGVOQ010000011.1:0-50055 GCA_045126575.1 Candidatus Onthoplasma sp. | reverse complement strand
AAAATTGAAGATTATTTTGATGCTTCAACTTTTGAATATAATGCTAATATTTTGTGGGAATTTTTATGTTGTGAATTTGGATATGCCAAAAAAGCTATAAAAATAATACTAAAAAATTTTGATATTCAAAATTTGAACTCAGGCAAAAATTACGATGACTACTGCACTAACATTGTAATTGAAATACTTCAAGATTTCGTAACTGAGTTTCCAAACAGTAAGTTAGAATTCGTAAATGAAGATTAAAAAAATGGGCAGAATTTATTATCTGCTCATTTTTGTTATGCATCAATATTTTTAGGGTCAAAAAGTGGTGATGCATAAAATTGTTCCATAGTTAGCCCAAAAGCACTAGCAATTAAAAATACAGTACTCGAATTTATATCTTTAGTTCGACAATGAAGTAAATCTAGTAACGCTTGGTCGCTAATGCATGTAATCTTGGACAATCTGTATTGCGTCATTTTATTTTTTAACAATAATTCGCTAACACGTTTTGCTGTTGCGTTTGCAATGTTCATAATACTCTCCTCTTTTTGTAAAGTATATAGGAGAATTATTTCCCCAATAACCCAATTAAACTTGGTATAAACGCTTGACTTTACATAAATTTTGATTTATAATGGTGATATGAGTAGTTATGAAGAAGAATTTAAGAAGTTTGCAGTAAATCTGTCAATAAAAGACATGCAATTAGCAGAAGAGTTAGAGAAACTCAAAGTTATCATTGATATTAATAGGTTGATAAAGTCTGGAATTAAAAAAATAGAACTACCCCTCACTAGATTTATGGAGTGGAAATGCTTTGATTCAAAAAAACAAAAATTACATAAAACACAAATGTTTGAGGCGTGTTTAAATACTAGCGATGCACAAAAGGCAAAAAAGTTGAATAGGATATATGCAACAGAGTTGTGGGGATTGTTTGATGAGAGTGTAAAGGAAAAAATGAATTTTGAAGACTTTGTTGATTAAAATTTTGACAAAGTCTTTTTTTTGTGTTAATATATGGTTATGAGTTACGTATTGGATAAAGATTGGAGCGAAAAGTTAAGTCAGTCGGTAGATGTAGAGTTTAAAAAGAAGTTATTTGCATTTATAAACCAAGAATATGCTACCAAAACTGTTTTTCCTCCTAAGGAAAAGATTTTTAATAGTTTAAACTATGTACCACTAGATAAAGTCAAGGTGGTTATTATTGGTCAAGACCCGTACCATACACTAGGTCAAGCAGATGGATTGGCATTTAGTTGCGCTAACGGCACACCTCAACCATCACTTACTAATATTTTTAAGGAAATTAGCACTGATTTAGGAATTAGGATGAGCGGTAAAACACAGCTAGATAATTGGGCTAAGCAAGGTGTGTTGCTACTTAATACCTCCCTTACCGTTGTGCAAGGTCAACCTACATCTCACTCTAAATGCGGTTGGCAAACCATTACAAAGGAGATTGTCAAAATCGTAAATCAACTTAATCAACCTATCGTATTTATGCTTTGGGGTGGTCACGCAAAAGGCTTTGCCGATATATTAAACAACCCTAACCATCTAATACTTACTGCACCTCACCCTAGCCCTCTAAGTGCATATCAAGGCTGGTTTGGTTGCAAGCATTTTAGCAAATGCAATTCGTTCCTTGTTGAAAATGGTGTTACACCGATCGATTGGGAATTGTAATGCTCGAAGTATGTCCTTTTTAATTGTTTGAACAAAAAATATTTGTCCAAACTTCATTTATGGACAACTTCTTCGCAACCTTTGAGAGGGCAACTACTTTCCCTCTCAATCCTCTCCCTTTGTAATCAGTAAGTATTATATTTTTGATTTAGATATGGCTTACCCATATCTTTTTTATAATTTTTATTATAAATTTTTATTATCCCATTGACAAATAGATAATTTGTGTTATATTAAAAGTACATTTTAGGTTTGTAAGGAGGTTGTTATGAATAACAAAATTTTAGAAGATATCAACGAAGAAATTGCACGTATTGAACGTGCCTTAGAAATGGTGAATGCCTCAAAAGGCAAAGATGCTAGTGATGAGCAAAATCGTGTAAGGGTTAGAAATCTGTTAATTATTACCAAACAAAATTTGGAAGCGCTTTCAAAATCGCTTTCTAAGCCTAGATTGGTTAAGCATATGACCACCTCTAATTCAAACACTAAAAACGCCAAATCTACTGGCACCAAATTAGGCAAATAAGGAGACATCTATGGACAAATACGAAATCGCACAATCTGTTAAAAACAACATACTTACATTAGATAATTCTATTTCAAAGTTAAAGTATATCATCAATCAAACTGCTGACCCCATGTTGCGATGTGAATTGAAAGAGGAATTGGAAGAATTGATATCACTAAGAAATTCATTAAAGGCACTGGTTGTAAATATTATAGAATATAAAAAACCTCAAAATGACCAGTCATTTACTGTATAAGGAGATATTATGAATACAGAAAATAATCAAGTTGAAAAAATTGTTATTAACAAGGGTGAGTTGGTTTTTATCACTCACCCTAGCAATAACACATCTATTATAGTAGCATCAAAAAAAGAAGATTCTGTCCTTGAACATACTTCAACTGACGAACTATTAGATAGATTATATTCTTTTAGTGCTGATAAGGATTATTCAGGCGTGTTTTTTCGCACACTAGAAATCAACAAAAACTTACTTATCAAATCAAATGTTGACAATCAAGTTTATAAAGTACAACCTTTGGTAGATGGATTTAAAATTGCTAGTAAGCAAAATCTAAACTCATCAAGTAATATCCGAGAAAAAAGTGAAATATTGGGACAATAACAAGGCTACATATTTAACAAAATAAGCACTTTAGAGCGCAAACCACCCCATAACATCCCCTAATTTTTACAAATTTGCTAAATTTTATTGACAGTGATGTATGATTGTGCTAAAATAAAAGTATTATGAAAACTATCAATGCAAACATTATAATTAACATTATTATCGCATAGGCACTTTTACGCTATATGTTAATGTTTCGCATGCCAAACTACCATATAGCGTATATGGTAGTTTTTTATTAGAGTAATCATTTTACTTAAATTTAAAGGAGTTGTTATGAGAAAAGAACAAGGGGTACCTAATTTCCCTAAAAATGAAGAAGAAGTCTTGAAATTTTGGCAAGACAATCAAATTTTTGAAAAATTAAAGGCAAAAAATAAGAAGACTGGCAAGTACTACACTCTACTTGATGGCCCTATTACAGCAAACTACAATATGGGACTTCACCATGCTTTTGCACGTACTTTTAAAGATGCAACCATTAAGTATCGTGCATTAAAGGGTTATGACCAACATTACCAAAATGGTTTTGATGCGCACGGTTTACCTGTTGAAGTTGGTGTGGAAAAAGAACTTGGTATTAATAGTAAAAAGGAAATTGAGGAGTTTGGTATTGGCAACTTTGTGGAAGCATGTATGAAACGTGTTGACAAGTACTCTAACTTGATCACTGCAGGCTCTATTCGCCTTGGTCAATGGATGAACTGGGATGATAGTTACTACACCAATGCCGATAGCAATATTACCGCCATCTGGCACTTTTTAAAGAAATGTGATGAAAAGAAGATGATTGGCCAAAAATATCGCCCTATGCCTTGGTGTACTCGTTGTGGCACAAGCCTTAGCGAACACGAAATGAGTGATGCTGACGCATATAAAAATGATGAATGTCAAGCAGTTTTCTTTAAACTTCCAATCAATGAAATTGATGCTAAAATGTTGGTATGGACTACTACTCCTTGGACACTTTCTAGTAACGTAGCAATTGCTGTTAATCCTGAACTTGATTATGCTTTCTGCGAAGTTAAAAGTGATAGTTCTCCTATCATCTTGTGCGAAAGTGCATTAAAAGTATTAAAAGCAGATATTGTACGTGTAATCAAAACTGTTAAAGGTAGCGAACTAGTAGGATTGACATACGAAGCATGCTTTGAAGAACTACCAAAGCAACAATTTGTTCATAAGATTGTAGCATGGGACGCCGTTGATGCTACTGAGGGTTGCGGTGCTGTGCATATCGCCCCTGGATGTGGTGCCGAAGACTATGACTTGGGTGTACAATTAGGTCTTGAACAAGTTATGCCTATTGATGAAGCAGGTGTATTTTATGATGGTTTTGGTTTCTTAACAGGTTTAAATGCCAACTGCGATGAAACTAGGGATTTGATATTTGATGAACTTTCTAAACGTGGTAAATTATACTATCACCATACTTATACTCACCGTTACCCTCATTGTTGGAGATGTAAAAATCCTCTACTATTCCGCTTAATTAGCGAGTGGGTAATTAAAGTAGACGAAATCCGTCCAAAACTTATCGAACAAGCCGAAACAGTAGTTTGGAATCCAGAATTTTTGGGCAAACGTATGAAAGATTGGTTAACCAATATGGGCGACTGGTCAATTTCTCGTCCTAGATATTATGGTTTGCCACTTCCATTCTATCCTTGTGATTGTGGTCATGTTACTGTTGTTGGAAGTAAGGAAGAACTAAAGGAATTGGCTGTTAATCCTGAAAAAGTAGATGCCCTACCTCACTTGCATCGTCCATACATTGATGAAGTGGAAATCAAGTGCCCTCACTGCGGTAAGGCTGTTAAACGTATCAAGCACGTTGGCGACTGCTGGCTTGACGCTGGTATTGTTCCATTTAGTACTAAAAAGTATTTTGATAATCGAGAGTTCTGGGAAAAGAACTTCCCTGCCAACGCAGTAGTTGAAGGTAAGGAACAAGTTCGACTATGGTTCTATAGTATGCTACTAATGAGCGTAGTACTTACTGGTAAAGCACCTTTCAAAAAGGCAATGGGAACACCTATGCTACTTGCTCAAGACGGCAAAAAATTATCAAAATCTAGTCCTAACAATATTCCACTTGATACGGTATATAAGGATATCGGTGCTGACCTTGTTCGTTACAACTTTGTTAACACTCCACTTATTGCCGATGTTAAATTCGGTTACGAAACCATTGACGAAGTGCGCCGTAAAATATTAAATTTATGGAACAGTTACCTATTCTTTGGCACATATGCTAATATTGATAATCCTGATTTGACTGGTTATAAATTAGATGTAAACAATTTAAATGTTAGCGATAAGTGGCTTGTAATACGTACTAATAAGTTTGTTGAAATTTGTGATAAAGCGTATGATGAAACTAACTTTGGCACTGTTACTAGTGAATTTGAAAAATTTATTGATGAAGTTTCTAACTGGTACATTCGTATCAACCGTAGAAGATTCTGGAAAGGTGAAAATGGCACAGACAAGTTAAATGCATATTATGTTTTAAGTTATGCAATTAAACACACCGCAATCTGCCTTGCCCCTATCACCCCATTCCTAAGCGAATACTTGTGGCAAAATCTAGTTCGTGAATTAGACAAGAATGCTGAAGAAAGCGTAATGCTATCTACCTTTGGTGCAAACTTGGTTGAAATTTCAGATACAGACTTGATTGAACAAACCGACCTAATGCGTGATGTAATTGCGCTTACAGGACGTCTTCGTAACGAAAAACAAATCAAGGTTAAACAACCACTTAAAACATTGTACATTTGCGGTGATGCAAGTTTACAAAAAGCAGTTGACCTATATGAAACAATCCTAAAAGACGAACTAAATATCAAAAACATTATTGTAGAACGTGACCAAACAAAGTTTAATGATGAATATCTAATGATTGACCTACGTAAAGCTGGTGCCGTACTTAAAGGCGATGTTCAAAAGGTTAAAAACGAATTATCTAACTGTGATGATGCTACAATGCAAACTTATGTAAATGGTTTCCATGCTGGAACAGTTAGCATTTGTGGTTACGACCTAAACAGCGACCTATTCCTACCTCAAACCAAGGCAAAACAAGATTACGTAATTGCCAACGTTGATGGTATTACAGTTGTTCTTGATATTACTATTGACAAAAACTTAATGTTAGAAGGTTTATCTCGTGAATTGATACGTACTTGTCAAGTAATGCGTAAAAATGCAAACTTTGATGTTGCAGACCGCATTGTAGTTGACTTTGCTACCACTAGCGAAGACTTGTTGGAAGTATTAAGCGTATACGCTGATAAGATTAAAGCAGAATTACTTGCAACTAACATTACAACACTTAGCACATTTGATGCGGAAGAAACATCTCAGGTTGGAGGAGATGACATTACAATTCGTATGAAAAAATGCTAAGATTATAAATTAAATTTAAACTAAAAAGAATTGCAATAAAATTGTTGCAATTCTTTTTTTTGCTGTATGTTATACAAATTTCTTAAACTATGTTATAATAGTACGGAAAGGAAAATTTATGATTACTAGATACAATCAATTTAATACTTGGTTAAAAAACAAATTTGGCGAACGTACATTAAAGATATGCATAGATGGCGGTTTTTCATGCCCCAATAGAGACGGCACTAAAGGTTGTGGTGGCTGCATTTTTTGCGGAGAAAGAGGCAGTGGCGAAAATACTAAACGTATAGATATTTCTGCTCAAGTTAAAACACATTTAAGTAGTTATAAGGCTGATAGAGCTAATAAATTTATTGCATACTTTCAAAACTTTTCAAATACTTACGCTGATTTAAGTACTTTAAGGAAAAAATATGACAGTGCTCTTATTGACGATAGAATCGTTGCACTAGCAATAGCAACAAGGCCAGATTGCATAGATGAAAATATTGTGCAACTGCTTAGCGAATATGCAAAAAAATACTATGTTTATGTAGAATTAGGACTACAAACATCCAACGAAATTGTTGCTCAAAAATTCAACCGTGGCTATTCAAATGAGGAGTTTGTTAACGCTGTAAAGCTACTTAACAAATATAATATTGACGTTGTTGCTCATATTATGGTTGGCTTACCCTTTGAAGAAGAAAATGATATTCTAAACACTGTCAACTTTATCAATTCATTAAACATTATGGGTGTAAAAATTCACTCTACCTACATTATTAAAAATACAGCACTCGAGGAGTTGTATAATAGCGGCAAATACGACCCTATAACGTTAGACTATTACGTAGATAATGTATGTAATATAATTTCGCATCTTCGCCCTGACATAGTGATTTGCAGAATAACTGGCGATGCACCTAAAGACCTATTAATTGAACCTAAGTGGAACGCTAGAAAGAAAATTGTTTTAAATGCAATTAATCAAAGCCTATCAGAGAAAAACATCTATCAAGGCGATAAATACAATTCCAAATAAATCTATAATTTATCATTATAATGTAACTAAAAAAAGGAGTTAGGACAATCTTTCCCAACTCTTTTTTTTATTTAAGTCCTCGAATTTCATCAGCTCTATTAGGACTTGCTTTTTCTTGCTTATTTTGTTTTTTATATTCCAATGTAGTTGCATAATTCATAATGCAGCGTTCAATTCCATTAAATCTTAATTCATTAACAGCATTTGGTAAGATTGTAATAAACTTATTCAAAAACTTAAAACACTCTTTACCTTTAATGAAGTACTCTATTTGTTTACTACTTAATTCTGGATGCTTCCTTGCAAAATTAAGCAAACCCCATAGATTTGCATAATTATTCTTGGTCAATCCACCATTTCTTTTACTATCCCAATCAGGAATGCCCGTACGCATTTCATCAGCATCTAATTTCATAAACGCTAAATCAACTTCTCTTTTTAATTCTTGTTCAAATTCATTATTTGTCATATTATATATCCCACTATCTACTAAATGTCGCTGTTTTACTTTTATTTTTCAACTCTTTCCCATGTGCTTGCGCATATAGATAATTCCTTGCCGCAACACAAGCATATTTCAAACCAAAATCATTCATTTTGTACAATATGTCCTTGTTTAGGGTAACAAAATCACTTAGGAATATAAATGTCTTGTTGTTTTGCACTAGCATTTCCTCAACTTCCTCACAATCCATATGCTTATTGTGGTTAACAAAATAATATAATCCTTTAATCTGGCAATAGTGTTTTTTAGTAAAATATTCATCATATCTTATAGCACATGATGATTTTGAGCCAGATTCCTCCATCATTGCCCTGTTAATACAGCTTTTTATTTCTTTTCTAAAATGTTCGTTTGTCATTAATGCCTCCACATAACTATATATATTAAAATTAAGAAAATAGTTGTCAAAATATTAAAATTAGCGTCTACCTTCCAACACCGCATTAATTGCCGCTAATGAAAATTCCTTTTCCACGGCATCCATACCCTTAAACAGTTTATTATAATCCAATGCCGCGCTTAAGTCTATTGAACCTAAAAACTCTGTATAATTATTTTCATAGTCACGTACCGGCTTCATGTATCTATTATATATCTCTCTTTTTACAATTCCCTGTTTTTCGCCATCTTTAGGAAGTTTGCCGCTCTTTTGCTTGTTTTCAATTTCGTTATCTGCCCTATCAGATTGTAATCGTTCCCTACTTATAACATCATTCTTATGTATTAAAATTTTGTGAACAAAATTTCTTTGTTTAGCCAAATTTTGAGGGATAGCATGCAAAACAGCATGCATGGCATCTATGAACATTCTCCATTCTGTCGCCTTCTCCTCGCTGTATCCAGATGAAAAATCTACATGATACGATACCGACCTAGCAAACCACGCTATAACCTTTTTAATAATATCATCAATTTCCTGTTCGTTACCATTAGCAACGCTTATTTCATCAGCATAATCAAATAATAAGCCTGTTTGATACCTATCATATTCTCTGTTATCATCACGCTCGCTACCAAGCCTAACAATTTCTCTTTTAATTAAATCTCCCATGATTCCTCCTATATCTTTTGCCTTGATTTCTCCAATGTTCTAACAAAGGTAAACACAACTTTATTTTCACCATATGTTCTAATAAGGTCCATAGTGTCCGGCACTACCTTCAACACGTGATTTAAATACCTTAATGAAAATCTATAGTGCTTTATAAATCCTTGTAAAAACTCATTAGATAATTCTGGGTTGTTTTTAACAATTTGTCCAAGACCTAAAATATTAGCAAATTGTTTATCCGTCATATATTCGTCAGCATGCAATTGTTGCAGGCGAGTTCTAGGTCGGACATACCCTATTTTTTGTAATCTTTGCAACTTTTCGTGCTTTAATAGTTTAAACTGGTTTTCCACCTCAATCTCAAGTTGCTGCTTTAGTTCCTTGTATGCCACCTTAACGCACTCATTACTTATTAAACTCATCTGCCTGCTCCACCATACTGCCTTCAGTATCGTTTAAAGTAGACGCCTTTTTTCTACCTCTGTTTGTTTTTCTCATACTCAACACAGCACGCCTTCTGTTGTAATATTCATCAAAAACTTCGTTGTACCCTTGTTCCTTTAGCAAATTTAACATATCAGGAACGGTATCTAAACAATTATTGACAAAATTTAAGGTTCTAGAATTTAATTTGATTAATGTTTCCCACTTTTCATTTGCAACCTCTGGATAATTAATCATTAATTGTCTAATTGCATCTAACTCAATTTTATATTTATTCCACATTCTAAACAGATTAGGAGAATTTTCCACTTGTCTGATTTTACGCTTGAGTCTTTTCATCTCCATTCTTAACATTCTTTGAAAAATCTCGTTACTAATTTCTTCAATCATAGCAATTTCTCCATAAAAGAATATTAACACAAAAATACATTTGTGTCAATATTAAATACCTATATTTAATATTATTATATAAACAGCAACATCTACGTTAAAATTGCAATAGCTGTTGCAATGGTGTCTGTATGTGAAATACTTATGGCAATGTTTTGCATATTTTTCTTTGCCAAGTAGTCCTTAATCTTAGGTGTAATATTTACGTATGGTGCTCCACTTTCATGATGTAAAATTTCAATTTCACTAACCGCCAAACTAATATCATTTAATGCCTTTACAACCGCCTCCTTTGCGCACCACATTCCAGCAAAATGAATGTGTGACTTTGCACGATTTTTGCAATACTCAATCTCCCGAACTGTATATACTCTATTAATTAAATGAGTACTTAATTTCTTAAACCTTTTAATAGATTCAATATCTATTCCAACCATAATTTCTCCTTTACTAAATTAATTAAAAACATAACTTAAAATATCATCAATAATACTGTTGTAAATATTGTTAAAATATTATTTAAAAATGTAATTTAAAAAATAAATTTAAATTTATAAATTATTATTTTTTCTATAAAATAGTGTTTTGTTGCTTATTTTGTGGCATTTTATGAATATTATTGCATTTTTTATAATTATATTATTTTTAATTTTTAATATTATTTTTTATATTATTTATAACCTTGTTAATTGTTTCGTAATCAAACCCTTTATACGACAGGTGTCGTAATAACTTTGTTATATTTTCCTCAGTAAATTCCTTGTTTTTCATAAACTTATTTGCGGTCATTATAGCAACATTTAAATCATCAAAATCTTGTAAATATTCTGATGAAATTTCCTTGCTAATTCCTTTTTGCTTTAGCTTGTTTTCAAGGGCTCGTTTGCTTAAATCATTTTGCTTAATATTGATATAACTTGATGCAAAATTTTGGTCATTTACAATGCCATATTCATTGCATTTATCTAAAACCCTTTTTACAACAGTTACGTTATATCCTTTGCCTCGCAAATAATCTTTTAACTGCTTAGATGTAACCAATTTAGTTGATACATATTTCATTGCCAAGTTTGATGCTATTACAATATCACTTTCCTCAACAATTATGTTTAGTTTATCTTTAGCAATCTCTCCACCAGTGCTTAATCCATATTTTACAATAATGTCGCTGTGTAGTGTGTATTTTTCACCATCAATTAAAAGCTCAAATATATTTGAATTTCTAGCTGACTTTAAACCAATTTTTTCAATTAACATAAATCCACCTTTACTATATTTTATCATACTTTATTTTTTTTAACAAACAATCTTATCATTTAAATAAATTTTATTTATTTAATAGTATACATTTAAAAATTAATATGCTATAATAGTGTTATGAGTAAGGAATTTAAGCGTTGCCCAAGGTGTAACACAAAAACATATATCAATCTTAAAAGATGTGGCACTTGTGGACTTAACTATGATAAATTTAATGCGGCAACTAATGCTGAAGCTAAAAGCGCATTCCGTATGGGTGAAAAAAGTCGTGTACTATACTCCAAAACCGTTCCTAGCGATATTAGCAAGCCTAGGATGTTTGTTAAATGTTTGTTAGGCGGTTGGTTTGGTTTGCATTATTTTAGCATTGGTAGAATGTGGCGTGGCTTAGTGCAGATTATCGGAATTATGCTTGCATTTGCATATTCTTACGGCGCTGTAATGCATAACATTAGGTCAGGTTATCTCGGATATCTATTGCTTATGTGCGGTATTGTTTGGGTCTTTACCATCGTTACATGGTTAAGCGATTGTTGCGCAATATTATTTAACAAATTTAAATATCCGGTATCACTACCCTTTTCAGGTTCCGAATCCAAGCAAATAACAGAAAATTCATCTACTGAGAACCTTGCAGCGGAATCTATACAAGATAGTGGCTCTAAATCCAAAACAAATGCTAATAACAGCGAGCAGAACGTTACTCAAGCAAATAATCAAGAAACCATTAAAGATGGTAACAATAATATAAGTACAACCAATAAAGGAGAATAAATGGCAACAGTAGTTGTAGGTTTAAGTGGAGGCGTTGACTCTGCGGTTACCGCCCTACTATTAAAGCAACAGGGCTATGATGTAATAGGTATGTTTATGGTGAATTGGGAAGAAACTGATTCACATGGTGTTTGCACGTCTGAAAGCGATTTTGAAGACGTTAAACGTGTGGCGGATACAATTGGCATACCATACTATACCGTAAATTATGCCAAGGAATATTGGGACCGTGTGTTTGAGTATTTCCTAAAATCGTACAAGGAAGGGCGAACACCTAACCCAGATGTGTTATGTAATCGTGAAATTAAATTTGGACCATTTTTAAACCAAGCAATGCAACTAGGTGCTGATTATATTGCCACAGGACACTATGCTAAAAAGATTGTTCGTGATGGAATTAGTTATCTATATAAAGCTGATGACTTGAACAAGGACCAGACATACTTCCTAAATCAATTATCACAATATCAATTATCAAAGGTTATCTTCCCTCTTGCGGAGATTGAAAAACCTAAGGTAAGACAAATTGCCGAAGAACATAATCTTGTTAACGCGAGAAAAAAGGACTCTACCGGAATTTGCTTTATTGGCGAACGCAATTTTAGAAAATTCTTAAAAGAATATATCCCTATGCAAAAGGGTAAAATTATGGACCTAGAAGGTAATGTACTAGGCGAACATGATGGTGTAATGTACTATACCATAGGACAACGCAGAGGCCTTAACCTTGGCGGTAAGGACGGTTATGATAATGACCGATGGTTTGTGGTAGATAAAGATGTGAAGAAGAATATACTTTACGTTAACTGTGGCGAATGTGATGAAATGTTTTCATCATCACTAATCGCAAGCTCATTTAACTGGATTAGTGGAAAGCCTGCAGACGAGTTTGACTGTTTTGTAAAATGTAGATATCGTCAGCCAGACCAAGCCGCCCATGTAAGCGTTAAACCAAACGGCGATGTATTAATAACCTTTAAGGAAAAACAAAAAGCTGTAACTTTAGGCCAATTTGCTGTATTATATGCTGAGGACGGCATGTGCTACGGCGGTGGTGAAATTATAAAATGTAATAAATAACACTGACAAAAGATAAGGGGGAAATTTATGTCAGAAACCGCGCTAAAACGAAATATTAAAATATATCCTTTTTACAGGGCATTTTCATATGATTTTTTGTTCTTTTGGACAATATCAATTCTATTTTTAACAGAGGTTAAGGGACTCTCCTACTCTCAAGTAATTTTACTAGATAGCTTATTCATGCTGTCAGCTTTTTGCCTACAAGTTCCAATATCTAAAATGATACGAAAAATTGGTAGAGTATCTTCAGCGCGTTTAGGAGCTATCGCCTATCTTGGATTTGCCTTCCTAAACATATTTGGCACAAGTTTTTTGTGGTTCTTAATTGCAAACGTTCTATATGGCATAGGCGCTGCAATTAAAAACGTGGCAGATACTGAAATATTGTCGATATCCTTACAAAAACTTAATCGCAAAAATGACTTTTCTAAAATTGACGGTAAAGCAATGTTCTGGTACTACTTGTTTGAAGGTTTAACTTCTGTGGTTGCTGGATATCTATTTGAATTTGTAAATCCTTATGCACCAATTATTGCTACAACAATATTATCAATGGCTTGCTTAATATTTGCATTTATTATTAAAGACCCTGCATCTGATGAGGAATCTACACAGGAAGTTAAGCATAGTGAAGCGCAAAACGAGCCATCATACAGAGCATTGCTAAAACGTCCATTTGTAATATGGATGGCTATATTCTGTTTCTCATTCTTTGGAGTTTCTAGCGTATACCAAACAATGTCTAAGGTGTATTTACAAAATATTAATGTACCAGCATATTTATTCGGTTATATCTTCTGTTGCTATCGAATTATTGCAGCAATCTCATCTAAATTTCAATTTAAATACGAGCTCAAGCGCGGAGTTAAAATATTGCTAGTATCAAGCTTTATGATGGTATCTGCCTATATTGTATCCGCTATCATCTACACAATAGCCGCTGATGCAGTAATATCAATTATAATTGTGCTTTTGATATTTGCTTCACAACACATATCCCGTTCATTGTATCGTATAACAGTTAAAAACTATATTAATCAGTGCGTAACAAAACGAGCATTAACACGAACTCTAACAATTTATTCAATGGCAGAATTTTTAGGTTATTCGCTAACTACCCTGTTCGTATCACTAGTTATGGAAATTAGTGGAAATAGTTATCTAATAACCAACTTCTCGCTAGTAGGCGTATTTATAATTCCATTAACATTAAGTGTAATATTCTTTATGCGTGCGTTAATTAAAAGTTATATGTCACGTTGCACAATAGTTAGAAAAGATTTAGAATAAACAAAAAATCACTATTAAATAGTGATTTTTTTACACGTCTTGCTTGCTATCAAGGTTAAATGATTTTAATATATCTTCCAAACTTTCGGTTGGATTAAGTGCCTCGTTGATATTAAATCCTGAAAATGATGGATAATTAGCATATTCGTTATTAATTGCATCTAGCGCACTAGTTGCACCTCTGCCACGAGTCATTGTAGCTGTTTCCTTTTTATCTTTATCAATATAAGTAATAATATTATTAAGTAATTTTCTTACAGGATCTTCGGTAACGGCCGGTTTCTTTTCCTCGGTAAAGTTAGTAGGCAAACTAGAGTCATACGCACTTGCTCTAAACTTGCTTATCATATCCTTTAATTTTGTTTCCTTTTTAAGTTCAGGATATTTCATATACACTTCATTAAGCACACGGTCCATTCTGGCATACAACAGCCTAAAGCGTTGAATATCCAGTTCATAAAGTTTTCGCATACTATTATCTAGTTGATTGCTTCGTTGAGTGGCAAAATGAATTGCTGAAGAAATATTTTTTTCCTTTTCCTCATACTCCTTAATCATCCCGCTTAATCTCTTAATACTGTCACGCTGCTGAGCAACAATCATTCTTAGTCGTGATATTTCAGCCTTCAAACTCTCGATTGTATCCATTACTTTCTCCTATTATACAAAATATTGTTAGTTATTATAAAACCTATATCATAAATAGCCATTGCCACAAACATTATAAGAATATTACACACATTTACTTGATATAAAAGTGCTATTGCAAACAAGCCCAAAAAGTATATTGCCAATTTTTTTTGTGTGCTAATTTTAAAATACATACCAGTAACAAAACTTGCCAAACTAATGCCTAGTAACAAGTAATGCCACAAATCTAGGTATCCATAAGGGGTAAAATACGTTATTGTGGTTACTACTCCAAAAACAAATATTATAATACCCAAAAACAGGCTGGAATCTATTTTAAACTTAAACCCACGTATAATCAAACAAAATCCATACACTAGCATTGTTATTGCAAAACATATACCCAAAAATGAAAATGATATGTCCTGAAAAATCAAATCTAGTATAAGGCAAGCAATGGCAACGCCTACAGTGGTGATATAAAATATGCTAGTTCTTTTTTTCATACGTTTTATCCCTTTGTCTTACAATAAAATTATAGACCAAAATGCTTAAACCTATAACAACCAATATCGCACTTAGCCATTGAGATACACGAAGTGGTCCCCAGTATAGCGAATCGGTACGCAAGCCTTCAATCCAAAATCTACCGATACCGTAATACGCTAAGTAAAATCCTGTAATGGTGCCGGTTTGATTGTTTTTGTTAAATATTACTAGTATTAATATAAAGCCAATTAGGTTCCACATACTTTCATAAAAGAACGTTGCCAAATGCCATTCATAGCCACCAAATGTATCAATTTTTACCGCAAAAGGAAACCATTGCCACTTAGGATTAGTAACTAGTGTTCCGTATGCCTCTTGGTTAAAGAAATTGCCCCAACGTCCCATTGCTTGACCTAAAATAAGCGCCGGAACAATGATATCAAATAGTTTAACAATCAACTTAAAATCTCGCTTAATTGCGCAGAATATTAATATCGCAACCACACCGCCAATTATTCCACCATAAATAGCAAGCCCACCATCTCGTATCCTCCAAAATGTTTCAAAGGTATAAGATGTATCACTAAATATGCAATAATACAGCCTTGCGCCAAGTATAGATAGCGGAATAACCATAAGTGCTAATATAATGATATCATCAGGATTAATACCTCGCTTTTTGGCTAAATATTGCACCAAAAACACTGCAATCAGCATTGCAAAAGCAATAATTAAGCCGTAAAACTTAATCTCCAATCCAAATATCGTAAATCCATCTATCCATAGGTTGTTCATACCTATGAGTATAGCATTATAGCCCATTTTATGTCAAGTAATTAAAGGTTATAAAAAAGTGATAGAAATCAATCTATCACTTTTTATGTTATTTTAAATAATAATTTTCATCTTGTGGTGAATTTGGAACAGGTGTTCCTGGGATAACCTTTTTAGTATCCTTTATGTAAGGAGGCCAAGTATGTTCACTATCCACTCTACGTTGAGTGTCGTAAACCTCCTGTAATTCATCCCTTATCTGTTTAACAGTTTCCATATCTCCACATTCTTTTGCTGCATTATATCTATCTACAGCTTTATCAAGTGCTTGTATTACAACACTTGTGCTTTCTTCAAACTTTTTAGCATCTTCATTTTGTGTAATTTTTACATGGTTCCAAACTTCCGCAATTTTTCTAGCAGTAGCCTTTATTTGTCTAGCCGCGTTAGCTTTTTCCAAATTCTTGGTTTTATCGCTATTAATAGAATCAAGTTCCTCTTGAATTTTGGTTATACTGCGTTCCAAGGCTTCAGTAGTACCATAAACGGCTTTTACCGTATCCTCTGCATCCACTGCACGTGATTGCCAATAGCCTTTTTCCTGTTCTGCTTGTTCCCTTAATGATTTTTCACCCTTTAAATCAGACTCTAGCTGACTTAATTTGCTTTTTACGTTTTCTTGACTAGCTGTTAAACTTGTAATAGTGTCATTTGCTACTTTACTATTCTTCTCAGCCTCTATTCTTGCATCCTTTTCGGCTGATAATTCATCTTGAAGAGCACCAATTTCAGCATCTTTTTTCATGATAATAGTCTTAGCTTCATTTTTGCTTTTTGCTTCTTCATCAAGTCGACCATTTAAATCATTAATATCAGCAACTAATTTCTCCTTAGCTTCAATTTCACTAGCTAATTCCTTTTTGGTTCTTTCAATTTCGTTTTCGTATCTAATTCCTTCCTCTAATAATTCCTCTAGAAGTTCATCACTAGATTTACCATCTTGCAAAGCCTTGTCCAACATTCCATTAGTTTCAATAAGCACCTGTATCAATCTTACTCTGTGATTTTCCAAGTCCGCAATTTTACTTTCCACATTTGCTAGTTTACTTTCAGCAGCATCTGCTCTTTTAGATTCTTCAAATGCAACACTCTGAGCATAATCACGTTCTTCTTGTACTATCTCTCTATCATTTTCAAGGTTCACGCCATAGTTAAATAATTCTTCCGCCAAGTCCGCTTGTGTTTTTTCAGAATTTTGAGCATTTTCAAGCTCCTGCTCCATTTTTTTACGTTCTTCAAGGTTTGCCATTATGTTGTTAGCCAAGTTATCTTCTGCTTTTTCCATTCCTTCACGGAAGTATCTAGCTTCACCACGATTACCAAAGGCCCTCTTAACATTGCGCTCGTATCCCTTTTTGTACTTGTTAGCTTTGGCTTTAGCGCCAGCTACATCTTGTTCAAGGGTTTCAACTTGTGCTTTAAGATTGTCAACTTCGGTTTTATAATGCGAAGATATTCCTTTTTGGAAGTTTAAACTATCAACTACATCAATATAGGATGCGTGAAGAATATCATTTTCATCTCTTAATCTTTCCGCCTCCTCTTCCTCAGCAATAAGCCTTTTACCTTCCTTAGTCATGCTTATTAATTTTCTAATAATACGTTGACCAAATGACCTATTGGCTTCTTTAGGTTCTGGTTTTGGGTCTGGTGTTGCAGCTGGTTCTGGGGCTGGTGTTGCAACTGATTTTGGAGGATTTGCTGTCAATAATACCTTTTCGTACATATTGTGATACAATTCCTCGGTAAAATTCATTTGCTTAAATCTTTTATTATCACGAATTTCCTTATTTTCACTATCATTTGCGCCAATTAAGCAGCCTTTATGTAATGCCTTTATAATAACATTTTTATATGGGTTAACATCATTACGTTTAGAAGTGATATTACGCACACACTTTCCAATCGAATCCAACTCGTCCCATAGTTTTTTTTCAGCCTTTTCCTGAGAAGGTGATAGCTTGCCCGCCTTACGTAACTTTTCAATTTCTTTAGTATTTTTTTCAGCTTGCGCCATTAAATACTTAACACCTTGATATGCTATCTTTTCAAAGCCTGCAATACGACTTTTAATTTGGCGAGCATTATATTTATAACCATCTTTTAGTTTAATAGTTTCATCGCCACTTTGTTGCAACCTTTCAAGCGCCTGAACAAGTTCAAAAGCCTCACTTTCCATCTTTTCAACTATAACTTTAGCACCCTCAACGCCTTGATTTTTGTATCTAGCACGGCTAACAGTTGCAGCATCAACGCCCAAACTAATTGTTGCAGCAGCACTAACAGCAGCTGTAGCACCTGAAGCTACGCCTACCACAATTGGTAGAACACCTCCTGTAAACACACCACCTATAGCAGCAGCCAAAGCCGCTCCACTAACAGCTAACGCAGAACTAGTTCCTACAATCTTAGGTGTAAAAGCCCTGAAAAAACGCTTAGCACGAGAATGATATTTGATTGTATTAGGATTTATTTCATATTCATTTAATTCAATATCTGGCATATTTACCTCCCATATGCACTTAACATATATATAATTTTAACATAAATTTCGCATTTGTCAATACTTTTTTAATATTTTATATATATGCGCATCAATTAGATAAAATTATTATGTGTTTATATATAATATTTTAGCAAGTCGCCGACCCAAACTAACCCCTTATTTTTAGGCTATTATACAAAATAAAAAACTGTATAGGTGGTTCTATACAGTTTTAAATTTTTATTGATTTTCTAGCACAATTTGGGCAATCTGGCTAGCCACCTGTTCAGGTGTTAGATTGGTAGAATCTAGCATAACAGCACCCTCAGGCACCATTAGTGGCGCAACTGGCCTTGTTTTATCTAGATTATCACGTTCGATGGTTTGGTGGTATATTGATTCAAAATCAACACTTGCACCTTTTTGCAACATTTCATTATATCGTCTGATTGCACGCTCTTTCACATCACAATCTACATAGAACTTATATTTAGCTTCTGGGAAGCAGAAACTGCCTATATTGCGACCTTCCATAACCACAGACATATCCTCACATATACTACGTGCCATATCGCACGCCTTGTATATAACTTGTGGGATTGTGGAATATTGTGACACAACCGCATTAACTTGATTGGTGTGCAAATAATTGGTAACATCTTGACCATTAACCAATAAAATTTGCTTACCATCAACATATTTCATGTTAAAATTATTGCTTTCAAGCGCTTTGCACACACTTTGCACATCAGTTGGAGCAATTGCGCTATTAAGCATAAAGTATGCAATAGCGCGATATGCCTCGCCCGAATTTATATGAACGATATTTAATTTTTGTGCAACCAACTTTGCAACTGTTGATTTACCGGACGCTGCTGGTCCGTCAATTGTAATAAGATACATTTTACCCCACCTTTATCTAATGTTTTTTATTTATGCAAATGATTAGTTATTTTGTTCTTCGTTAGCACTATTTGATTCCTGCTCAACAGGTTCGTCTGCCGCATTTTCAACTTCTGCCTTTGGCTCGTCCTTAGCGGTTTCAGCCTCTGGATTTTGCTCAGCCTCAGTAGTTTCCACTACTTTTGCAGATGTATCAGCATCTTCAGCAACTACTTCGCTCTCATTAGTTTCAGCATCTTTAGCAGATTGTTCTGCATCACTATTAACAGATTCTACAGATTCTACTGACTCAACCTCAGTTTCTGCATCTTCTACTTGTTTTTCAGCCTCTTGTGCTTGTTTTTCAGCCTCTAATTTTTCCTGAGCTAGTTTTTGTTGTTCCAATTTTTTAAGTTCACGGTCAGCCTTTGCCTTTTCCTTGGCTAACTTTTCTTCCTCCAACTTGATTTGCTTTAACTGTCTTTCCTTTAATACTTTTTGGTCCAATTCCTTAGCCTCTTCAAGTTGTTGTTTAATCATTTCACGTTCTGCTTGCAACTTTTGTTGCTTGCGTTCTAACTTATCGGCCTTTGCCTTTGCTTTTTGTTCAGCAAGTTCTTGTTTTGCTTCACGTTTAGCAACCGCTTCAGCACGTTTTTCCTCGGACATTTCAGCCTCTTTACGGATTTGACTGCGTATTGAATTATCTTCACGCATCATACGTTTTTCAAGGTCAATTAAATATGCCTCGGTTTGCATAAATTCAATTTCATTTTCATAGTTGTTTACTTGAACACCAAAACGTGCAACTTCCTTAGAGATATGTTTAACTTCACGTTCGATTGCGTTAATTTCGTGTTGTTTAGAACCATCACGATTAGCAAGACGTGTGCTACGTAAGCGGCTTAGCGCTTCCTTATACTTTTCTTCATATTCTGTTCTTAATTCGATTAATTCGTTGCATTCCTTGGTTAGTTCACGGATATCTTTATCACGTTGGTCACTAGCAAGTCGGCGATATTTATTTTGTAACACTGTAATGTCACGGTCGTACTCAACTTTCTTTTTACCTACGTGCTTTTTAAACTTCATATTCTTACGTACAAATATTCCAACTACTGCTACGATAATAGCAAGGAATGTTGCAATTGTAGGAATATAAACCCAACTAAATCCATTAGATTGTGTATCTTGTGTTGTGGTTGAGTCCTCCTCTGCCTGGATAACTGTATCAACCTTTAAAATTGTGCTATTTGTAGCAACACTATCAAAATCAGATTGTTCAACCTCGGTTACAGTAATATTGCCTAGGAATGCCTTACCATAGCAACCTGTAAACTCGCTACCCATACTAAATACTAGGTTTGATGTAGCTGATGAACTTAATCCAATATAGATTTCATAAGTTGTCCATTCTCCTTCAGATTTTACATAACTAAACTTAGAGTTTTCTAGCCCTGTAAGTTCGATATTTACACCTTCAGCAAGGACATCATTGTCATATTTTTCTTCTTTATCTTCCTGAGTGATTCCGTCAGTGAATAAGTCAAATGTAAATTTGTAATACTTACCGCTTTCGAAATTATACTTTAATACGCTTGTATAAGTGTATTTTGCATCTTGATTTAAAACTGTAGAAATTGCTAAAACTTTGCGGTTGTCACCCTCTAAGTCACGTAAAGCGTCCATTTTGTCAGCTGCTATAACTGATTTTAAGTCATTTTCGACTAAATCAACAATACCCGCATTAACATTGGTGCCACCTTTGTTTTCGCCTGTGTATAAAGTTGGAATATTAAAGTCACGTGTAGTGGTTGATGTTAACATTGGGTTGGTTAAATCTAATTCTACCGTTCCGTTATTAGCCACTTCATATTCGTCAAAATTATTTCTAAAATCATTTACAGTTTCAGCTTCTTCTACCAAGATTTTATCAAAGAAAGCATAACCACTAGATAACTTATTTCCATTTCCTAAAGCAAGTTCGATAGTTAAATCGATACTATTTGAAGGAACTGTAATTTCAAATGTAACACGTTGCCACTCGCCTGCTGTTTTGATATTTTCAGCCACAGCAAGTACGTTGGAGCCTGTTTTAGCAAGCACTGTAACACCATTTGCATCACTATCCCACATATGAGTATTAACAAATGTTGTAATTTTGTACGCCTTGTTAGCTGTTAATGTTTTAACTGATGATGTATAACTTTGGGCAGACATTGCGCCGTTATAAATCATTAACACGTTATTGCTTAATTTATCCAATACTGCAGGTGTAGCGATTGTGTTAATCTTGTCGCTATATTTATTCATTACAGCATCAAATGATTGTAGGTTTACAACACCTGAAAGTTGTACGCCCTCACCCTTAGCAGATTTGGTCCAATCAACAGGAGTTGCAGGATATGGAACGCCATCAAAGCTTTCAGATTGCATTTTGTCAAATGAATAGTTTGCATATTCACTAGATGGTAATGTTAAACGTTCGGAAATGTCAATTTTGCCTACTTGACCATCGCTTGATGCCGAACTAAATGCGCTGTAAGGCACACGCTCAATTAGGAATGACTTAAATGTTACATCACCTGTTGCATTAGCAGTTTCGCTACCTAAACCAAAGCTAAATTGAACTTTTGATGATTTTTCGGAGCCTGTTCTTACATATACCACATATTCTTGATATCCATCGGTTATTGTGTTGGAAGTTTTGTTTGAAATTGTTAGGTTTGATGACTTTGGAGTTTTGTCGGCAGGAGTTGACTCCATAAAGTCTTCAAAATCTTCGCTTTCATCAAGTATTTCATCAACCTTTACAAAGGCTGAACCACTATCAATTTTGCTTGCCTTAACCATTATCGAAAAACGATATGTGCTGTTAGGCATAAGTTCTTCTTCCTGACCCTTATATAACAAATAACTATCTTCGGTTGTTATGGTAATTGAATTGTTTCGTATATCAAAATTCTTTTGGTTAGCACCACTATCAGATACTGCAAAATAGTTTGCATTAGTCACAACTCCAGCACTTGAAGTTGAATAGTCTACTACCTCGTTGTCAAAGTTGTATGCTTTGTAGGCGTTTGGTGAACGAAGTTCAACGCTTTTAAAACTTCCTTCAGGGAAGGTTGCTAAGCATTCATTTAGTCTGTCCTTTGAAATTTGACCAGCATGCAATTCGTCAAACAATACACAACCGCTTGCGCCGTTATTGTTAACACGGCTACCAATTTGCATACCAAACTTTAAAGTAACACTTTCGTAAGGATTGGTTGATACAAAGAATGTATAGTTTGTCCACTCGCCTGAAGATATTTTGTCTATAACGCAGTTGTTGTACACTTTGTCATCTTGGGTTAGGAACACAGAGGCTGTAGCACTATCGCCTATGGTCATAGCAGAAACGGTAACGTAGTAATGGCCATTAGCTGGAAGTGTAAATTCGCTTGAAGTGTAAGCATAATTACTAGTTTTGTCTGCGTTAATCATAAGAACATAGTTATCCTCACCTATCTTTTCAGGACGGTCGTACTCGGATAAACCATATTTTTTGTAATTCTTTTCAAAATCAGCCTTATTGATATTAATAGCACCAGCTTTCATTTCAGGAGTAGAGTTACCTGATACTGTATAATTACTAGGTGTGTAAGGATATTGAGATGATGATGAAAAACTGCTAAACGAACCGTTTGTAATAGTGATAGTTTTTTCATTATCAAACTTAATCATACTAGCATCAATTGTTTGAATAGTGTTAGCGTTAAATAAGCCAAAACTTGCTAGTAACAGCAAAACTAATGCTGCAAATGTTGTAAAATACTTGTTGCGTAACTTGATAAATAATTTCATTTAAAACCTCTTGCTGTAATAATGTTGTAGTTTGTAATGCCTAATGGCATATTGATTGTTTTATTAGAATTTTGTGGCTAAAATGCGCCTTATCTACCTAATTCTAAACTTTAACAACCCTATTATAATACAAATATTTAATTTTGGCAAATATTTTTGCATAAAAAGTGCAGAATAACTTTATGAAAAAGATAAAAAAAATACATATTGTACTATTAGGGGCATTAATTGGTGTTGTAAATGGTCTTTTAGGCGGTGGTGGTGGCATGATTGTAGTTCCTGCACTTACCAATTTTTTTGGTTTTAATCAAAAGGAGGCTCAAGCAACTGCCCTATTTGTTATCCTGCCTATAAGTATTGCCAGTTCCATTATTTATATAACTCACAATTCTATCAATTTTGCTAATACTTGGCCAGCAATTCTTGCCATTGTGGCTGGTGGTGCTGGTGGCGCATTGCTACTTAACAAGTTAAACAACAAGGTTGTGCGTGTTATTTTTATAGCGCTGATACTAATTAGCGGTGTTATGATGTTGATTAGATAATAAGGAGATTTTATGATAATTTGGGAAATTATTGGAGGTCTAGTTGGTGGTTTTATTGGCGGTATGGGTATGGGCGGAGGTACTTTACTTATCCCAATACTCACCCTACTAGCAGGATTTGAGCAACTGGAGGCACAAGGCATCAACCTAATTGCTTTTATACCAATGTCAATTGTGGCACTTATATTACACTTTAAAAACAAACTTGTACGATACAAGGAAACATATTTATTAGCAATAATTGGAGCAATAGTAAGTATTGTTAGCGCACTGATTGCTGTACACATAAGCGGTGTAGCGCTTAAAAAGATTTTTGCCATATTCCTAATAGCCATCGGCATCTGGCAACTAGTCGAATTTATCAAAACCTGCAAAAACAAAAAAGAAGGGTAATCCCCTTCCGTAATACAACCTTTAACATAAAATAATGAATTCGTTTAATGAAATTTCAAAGGTATTTGCAAAATGAATAAGTTCTTTGATTGTAAGATTTAAATCACCATTATATACTCTTTTAAATAACTCATAGTCAAAATCATTCCGTATACATTGTTCCTCGAAAGAATATCCGCCATAACTTAATGCATTTTTTATCGCTTCCTTGTTAATTATAAATCTCGGAGTTAAACCACTAATAATTATCATAATACTCATATTATATCACTCCTATGCAGGAGTGTCAAGTATTTTTATATAAAAATCTTGTAAAATTTAAATAACTATGAAAAATATTTTTGGTAAAAGATTAAAGGAATTACGAAAAGACCGAGGGTTATCCATGAAACAACTCAGTATTCAAGTCGGCATTTCGGATTCTTGTATTTCAAGATGGGAAAATGGACAAACAGTTGTAAACGGCGATCAACTTATAGTGTTTGCTAAATTTTTTAATGTTTCAACCGACTATTTATTAGGTTTAGTAGATTTTGAATAAATTTAAAAAGAGGTCATTTTTATTAGATAACCTCTTTTTTTATGCCTCACAAACTGCCCTATTCAGCCTGCGGGGTGTTTTTATTATATGTAAAATTTTATTTAGATTTTTTCGTCATTATTTATAATACTTTGCATATAGACTAAAAATTATCATAATATTCCGTAAAATAAAATTTTAGAACCTTCCTAATTTCTTTATCATAGCAAATAACTATATCGTCATAATAATTATCCGGCTCATTTGTAAATATTTTTAATATTAGGACAACTTTATTGCTATTTAAATATAGAAAGCATCAATATCATTTTGTGCAATGTTTGTATAGCCAAACCCGGTAGAACAAAAGTATTTAATTAGTTTTTTAGTAGAATTATCATAAGTTACAACCATCGCATCATACCAATTATCTTCAGGCATTGCATAATTAAAGTCTCTATAATCATCAAAGAGTATAATAGTGTAATTGTCATTTTCAGTAATATAATCGTCGGTATATTCATCAACGGTCATGTCAGCATTTATATGGAAATAAGGAGTCTTAACAAATTCTTGCATTGAATTAAAATATTTTGGATGATAATTTTTATTTAACCAAGTTATTAAATTATCTATGGTGTTAAAATTTTCACCAAGTTCTTTAATTAATTCTTGTTGTATTTCAGTTTTTGATTTCATATATTCTCCTTAAAAATAGAAAAAACAATGAACTGCATGTGGTTTACCAACATTTGCATTTTGTCCGTTTCCTGGCAATCTAACTTTTTCTTTGGTCATTTTGTTAATAGCATGATAATGAAAATAACCCCATAAACCATTTTGTAAATTATTTTGTTCACACATCCCAATATTTCCATTGCTATCACCTGCAGCATATCCACATGACTCAATTAGTGCAACAGCATCATTAGAGTACGGTGTCCAAACATGACCACCTAAAGAAAACCAAGTTTTAGCAGTTTCTAATGTTACAGGCTTATAGTGTGTAACCAAAGGTTGATCCAAAGCTTCCAAAACAACTAAAATATATCTGTCAGCTCTATTTGTTTTTCCAACTGAGTCAGCAAAATCTGTAACATATGTATCTGTTAATGTAATAATATCATCAAGAATACACGCGGTTAACACAGCACCTGTTGTAACGGTTGCTATAGCAGCTGCTGCAGTTACTAATGTCGAACTTAGTACAGCAGTATTAGCTGCTGCCAAACCAGCACCGATTCCTCCAGCTAGTGCTGCAGTTCCTCCACTGACGCTCATTGCAGTTGTTGCAGCTGCTACAAAAGCAGGAGCAGCAACTACTACTGTGGCCACAACAGCAACAACAGCCACCGCTGCTACTATTGCGACTGCATTTTTCTTAACAAATTTCAATGCTTTTTTGAACCAACCACAATTATCTATAGATTCGTCTAACTCGGATAAAAATATAATTTCTCCGTCTACCTCAAAAACAACATCAACACTTTGAGTTATCTCATTCCAGCAAGGAACTCCTTCAACCTGTTCAAAAATAGTATTACCTTCATCGTCTAAATAAACTGTTGAATTTAAAAACACTTTTCCTTTTTCTTGATCATATTCTATCCCGTAAAATATTTTTCCTTGTTCATGATTTGCTAAAGAAACGTTGTTTATTTCTTCCAACAATTCAGCAGATACATTTTCTGTGAAATTTAATGTTGAAACGGCTTCTCCCAATTCATAGCTAAGGTCATCAAATTGACTAAAAAATGCATTATAATCGATTTGATTTGAGTTAACCTCTACTGTCCTGATTTTCTCGCTGGTATTAGCTTTTACATTATTTGCATTATAAAAACTAATCAAACATGGTATAACCAATAATAACAAAGCAAGTCCACACGCTAAACTTGTAAATAATGTTTTTCTTTTAAACATAATTCCCTCCCTTTTTTAATTTTTTATATATTCCAATACTGTATTAATAGGGATACAGTATGAAATACCGTAAATTACCTTGCCTGATGTATCTTTCAGCCTAAACGTTGTTATTCCTATGAGTTTACCATCCTTATTAACCAATGCACCACCACTATTACCTTCAGCAATAGTTAAATCACATTGTATAACATTACGTGTAACCTCATTATATGTAACCGTTATATTGGAGTTTGATATCACTCCTTTGGTTAGAGATATACCTACATTATTAAGATTTCCAACAGCATACACATCTTCACCAATTAACAACTTTGACGAATCATGTGTAGACATTGGCGTAAATTGATGTAACGTTGGATCCATTTTCAATACTGCTATATCTAAATCTGCATCATATTTAACCAAACTAACCTCAATATACTGTTCGTCTGTAGCAAATCTTATATAATAATGTTCAAATTCATATCTTGCCGCAAGTTGCGTATATGTAACCACGTGAGCATTGGTCACTAACGTGCCATCATAATCTATAAATTCGGCAGTGCCAAAACTTTCACCCACATCTTCAGTGTACGCCTTAACCTCAACCACACTATTGACACTATGCTTAAATATGTCATTTGAAGTTGGTTCATTTGGTGTTTGACGCATTAAAAATAGTATGCCAAAGCATACTATTAAACAAATCAAACCAATGAAAGCCAAAAAAAGCATACACATCATGACGTGTTTTTTAAACTTATCTAATTTAAATACAACATCTTCACTTTTATTCATATTGTCACGCATTATATCACTAAAGCTAAATATTGTCAAATGATTTTCCATAAAATTGGCATTTTATACCCATTACATCTAATCGCCATTGAATAATTCGCGCATGCGTAAATATAGGAAAGTGCTTTTTAATTGTTGGTACTTAATTATTTGCGATAGTTCCATACCTTGCATATCAATACTGCAAATTTGTGAAATATTGGAGGCAAAATCTGTTAGATACATCTTGTATTTTAGATATATTGCTTCATCTTTGGAGTGGAATGCACTAGATATACTCTCGGCCTGCGTTACACTATCGTCATAAAGGGTTTGTAGCATTGAGTGGGCAATTTCGTTGGATAGTTCTCCAGTATCAATTCCTAGATAAATATTAGTCATTGTTGATATTGCCGATTTAATAACTTCCAGGCTGGTTGTAATAGCATTATGTTGCTCGCTTGTTAAATCGTCTGGCAACTTGACATCTGCAAATACGATTTCATATACCGTTGCGTCTGGATAATCTTGTTTAACATTATCCGCCACCGCCTTAGCATCATTATATGTAACGTACAGTGATGACAGCACCTTATACTCCTTATTGTAGGTTATATACCCTGCTCCACCCTTTTGCTGTATGTTAGTTGCAAATTTGTTTGCCTCATTGTAGGAATCAAAACTATCCAACTCCACAGCATAAAAACTATTACCGTTTCGCTCCTTTCCCGAAACCATGCTTAAGCCTGATGAAAAAAATGCATACCCTAACAAATTACACACGCTAATTGTTAATAATAATCCACAAATAACAATTGTAACACCCCAAAATCCACCTTTTGATTTTGAATTTACGCTATATACTTTATATTCCTTATTTTTCATACATTATCATATTAATGTGTATTTAAATTTATGTCGAAATTTATATATAAGCTCCTAAGGTCTTCATTATCCAATATTAGTTATTCATTATTTTTAAATGCAACGCAAAAGTTTTTGGCACACCTAGGTTCGTTTTGGATTTTGATAATGTATAATAAAGCCGAAAATGCTTTAAATTTGTACACGATTAGACAAAATTATCTGCATCAGTATAAAGTTTAAAGCGTTACAATATTATATTATTAATTAAAAGGGAGAATAAATTTATGAAACTTATACCTCTATTTGACCGTGTAGTAATAAAACCAGAAGTTCAAACCAGCACAACCAGGTCCGGCATTGTGCTTCCGTCAACATCTCAGGAACGCCCTCAAATGGGCATTGTTACCGCTATAGGAAGTGGTATAGATATTGATTCCAATAATGTTGGTATGCAAGTACGTGTTGGCGACAAGGTTCTATTTAACAAATTTGCAGGTAGCGAAATTAAAGTTGAAGACCAAACGCTGCTTGTGCTTAGACAAGTTGATTTAATTGCTATAATGGAGGAAACAGATGAGTAAACAAATTATTTCGGGCGAAACTGCTCGCAAAAAGTTAGTTACAGGCGCTGACAAACTGGTAGATACAGTAAAAATCACATTAGGTCCAAAAGGTCGCAATGTGGTGCTATCACGTGGAATGTCTACCCCACTAATCACTAATGACGGCGTAACTATCGCTAAGGAAATTGAGTTAGAAGATAACTTCGAAAACCTTGGCGCTGGTATTATTAAGGAGGTTTGCGTTAAAACAAATGATGTTGCCGGCGATGGCACAACTACAGCTTCGGTACTTGCGCAAGCAATTATCAAGGAAGGCATTAAAAACTTTACTGCTGGCGCTAACCCTATAATACTTCGTCAAGGCATTGAAAAGGCAATTGATGTTGCAGTTAATAAACTAAAAAAGTTGTCAAAACCAGTAGAAGACTTTAAGGCAATATCTCAACTTGCTAGTATTTCGGCTGGTGATGAACGTGTTGGTGAACTTATATATCAGGCAATGGAACGTGTTGGCAAGGACGGCATTATCACAATTGAAGAAAGTAACAGTGTTACAACCGAACTAAATGTTGTGGAAGGTATGCAATTTAATCGTGGTTACATTAGTTCATATATGTGTAACGACACTAACAAAATGCAAGCAACACTTGAAAACCCTTACATACTAATCACCAACAAAAAAATCAGCAATTTTGCTGACCTTTTACCTATTATCGAACCGCTTGCAAATCAGGGAGCAAGTTTGTTAATTATTGCAGATGATGTTGAAGGCGAAGCGTTAGCAACATTAGTTTTAAATAAAGTGCGTGGAATATTTAATTGTGTAGCAGTAAAAGCACCAAGTTTCGGCGATAGGCGTAAAGAAGAATTAATTGACCTTGCAACCTTTGTAGGCGCTACCTTTATTAGTGATGAAATTGGTCAAAATCTTAAAGATATCACCCTTGAAAATCTTGGCAAATGCAAGCAAGCAATCGTATCAAAAGATACTACCACTATAATTTCTGGTGCTGGTAGTAACCAAAATGTAGAGGACCGCATACTATGTATTAAATCACAGCTAGAGATTGCCGACAACAACTACGATAAGGAAGTTTTGTCGGAACGCATTGGCAAACTTAGTGGCGCCGTAGCACAAATCCGTGTTGGAGCGCTAACCGAAGTAGAATTAAAGGAGCGTAAACTTCGTATTGAAGATGCCCTTAATGCTACTAAGGCAGGCATTGTTGAGGGAATTGTACCCGGTGGTGGCACTGCCCTACTAAAATGCATTGATGAAGTTGCTAAATTTGCAAACACTCTAGATGGTGATTTAAAAACAGGTGCATTAATTGTTAAAAATTGCCTATCTGCTCCTATTAAGCAAATTTGTATAAATGCAGGCGTGGACGCTGGCGTTGTTGTAAATAATATTCTGTTAAATAATGATGAATATTACGGCTATGACGCATTAAATAATACTTATTGCAATATGTTGCAAGCCGGTATTATTGACCCTACAAAGGTTACACGTAGCGCCCTGCAAAACGCTGGTAGCGTAGCATCTACAATGCTTACCACCGAAGCTCTAGTGGCAGATATTAAAGATACTAATATTAATTAGTTATCCTAAAATGCATCAAACGTAAACACCTTGGATTAACCAAGGTATTTGCGCTCCCCATGCCAACTAATTTCACCCCTTTATTGGTTGGCTATAAATCCTTTTCTTAAAAAGAACTCACAAAACCGTGAGTTCTTTTTTTTATTTGATTAAATTATTTTTAATGTCATAATCTTCCATTGTAAATCCATTTGCCTTTAGATATTCAATTTCCTCCGGTTTTAGATTTTCAAGTTGTCTAAGTCTGTTTTTTCTTCTATATAGCTCCCTTTCGCCAGGATTTGTACCATAATATTTAGGTTCTAAACCATAAGTTTGAACAAACTCTGTATATTCCTCTACAAATTTAATTATAGTATTCCTAACATTTTTAATATTTTTTGTTATATTAAAGCCATTTTCTATCAAGTATTTGGCATCATCACTACTAAGATATTTTTCTTGAGTAAGTCGCCATTTTTGTTTATATAATTCAACCTCGTTAGGTCTTGTACCAGTTCTTTTTGGCTCTGAACCATAGGTTTGTATAAATAACCTATAATCATTTACAAATGCAATTATTGTATTTTTTATTTTATTTTTATTATTTTTATCTTCTATAGTCTCGTTATTTGCTAGGTTAATAATCATTTCGTTATAATACTCTTTTTCTTCATCAGTTAGAGTTTCGGGTTTAATATATCTCCGCCACGCCTTATATAAAGAATCTTCCATCTTATCAGTTTTGCTACGCTTTGGATATCTGCCATTTTTTTTGACAAAATCGTTAAATTGTCCTATAAACCTTCTTAAATCAATCCTAACAATAACTTTAATTGTATTTTCTTCAATATATTTTTGTTCATACTCATTTAAATTTAAAGGTCTATTTAAATAAGGCAATTTATCAAACACATCCCCTCTATCAACCACTTGACCAGATATCCTTGGAGTATCACCATGTATTAATACATACTCATTATATGCTATAACATGGTTTACAACTGCTCTTCTTACCTTAGATTTAGCAAGATTGTTTTTTAAGTACAATTCTTCATCCTCTGTGATTTTATAAGGACCAAATTCTTCCATTCTTTTATTATATAATTCAACTTCTTCAGGGTCAACGCATCCGTACATTGGTATACGATAATGTTTTTCAACAAAAGCGTTCCAGTCGTTTGCAAAATTCTTAATCTCCTCCCTTACTTCCAACTGAGAGGTTTCGACATCAGCCTTATTCATCTTTGAGTTTCTGATAACTGAAAAATAGCTCATAGTTTTCTCCTACAATCTCATTATAACATACTATTTAGATGTTTGCAATAGCCTAAAAGTAAATCAATATAAAAAAGACTCTCTTATTCGAGAGCCTTGCTTAATCAAGTTTATTAATTCTATTATACTCATTTAAGTCGCAAATATATATAACGATCATAGGTAAAGATAATCCTATAACAGCTATTATCATTTTAAATAACATTCCGCCCTTTTTTAGCTTTCTATCCTCTAATGGTATATTTTTATTATCAATATATTCTTTTACTTCAAGCATTCCTAGAATAATGTTAATAATACAACCCACCATCATTGCAAGGATAAATGGCATCATAAGCAATCCTAGTATAGCCCCAGTAGCACTAGATTCTCTAAGATTATTATAATATTTTCCAATAATCACTAATGCTATAATACCTAAAATTATTGCCAACACACTCATAACAAGTCTAGTTATATCAAATACCTTAGTTTTCTTATCCATACGTTACTCCTTTAGTGTATTATATCACACTTTTAACTCACTCGCATAACAATTTTTATAAATTATGTAAAAATACCCCCCTGTTTTAGTTTAACACTTTTAAAACCTGTATAATAACATCCAAAATTGTTTTAATTATTGACATTTATGTATTTTTATTTTATTATTATTTTAGGAGAAAATTTATGAGATTTTTTACAAGTGATATTCATTTTTATGATTATGACACATTGGTAATAGACGACCGCCCGTTTGCTTCAGCCGAAGAATTTGATAATTTTGTTATTAAAACATGGAACTCTCAAGCCCAAAAAGGTGATGAAATTTTTGTTATTGGCGATTTTGTGGATTGCGATGGAAATGGTTATGAGGGTTGGAAACATTCTATTAATTATGTAAAAAAAATAAACGCTGATGTTGTATTAATCATAGGAAATAATGAAGAAAGGGTTATAAAAAACTGGTTTGATAATGACTTTAATGCATTTAGAGAATATTGTTTAAATTCAGGATTTAAAGAGGTTTACAAAAATCTAGTTGTTAATATTTGTGATACCGATTTCTTTTTAACTCACAAGCCTAAAGATAGACGAAATGATATGTTAACTTTGTTTGGGCACTTACATAGAAGTTGCGGGTTGTATAAACCTTATGGATTTAATATTGGATGTGATTTAAATCACTTTAGATTATATGATGAAAACAACATTAAAAAGTTTTTAGAAATGAAAAAAGAATATTGGGATAAAAATTCATCTTTACAATAACCATAACAAAAAAAGAACCAAGTGATTTAGACTTAGTTCTTTTATTTTTTTTTATTGTTCGTCTGGTACAATTGCACCAAATACCAAATTGCTTTCGCCTTTAGTTGCAGTTAATTTTTGGATACCACCAACCGCTTTGATATCATAATCAACACTAGCAATAAAGTCGGCATTAGCACTTGTAATATCAAGACTTTCGATTTGAGTTTTCATACTAATCTTATTTTCACTCTTGTATCCACGAATTTTACCTACAATATCCACCACTTCATCACCACAAGCAATAATTGTGTTATCTTCATCTAGCTCGATAGGACTTAATATTGTTAAATGAATACTTTCCTCACCCTCAAATTGACGGAAGTATGCTTGGTAAATTTCCTCAGTAATATGTGGAAGCGTGATTGCAAACATCTTTAACATTCCAAGTAGTACATTGTAGCAAGCCCATTGAGCAGATTCCTTGGCTTCTTCGCCATAAACTTCAGGCTTGTACAAACGATTTTTAGCAATTTCGATATAGTTATCGCAGAAGTTCCAGAAGAACTTTTCAAGTTCGGTTTTAGCGTAACCTACTTCCACATCTTCATAATGCTTAATTGTTGCTTTATAAGCATCATTAAACTTATGCATAATGTAATTATCCATAGGTAAAATCTTGCTTGGTTTGCTTGGTTTATAGTCTTGCAAGAATGATAGTACAAATTTAGAAGCATTCCAAATTTTATTTACTAACTTATATCCATCTTTAACGCCATCATCGCTAAGTAGTACATCACGACCATAAGCGCCATTAGCACACCAGTAACGAATCACGTCTGCACCATAGTCACGTAACAAATCTTTTAGGCTCATCTTAGAATTTGCAAAACGCTTACTAATCTTAACGCCCTTATCAGCCATAACCCAACCATTAACCATCAAATCCTTCCATGGTAGGCAGTTTTGGTGATAGTACGCCTTAATAATTGTACGTAAACTCCAAGTGGTAATAATATCACGACCGCAAAAACGCATATCCATAGGCATACGGCTAGCACATTCTTCATCACTTTCAGCCCAATTGCAGTTGATTTGAGGTGTTACACTACTTGTAGCCCATGTATCCATAACGTCAGTTTCTGGATTAAATTCAGTACAGCCACATTCACAAACCCCATTATATGATGTTGACAATGGGTTTACTGGCAAATCTTCAATCTTGGCAAAATGAGGCTTACCACACTTTGCGCAGTACCAAACTGGGAATGGAACGCCAAAGTAACGTTGACGAGAAATTGACCAGTCTTGATTTAGGTTATTAACCCAAGCCATATAGCGTGCTTTCATACTTTCTGGATGCCAACGAAGTTCGTTGCCAAGGTCCACCCACTTTTGCTTTAATTCTGGAGTTGAAGTGCGGATAAACCATTGCTTCTTAGCCATAAATTCGATAGGCTCTTCGCAACGTTCATGCACCTTAACAGCGTGGCAAATGGCGTCTTGCTTGTATAAATAACCTTGTTCTTTTAATTCTTCAATAATTGCCTTACGCGCATCAATACTCTTCATCCCTGCAAACTTACCCGCAAGTTCGGTCATACGACCGCCATCATCAATAGCTTGCTTTAATGGTAACTTATATTCACGCCACCATTCCACGTCAGTTTGGTCACCAAATGTACAGCACATAACAATACCAGTACCCTTGTCGATACCAACCTTGCTATCAGTTAAAACCTTAACTTCATTTTCTTCAAATAATGGCACTTTAACCATCTTGCCAACAAACTTTGCATATCTTTCATCTTCTGGATTTACAAATATAGCCACACATGCAGGCAAAAATTCTGGACGAGTGGTTGCAATTGGAATTGTACCACTACCATCTGCAAGGCGGAAATTTAAATAGTTAAATACACTATCAAGTTCCTTATCCTCAAGTTCTGCAGTTGCAACACTTGTGCGACACTTACAGCACCATGGTGAAGGCTTGTTATCACGATATGCAATATTGCGCATTGCTAGGTCAATAAATGATTTTTGGCTAGTTTTTTGGCTACGGTCATCAATTGTGTTGTATCCAAGTTTAAGATCACAACTCATACCGGTATTAACCATCATATCACGATAACTTTGATTGTAATCGGCAACCAAGTTAAGCGCAATATTGGTAAACTCCTCACGTGGAAGAGTGTGCGCCCTAATACCCTTTTTCTTTTCAACCAACAACTCAGTAGGCAAACCGTTATTATCAAAGCCTAATGGATAATACAAATTTTTGCCCAACATACGTTGATAGCGTGCATACATATCCGCTTGGCTAAAACCGTAAATATGTCCAATATGCAACTCTCCACTAACTGTTGGTGGTGGGGTGTCTATTGAAAATGTTGGACGATTGCTACGTTTGTTAAACTCGTAAATGCCATTTTGTTGCCAGTACGCTTGCCATTTTTGTTCACTTTCCTTAAAATTATACTTTCCTTCTAACATCTTTTTCTCCTTTATATATTGTTTATAATGCGAAAGCATCCATAATTCTTCATTATTCATTTTTAATTAATCATTGTGGATTTCTGCTTTCATATTTTTAACTTAATAGTACTTGCTACTATACATAAAAAAATCCCTATGCATAGCATAAGGACGAATAAATCGTGGTACCACCTTAATTTAGAAAGAACACCTTTCCCTTAATTTATAACTAACGTATACTCCAACGCAAGCGGTCTAATAATTGATTTTATGTATAACATCACTCAGTCAAAATAATATGCTGCGAAAGTATCCTTAATAAGTGACGTAGTCACGCCTTCATGTGTGCTAGTACGATTCATACTTTCATATTTTCATTATTTTGTTATACGAGCAAAGCGAATATATCAAAATCAACTTTCTTCGCTTGAACTAGTTTGCTACCTTCCACTTGACTTACCTTAACTGCTTTCAGCCCACGACAGTTATTCTCTACCGACAGCCCCAAGTGTACTCCTCAAACTCACCGTTTCTCTATTAAGTTGCAAATATTCTAACACAACCGCCGCCCAAAGTCAACAATTTTAGATAAAATCAAAAATATTTTCATAATCTACAAAAATTTTTATCAAAAACGCTTGCAACTATCAAAATTGTGTGCTATACTAACAAAGTACATGGTTAAAAGTGTTTCATCCCTTCACGTATAACTATGTTTATATATGCCGATGTGGCGAAATGGCAGACGCAAGGGACTTAAAATCCCTCGGAGGGAAACTTCCGTGCCGGTTCGAGTCCGGCCATCGGCACCAATTAAGAACTGAGTTGAACCTTGGTTCTTTTTTGTTTGTTCGAGTGATTTTAATATAATGCTTAACAAACCTTTATACTTATGCCATTTTAGATATAAAAAACTTTATCATCTACTCCTGAAATAATTTTTAAATAATGGATTTGTTTAAAATATTCTTCTTCAAAGTTATTAAAGAATACTCCTACAAAAGCCGTAGCAGAATTAAAATTAACTGCCAAATCTTTTGAAAAATATTTATTTGCAAGTTCCTGATATTCCTTAAATGTACTTTCAATATACGGTTCTACGCTAATATAAGAGTTGGAATCTTTAATGTATATACCTAGCGCGCTTAAAATTAAAAACTCCCTATCAAAGTTTGATGTATCACAACCTTTAAACTTTTGCCTTAATTCAAAATATACAGGGTCGGATTGAACATACTTTAAATATATTCCCTCAAATTCTTTTCTATATTGATTATTGATATCAATAATCCCCTCATGCGAGCAATTAGATACTACACACTCATTACCAATATAAAATGCTGGATTGTCGAAATATACGGCTTTATCTAATTCAGAATCAATTCGTGAAACAATGTTTCCCCTTTGCAAAAAGTAATTTCTGATATCATCTGTCAATTTAAACAAATAGCATGTACCATGCATACCATATGACTCGCCTTTGCAAACCGAGATTAAATTATCTTCAAACAGACACTTTATTTCTCTGCTAAAATAACTCCAGGCTGGATTATCTGTTTTTACTTCAAGTAAAAATTCCACCCTATCACATTTCGATAAGATGTATTTAATCATCCTTTCCTTTACAAACTCACTTGGCGAATCAATGATTTCCGAATCATATATTTTCATACATATATTTTATCACACATATCAATTATTTACAACCTTTTTACAAACAATTAAAAAAAACAAGAAACGATAAAATCGTTCCTTATTTTTCGATGAAGTGTTTTTTTAGTCCCCAGAATGGGGTTCATTTCATTTGTTGTCTGGTGTTTTTTGTTACTTCTTTTTCTTCTTAATTTCGGTAGAATGTTTACGAATTTCCTGCTTTAATTGTTCAGAGAACTTTAACAATTCTTTAAATTCATGCTCGTTTTTGTTCATTCTGTCCAATAAATTTTCTGGCGGATTTTTGGAACTAGCAAGTTTTAGTATTTCTTCCTTTTCCTTGCGAAGTCTTTCAAAAGTATCTACCGCTTCCCTTAATTTGAAGTTGTCAATCATATAATCTTTTTTAATTTCTTTTTTATCTTTCATATATACCCCACTTTATCTATACCTAAGTTTTAATATGTTGCAGCTCTACCTTTGGTACAAGTTTTCCTTATCATCAGCCCATATAATATACTGGTCTCTAAACCAATCTCCACTCCACGAACCTGAGCCGTTATATTTATACTCATCAAAGTTTACAGCCTCTAAATTCTTTTTTGCTCTGATGTTTTGCTTTACATACTTATCAGTACGTTTTCCAGTACCAGAAAGACCACAATTGACCTGTCTAATTGGTTTTTTAGGAAATTCCTGATTATAAGCCGATACAAAAGTTTCAACCCCTTCTATAACTTTATTATAGATATTTTTAATAATTCCTTCAGATGCGGACTTGTATCGATCATGTATTTCAATATTATTAAGCACTGCATAGCCTTCTTGACGATTTACATATACTATACTAAATCCCATAATAACACCTTTACTATCCATAATAACTAATGGCTGCATATCTGGGTGAAGTATCATGCCGCGTTGCGCTCCGCCACCTGAGCTAAGCAATTTAGCACAACATGAAGTTAAGTTTCCCATTATAAAATTTTTCTCAGATGATTTATCCAGCATTTCATATGTGAATACATATCTTCTGTCCTCTGCTAGATTTGATGTACATTCTGCTAAATTACTTGCAATTTCTGTTTCCATTTGGTCAGTAGATTGCCTATATTTTTCTCTTGCTTCTTCTATAGATTGTTTTACACATGCAGATATAATGGAATTTTTTAGTTGTCCAGACTGAACCTTCATTCTCCTTTCCCTATCAATATCTACAGCCCTATCCAAGCATTCCTGACCATAACCATATTTTTTTAAAATTGCAGATATGTGTTCACAGCCTTTTAGCACTTTTGTATGGTTTTTTATTTCCAAATCGTGAAGAATCCACTCCACAGTAGGTGCATGCCATCTATCTCTAAACACACCATCCTCACATTCCGCAAATTCCCAAATCTTAAACCTATTTTCCTCAATTGTTGGGATATATCCACCTTCTTGGATTGTTTCGGTCAATTTTAAACCGCTGCGAGTTTTAAACCATGCATTTATTTGAGGAAATTTATTAATATTCTTAAACAGTTCAGTTGCACAGTCCCTATCATGCCTATTCAAAAATTCCAATAACTCCTTATTAAATTCAATGCCTTTTAACCCAGATAAATCTGCGCCCAAACTATTGTAATTAATATTTTTACGTCTAAGCGCTTTTTGCAAAATATCAAATGCAGAGTTTGCAACAGGAATTGCTTTACCATCTTCGTTATCGATAGTTACATCTCGATTTTCTAGTAACCCAAGGACTCCACACAACTTGAAAAATCCTCTAAAGGCATCTCTTTCTTCATCAAAATTAAAATTTTTACATAAGATATTAAATCCTTTTAAGTCTTTATATTCCCTTAGTGCATTAAGAAAATCATTTCCTAGCATATTAAACCTATTCGTCGACACGCTAATAACCTTACCTGGCCTTAACTCTATATCTACATGTAGCAAACCATCACATCGATACAATATATTGTCATCAATTGTATTAACACTATGTGGGATAACCAATTCATTTAATGAGCATCCTGAAAACGCAAAAGCTCCTATACTAGTTACACTTTGTGGTACGTTAACATGTTTTATTTTTTCACAATGAGCAAATGCATGGCTTCCTATTTCCTTTATCCCATTAGGAATAGTTATGTCTTCTAAGTTACAACATCCATAAAACATACTAGCAGGTATTTGAGTTATACCATTTGAAATATTTGCAGATTTTAAGTTTGAACAATCTGAAAATGCATTGCCACCAATATGTTTTAAACTTCCTGGAATATTTATTATTTCCAAACTATAACAATTACTAAATGCAGCATAGCCAAGTTCATTGACACTTTCAGGAATATTTACAGCTTCCAAATTTTCACAAGCACAAAATGCGCGACTTCCTATACTTACTACACTATTAGGTATATTAGCCTCCCTCAATCGCGAACAGTAATAAAACGCATTCTCAGATATAACCTTCAACTCAGTAGGAATAGTAACATGCATTAAGCTAGAGCAACACGCAAATGCATTCTTGCCAATAACTGTTACACTCTTAGGTATATCAATATGAAACAATTCTTTACAATTTTCAAATACCCCTTCCTCAATTGTTGTTACACCATTAGGAATAGTAAAACTTTGCAAGCTACTACAATTAAAAAAAGCTTGTTTGCCAATTTTACTTACAGTTTTAGGAATGGTTACTCTTGTTAAGTTTATGCAACTCGAAAAAGCCGAATCATCAATTTCAGTAACACCCTTCGGTATATTTATTCTCTCCAAATTCGTACGTCCAATAAAAGCCCCACCACCAATCTTTGTTACCCCTTTCCAAAATTGTGTTGGATTGGTTTTTAGCATCTCAATATCATTATAATTAACATTTGTTAAAACTCCATTAACTTTTTCCATTACCAAACTCCACCAAACTAAATAATTTATTATTTCTCTTATACTATCATGTATTTTATAAAATGTAAATAGTCATTTAAAAAATAAATAAAAATATTTTATTATATAATTAGCTTATTTTTTGCTTTTATTTTTGAAAAATTTACACATTTGATGTAATTTCTTTTGCATTAGTAGCAATTTTGTGATACACTTTACATAGTATTAATAGGAGGATTTTATGATATTATTAACTGGCGGACTTGGATATATTGGTTCGCATACAGCCGTTGAATTGCTAAATAACAATTATGATGTGGTTATTATTGACAACCTATCTAATAGCAAAATTGAAAACAAAAGCAAAATTGAAACAATTGCTGGAAAATCAATAACATTTTATAAAGGCGATGTTCGTGATGCAGAATTGTTAAATAAAATTTTTACAAATCACGATATTGACTCTGTTATTCACTTTGCAGGTTATAAAGCGGTTGGCGAGTCCACCCAAAAGCCACTTGAATATTATGACAACAATATCAACTCTACACTTGTTCTATTAGATGCTATGCGTAAGTTCGGTGTTAAAAATTTGGTGTTTAGTTCATCAGCAACCGTTTATGGACGTGCAAAATCTATGCCTATTTACGAGGATTTTGAGTTGTCGGCATCAAACCCTTATGGTAGAACTAAATTGTTTATCGAAGAAATTTTACGTGATTACTTTAAAGCAGATAGCAGTTTAAATATTGCAATACTTCGTTACTTTAATCCTGTAGGCGCACACCCTAGCGGATTGATTGGCGAGGACCCAAATGGCATACCAAACAACCTAATGCCATACATCACAAAGGTTGCCACCGGCAAGCTTCAAAAGCTAAGCATTTTTGGTAACGATTATCCTACTAAAGATGGCACTGGAGTCCGTGACTTTATCCACGTTTGCGACCTTGCAAATGGCCACGTTAAAGCCGTGCAAAAGCTTGAAACTAACTGTGGTTTGGTTACATACAATTTAGGTACTGGTGTTGGATATTCTGTACTTGATATTGTAAATTCATTTATCAAAACCTGCAATGTTGACGTGCCATATACGTTTGCTCCTCGTAGACCTGGTGACATTGACACATGCTTTGCTAGCCCTGAAAAAGCCGAAAAAGAATTAGGATTTAAGGCAACACGCACACTTGATGATATGTGCAAATCTAGTTATAATTTTGAGAAAAATAATAAATAAATTTAAATACAAAATTACACCAATTAAATTAAATAAAATACTATTAAAAATAAATAAATTTAAATATCAAAAAAATAAAAGCAAACAATTTTTGCTTTTATTTTTTATCTATAATATAGTATAATTTTAATCTTTTTTATTGCTTTTTGATTTATTTTAATATTATTTTTAAATTTTAATATTTTTATATATTTCTTCGTGAATTTTTTCTATTGTTTTTAAATTATTATTTTCAACACAACTAATTACTGTCCAATTATATTTATTAGCAACATACTTACCACTATTGTACGCATCAATTATATGGTTAGCATCTTGTTCGTGAATATCCTGTTTAGTGCCAGCCTTTAATTCCGCACGTTCATTTGCAAGGCGCATACTAACCTTTGGTGGAACATCAAGGAATATCACTTTATCCGCACATGGGAGTTTAAGTTCTTCAAATTCAAATTTGTCCAACCAGTCAAGAAATTTATCACGCTCGGCTGTATCGTGAATTTTACCAGCTTGGTGCAACATATTGCTTTGAGTGTATCTATCCAAAATAACCACTCCTCCAGCGTCATAATGTGCCTTTAAATCTTTCATATAAGTACATAGTCTATCCACTGCAAACAATGCGCTTGTTTGATACGCATCCATATCGCTTGCCTTTGCACACAACTCACCACCTAAATACATTTTAACCGGTGCACTAGAATTACTTTCGTAGTTAGGAAAACTTTGACGTATTACATTGTATCCGTCTGCCTTTAACCTTTCATACAACTTAACACTTTGAGTTTGCTTTCCACTTCCGTCTGTGCCCTCAATAACTATAATATATCCCATAACATTTTCTCCTTCCCTCAATCTTAGCACAAAGCCCCAATTTAATCAAACAAAAAAGAGTTGGATTTCCAACCCTTTTAACATTTAAATTTTTAAGTTCATATAATGTCCTAGAATACAAGTTAGGAGGAAAGCAATGAATTTATATCACGAAAATTACGATTTAGGTGACACCCCTACAACTATAAACATACATAAGGAAGTTTGTTGTAATAATTATTTTAGAAAAGTAATTTGGACAGGTGAACATTTGCAAGTAACAGTTATGTCAATGCCCGCTGGCGGCGAAATAGGTCTTGAAAAACACGATAATCTAGACCAGTTTATACGAGTTGAATATGGTGTTGGTTCAGTTTATATGGGGAAGACCAAACAAGATATGCAATTTATCGGAAATGCTAATTCTGATTATGCAATTTTAATACCTGCTGGCACTTGGCATAATATTATCAATAAGCAAAATCAACCATTAAAGGTATATTCAATATATGCCCCACCACAACACCCAATAGGCACAATACATAAAACTAAATTTGACTCAGATCTAGCCGAAGACTAAATATCTATACACATCAAAAAAAGAGTTGTAAATTCAACTCTTTTTATTTTAAATATTATCCAATTTTTCAATAATAGAATGTTTGTCAATATGTTGACCTATGAATACTAATTTAATCATGCGATCGCCGTATTGTTCGTCCCAATCTTTGCGAAGTAAAGCCTCTTGTTCTAGAAGTTGCTTTAATTCTGCCTCTGGCATTGTAGCATACCAGTAACCTGTTTGGTTAAGATTCTTTTGTGGGCCTGCTTGCTCAAATAGGTATGACATTTCAGTTTCATCACTAAAGTATACAAGACCCTTAGTTCTAATTATTTGACGTCCCCAATCTTCATTTATAAAGTCTAGGAACTTTTTACGATCAAATGGTTTACGTCTATAGTATACAAATGTACCAATCCCATACTCTTCTTCTCCGTGATTATGGTCGTGGCCGCAATGGCAATGACCTTTGCAATGACATTCGTGGTCATGATGTTCACCATGTTCATGTTTATCATGGTGATGATGTTCATGGTGGTCATGTTCTTCGTGGTCATGTTCTTCGTGGTCGTGACAATGACACTCTTCACCATTTTCGTGACAGTGACACTCGTGGTCTTCGCCATGATGGTGACATTCACAATCAGGGTCATCACAATGTTCATGGTCGTGATGGTGATGATGTTCTTCGTGTCCATGATGATGCTCGTGCTTATGCTCAATAATCTCATCACGATTACCCACATTTTCAGCTTCTAGTTCACGAATCCAGCCAGCACTTGTAGCACTGCGTTCAAAGTCAAACATATTGGTATCAAGAATTTTATCAAGGTCAACCTTTGAAAAGTTTGTTTCAATAATTTTTGCCACTGGTTGAAGTTCCTTAATCACAGCCTTAACACGTTTAAGTTCCTCAGCACTTACCTCATCAACCTTGTTAAGCAATACAATATCACAAAATTCAAGTTGTTGAATAATTAATCCTTCAATATCATCTTCGCCATACTTATTTTCAGTAAGTGTATCGCCGCAATTAAATTCTTTAACAAGCCTTAGTGCATCGGTTACACTAACCACTGCATCAAGTTTACAAAGTGGTGGAATATTGTTTGACTTGCATTGTTCTTCAATAGCAATAATTGATTGCACAATAGGCACAGGCTCACAAATACCACTTGCCTCGATCAAGATGTGGTCATATTTTTGACTTTTAGCAAGGTTAAGTATTTGATTAATCAAATCTTCATTAAGGTTACAACAAATACAGCCATTTTGTAGTGGCACAAGGTCATCACCAACATTCACCACTCCACCCTTTTGAATAAGGTCAGCATCAATATTAACCTCGCCAATATCGTTGACGATAACCGCCATCTTGTAACCTTTATCGTTGCTTAAAATATTATTAATAAGTGTAGTTTTACCACTACCCAAATATCCCGTTACCAATGTAATAGGCACACATTTATACATAATTTCTTCTCCTTAAATGATTTTAGACAACTATCCATTATCTAAAACTCTCACCGCAAATTATACACCAAACAATCAACATTTGCAAGCGGATTTAATTATTTGATATTTAAATATTTAGATTTTCATTCTGTTGATTTAATTGCAATTTATTATTTAGTATATCAATCAATTGACTTTTATGGCGCGGAATCCTTATATTGTCAAGATAAAAGTCACCACTACAGATTAGCCACATAATCTTGTCCAACTTATATGGAGTTATATTGCAATCTCTTGCCATCTGCGTCATTGTTTCGAATACATCAATTGGGTCTCTAGTACATATCCCTGTTTTTTCTAACACATCCATTATATGAACATCAGGCTTACAATAGTTTACAAAGCCCAATTCCTTTAATACATCACATGCAAGAGCAAACTCAAACCCATGTATCTTTTTTGCTATCAACAATGGAAGTCCCATCCTTGTATGTAGATTATAATCAAACACCTGCACAAAATTTATAAAATCTTGCACGCTATCAAATTCTTTCATAAATTTAGCCGCACTAACAGCACTTTTGCTCCATTTTAACCAACTATTATATGCAGTGTCTGGGCTAGTAACATTAAATTGAGTACGAAAAGTTCTATATAAATTTTCGGCACCCGTATCAATAATTTGATCAAAGTTATAGTTATGTAAAGTTTGTTTAATATCGTCTTTTCGCTCTACAAACTTGATTGTTTGTGGCATTGAACGATAATTTTGTGCCGAAAATAAAAATTGCTCATATATTGTTTCTAGCGAATCAATCTGCTCATGCTCGCTAACAAGATACTTGTTTAAATCACGCCTTTGCATACCCTGTGGTAATATTTTTACCAAATAGTTGCACATTATCATATACGCTTTCTTGTTTTGTTCCGCCGTCATATTATCTTCTCCTTTCCATTATAGCCAAAGTTTCCACGTGTTTGGTTTGCGGAAACATATCAAAAGGCTTAATTTTAACTATTTTGTGTGTATTTTGTAATACTTTTAAGTCCTTTGCAAGAGCTATTGGGTTACATGCAATATATATTATTTGGTCCGCACTTCTTACGCTATCAATAACCTCAGGACTACAACCAACATGTGCCGGGTCAAGCACAACGCTACACTTTGGGCTTAAATTGTTTTTATTATCAATATTGTCGCTTACCAATGTTTTATTTTGCATTATTTCGTTTTGCACTTTTTTAATTAGATTTGGTACAATTTTTGTACAATCGCCATTGATAACTTCCATATTTGTTATATTATTGACTTTTACCAGCTGCCTTGCTTTCTCACTTGCCTGTGGCACTATTTCAACACTATAAACTTTACTTGCGCCTTTACTTAATGTTGCACTAAGTAGCCCAGCACCTGCATAGGCATCAATCACAATTCCGCCACCAACACTATCTAGGACCTCGCTATAAAGTTTGGTTTTAATCTCGTTATTTACTTGTAAAAAACTTGCCACATCAATATCATACTTAATTCCAAATTCATTCAACTCAATTGCCTTAATACCAGCAATATGTATATACTCTCGACCTAATATAATTGAATTATGTTGATTGTTGATATTGACATATAACCCAAACTCACCAAGCGCGCTTATTTTATCTACCAGCTTGTCCAAATGCTTAATATCTTTACTAGTTGCTACCAAACATACAAGTGTTTGCTCGTTTACACTGCGCACTACAAGGTATTTTAACAATCCTTTGTATGTATTAAAATCAAAAGTTTTAATATTGTTTTCACTTATCCATTCACGCACAATATCTAATGCCTGATTAATCTTGTCATTCATAAGTAGACACTTATCAATCGGTAAAATATTATGGCTACCACTTTCAAACATACCAATATTTCTACCGAGCGGGAAAACTGCCTTATTTCGATATCCATATTCATTACTACTTACACATGGCAACACGTCAATTTCAAGCCCACCAACTTTAAACAAAGTTTCCTTAACCAGATTAGTTTTAAATTCTAGTTGTTTATCATACTTTAAGTGCTGCAAATTACATCCACCACAACGTGTAAAATATGGACAAGGTGCAACCACCCTATCGCTACTACTTTCTATAACTTCTACCAACTTAGCAGTACAAAACTTGGACTTTTCTTGAATAATTTCAACATCCACAATCTCATTATGCAATGCAAAATCCACAAAAGTCACCTTTTGTAAATCCTTATTTACATTAACATTAGCAACTTCATAAGCCTTGTTTTCGCTAAATGTGTAACTACTATCGTTATCACGCAAAGGTCTAGCCACACCCTCGCCATTCATACCCAATTTATCAATCTTTAATCTCATACCATAATTATACAACTAATCTATACATTTTGCAATAAGATTTAAAAAATTGCCTAACATATAGGCAACTTTTTGTTTTACTACAATGTATTAATTTGAATATTATTGATTAAACTCCATTTTACTATATTTGTATGATTTTATCATTAATTCTCTTACTGACATATTTGCAGTTTTGTTTAGGTCTTCAATTAGTAATATTTGGTCATCATACTTCTTTCCTTTGGATTCTATTGGTGATGACTTGATAATATTTTTATCACTTAGTGCATAGTGAAAAAATCTTTGTTTGTTGTATGTTTGCACTTGCATAATAGCCTTAGTTACACCCATATTTACCAATGCTGCCAGCAATCTAAAAATCAACTCAACTGACACACTAATATCTTTTGCCTCCAATGTGTAAATATAGTCAATCACAGCAATATCTGGTGTGATAATATCTGTATAGTAATCATTATTTAGCGAAGCGCCCGAAAACCCAACACACTTATCTTCATCATACGCTAAAATATATACTTCAGTTTTATTATCAATAGCGTTAGCAATCTGCAAATTATCCCTTACTTCATATTCCATACCATACATTTTGTTAATCATATCTTTTACTATTTCACAATCGGTATTTGTAGCCAATCTAAATATTGTCATAATTCCCTCCTTTTATTAAATATTTTATATCAAAAAAAATTTAAAAAAACAAGCATAGAGTTATACTTGTTTTTCCAATAGACTATCTTTACATTGTGTAAGAACAAGAATCTTCGTCTTCATTTGTGTAAGCATCTTCATCAGCAACTTTTTCAAGCGATTTAACTACATGTAAACCATCAATAGCAGCAAGGTAGCATACTATTTTGCGTTGAGCTGCAGGTATTTTTTCTGCTGGAATTTTACCTTCCATAGCATCTTTTTTCAATTCTTGAACCTTAGCGTAAAGCTTAGTTGCGCTGTAACTTACTGACAATTCTGCAATAACATCTCTATACTTACGTTCTTGTAAAAGGTCCTTTAAAAGATTCATTTCATCTCCGCAAGCATATAACTCTTCTTTAACTCTTTGTTCGATTCTTCCATCAGTGTTATTTCCTAATGTTCCCATATTTATTTTCCTCCATATATGATCGTATTATAATACATAATTTACAACTTGTCAATACCCTTTAAAAAAACAAGCACTATTAAATGCCTGCTTTTTGAAATTTATTTACTATAAATTATTGTTTACTTAAAACTTTTTCGTTGTACTTAGCCATATCTTCGTCAGTTACACCTTTGATAGTTAGTGAAATACGTTTCTTTTCAGGTTCCACACCAATGATTTTAACAATAACTTTATCGCCAACCTTTAACACCTCACTTGGGTGTTTGATATAGTCCTTGCTAATTTCGCTAATATGAACGAGTCCGTCTTGGTGAACTGAGATATCTACAAACACACCAAAGTCAATAACATTACGTACCACACCGTCAAGAACCATACCGCACTTTAAGTCCTTAACATCAAGCAATTCGCTCTTAAGGATTGGTTTTGGCAAGTCTTCACGGATATCACGACCAGGTTTTGATAGTTCCTTTACAATATCTTCAAGTGTAGGTTCGCCGCAATTAATTGTTTTAGCAATCTTAGAAATACCTTCCCTTGCCACAAGATTAGCAAAGTTTTGCATTTTTTCGGTATTAACATCTTTTAATGTTAAGCCAAAATATGTAAGCAATCTTTCGCACACGTCATAACTTTCAGGGTGAACACCAGTATTGTCAAGAATATTTTTACCATCAACAATACGCAAGAAACCAGCACATTGTTCAAATGCCTTGTCGCCAAGTTTTGGAACCTTTTTGATATCTGCAATCTTTTCGATACGGCCATTTTCTTGACGGTACTTTTCAATATTCTTAGCAACGGCCTTGTTTAGGCCTGCCACATAACTAAGTAGGCTTGGACTTGCAGTATTAACATCTACACCTACGCTATTAACGCAAGATTCTACCACACCTTCAAGCACTTCGGTTAGGCGGGCTTGAGGCATATCGTGTTGATATTGACCTACACCAATGCTCTTAACATCAATCTTGATAAGTTCGGCAAGAGGGTCCTGAAGTCTACGTGCGATTGACACCGCACTACGAAGCGCAACGTCAAATGTAGGAAATTCCTCCGCACCCAACTTACTAGCACTGTACACACTGGCGCCAGCCTCGTTAACCACAGCATATTCAACCTTATAAGGTAATTTTTTAATCATATTGGCTACAAAAATTTCACTTTCCTTAGTAGCAGTACCGTTACCTATACTAATAACGTCAACATTGTGTTTTTCAATCAATGCTTTTAACTTTGCTTCAGCTTCCTCAATCTTGCTTTGAGGTGGAGTTGGATATACAACAGTTGTGTCAAGCACATTACCAATTTCATCAATAACAGCAATCTTACAACCTGTACGATATGCTGGGTCAAGGCCTAAAATAACTCTATTCTTTAGAGGTGGTTGCATTAATAGTGGCTTTAGGTTTACCTCAAACATCTTAATAGCTTGTTCGCTTGCAGTATCAGTTAACTCGTTACGAATTTCACGTTCTATACTAGGGAAGATTAGACGATTGTAACTATCCTCTGCCACATCTTTTAACAACTCTTCATAAGAACTATTTTCCTTAATATATTTTTTAGCAATAACATCAAGTGCAATTTCAAGTTTTAATACTAATTTAACCTTTAAATACTTTTCCTTTTCGCCACGGTTAATAGCCAACACTCTATGGCTAGGTAAAGTTTTGATTTGGGAACGGTAGTTAGCATACATTTGATAAACATACGCCTCCTCGCCATCTTGAAGTTCGCACTCAATATCTCCACGATGAACTAGGTAATTACGCAAACTCTTACGAATTTCCGCATCGTCACTAATCATTTCAGCAATAATATCTTTAGCACCTTGAATTGCATCAGCAATTGAAATAACTTCCTCTGTCAAATACTTTTCTGCCTCACGTTCAATCATCTCGCCACTTTGAGCCAAGATAAAGTCTGCCAATGGTTGAAGCCCACGTGCAATAGCCACACTAGCACGAGTTTTACGCTTTGGCCTAAATGGACGATATATATCATCAATTTCAGTAATAGTATTTGCCTCATCTAACGCCTTTTTAATCTCGTCAGTCATATTGCCTTGTTCGCTGATTAGGTTAAACACTTCCTCACGACGTTTATTTAAGTTGCGAAGATAATTTAATCTATCAGAAAATGTACGCAATGTTTGGTCATCACAACTACCAGTTAATTCCTTACGATAACGAGCAATAAATGGTATTGTACAACCCTCATCAAGCAAATTAATAATATTATCTACATGATGTTGTTTTAAATTTAATTCCAAACTTAATTGTTGATTAATTTCCATAATTGTATTTCCTTTTAAGTAACTGTTTTATTATAGCATAGTTTGACGTTTTTGACAAATAAAATAAAGGTAAAAAATAAAAAATAAATTAACAAAAAATACAGGAAATAATCCTGCATTTTATATTATAAAATAGTATTTCTATTTATTGTTTCTATTCTATACGTTTTTATTTTGATAAAACACCCTTTTATTTGTTTTATTATTGAAATAAAATTATTTTATCTTTATTTTCTATTTATTTTTTATCAATATTTATTGTACTACTAATTATGTAATCAGGTCTACCTTTAACCTCTTGATAAATGCGACCTAAATATGTGTTTGAAAATGATT
>JBGVOQ010000010.1:0-3079 GCA_045126575.1 Candidatus Onthoplasma sp. | reverse complement strand
ACGTAGTTATCAAACGATAACTTAGAATAGTGTAAGAGTGGTAACTCTCAAAACATACGAACAAACCAGAACTTAGAGTATATGATTAAGATATATATGAAATTAGAAAAGTAAGTAGTTTAACCCACTACTTACTTTTTTGTGATATATATTGACAAATTGTAAAAATGTGATATACTATCCTTAATTTTATGGAGAAGAATATGAATTATATTAAAGATTTATACCAAAAGAAACCTGAGGTTGTAAAAAAACTAATAAAAAAACTATTTAATCTTAAAAAAGAACAAGATGTATTTCCTGTTAACCCTGATGAAGGCTTGATTGGTGAAAATGATATTATGTTTAATTTCATTAATAAAGAAAATGGTAAAGTGGAAGTCCTTGTACTGGAAGATTTTGCTATCTGTTATGGATTGTATTATCTTGAAATGAGCGATAGGAGATTGCAAGAATATTTGAAATTTATGGCAAAATTGTATGACAACGAATATTTGCAGGGATTTCATGATTATCGCATAGAGGAACGCAAAGAACTTATTGGCGAATTTAATGCAATAACTTATGCTATGGAAGACAAATTAGCAAAAGCGATAAATGATTATAGTTTAAAGAAACAAACCGACAATAAATTTGGTTGCTAATGTTAATAAAGTTTATATAATAAAGCGGTTGAGGAGAAAAATATGTATTATGTACCAAAAAGTTATATGTTAGCATCTATTATGAAAACTAAAATTAAATATTTTCAAGATGGTTGCGTAACAGATAGAGAATTAAATGTTTTGACAAATGCTATGCAAAAGAGATTTAATGAATTTAATATAAAAGCGATTATTACCGAAGATATAAATTATAGCGATTTTGAAAATATAGGATTAATGTATGTTATAAATGATAGATATCGACAGACTATAGAAGATATTGAGGCGAATTATCAAGCTTATTTACCTCTAGATATTTTAGCTATGATATGGGATGAAAAGTTTATATTAAAAGGACTTACTAAGAATTTAAATTCAACATTTGAAAAGGTTGAAAGTAGTGTAGAGCAATTAGATTTAAACAAATAGACTTACAATAAAAAAGGAGCAAGATTAATTGCTCCTTTTTGAATTTTTGGGATTGATAAACCCTTTGGTTAGCTAATACTATGCTTCTTGTCTAGCTTTTTCGTATTCAGCCAATATTACTGAACTAATTTGTTCTCTAGTTTCAGTATTTAATGGGTGTACAATATCCTTGTACTCGCCATCTGGAGTTTGGCGTGATGGCATAGCAATAAAGTTACCATTGCTACCTTCGATAATCTTGATGTCGTGCACAACAAATGCGCCATCAATAGTGAAGCTAGCGAAAGCTTTAAGCTTGCTGTCAGCCTTGCTTACCAATCTGATTCTTACGTCTGTAATATTCAAGTCTGTTCTCCTTCCCTTTTTAATATTAACTAACTAAGTAGTCACTAATATTCTAACCAAACAGCAAAAAAAAAGTCAAACAATTTACAACACAAATTAAAGTATTTGCAAAATTTATAACATTTATCACTGGAAAAGCATTATTTTCATATACAAAAATATGGATAATTTTGATTTAAATAGTTTTAAACATGTGCATTTTATAGGCATTGGTGGGATAAGTATGTACCTACTTGCAATCTACTGCAAGGATTGCGGTATTAGGGTTAGTGGTAGCGATATTAAATCTAATAAATACACTAAAATATGTGAAGAGAATGGGATAAAAATAAATATTGGCCATAAGCGAAAGCATATTGATGGTGTGGATTTGGTCGTATGTACAGGCGCAATAGGTGATGAAAATGTTGAAGCTGTGGAAGCACGTAAACGTAAGATTAAAATATTGGATAGGGCAGAGTTACTTGCATATATCTGCAAAAAGTTTAAATATGTAATTGGAGTTGCTGGTAGCCATGGCAAAACTACAACAAGTGCTATGATATACCATATTTTACGTGAAAGCGGAAAGGCTGTTTCTTGCCATATTGGTGCCGATATTGAAAATGCTAGGCTAAATCCTAATGATGAATATTTGGTGCTTGAGTGCTGCGAATATAATAAAAGTTTTTTGCGCCTTTACTACAATATTGGAGTCGTGTTAAATATAGATAAATACCACCTACATTGCTATCAAAATATGTATAATCTTCAAAATGCATTTAAAACTTTTTTAAAGCGTGCAGATACAAGATTTATTTTTCAAAACGAAACAACAAAGTGCATTAAAAATAGGGCAATTCGTATCAAGCAACCGCTTGTAACTTCGACAAATAAATTTGAATATAATGGCAAAAAATTTGTACTAGACAATGCATATGGCGAACATAATATTAACAACGCAACAGTTGCAATAGGCGTGTGCCTTGGGTTGGGTTTAAAGTATACTAAAATACATAAGGCAATTAAATCATTTAAACCGGCAGGTAGACGCTGTGAAGTATTACGCAACATTAATGGAATTGATATATTGACAGATTATGCGCATCATCCAACTGAAATTGCTAGTTTATACAATAGTTTAAAAAGCAAATACAATAGTTTATATGTTATATTTCAACCGCATACATTTTCACGCACAAGATTGTTGTTACACGAATTTGTAAAGGTGTTTGCAAGTGTTGAAAATTTGTGGATATTTAAGGAGTATTCCGCACGTGAACACAAATCGCAAGGGTATAGTGCAAAACAACTATGTGATTATCTAGATAATGCCAACTATATTAAAAATTATAAGCAATTGATTAAATTATTTCCTTTAGGTAAAGTGAAAAGTGGAGATTGTATCATATTTGTTGGTGCTGGAGATGTTTACGATATTGGAGTGAGATATGTGAAAGAAATGAAGAACGAATAATGAAAAATGAAGAATTGAGGATAATGTTATTGATGATTGGGTGCAAAATTTGAAAGAAATTTATAAAAAGTGTTGACAAGTAGCCGTTTTTGCTATATAATTAATAAGCAAGAAAATATATTATAGGAGAGCGATAGTATGAAAGATAGTATTCACCCAGATTATCACGAAGTTACTTTTGTATGTGCTTGTGGCAACTCTTTTA
>JBGVOQ010000009.1:0-59207 GCA_045126575.1 Candidatus Onthoplasma sp. | reverse complement strand
ACTCGGCTGTTAACCGATAGGTTGTAGGTTCGAGCCCTACTCGAGGCGCCAAATCATATCTCATCTGTAAAGGTGAGATATTTTTTATTTCTTATAGAAGTTGAAAAATTTTAAAAATGTATCTTGAAAGTTTATAAAATTCATGCTATACTGAATTTAAACAAGGAGAAGAATATGAAACCATTTAATGATAGAAGATCACCCAGAATTTTAATCGATTATGCAAAACTAGTTTTAAAAGAAAATTCAAATTTGTTAAAACAAGATTGTAATATTGAAATTCCAAGTGACATTTTTTACATGGAACAAGAAAATTTATATACATTTATAACGAAAGATGTGTATCCAATAATTAAAAAACATGGATCAAATATTCCTCAAATTAACTTTGTTATTTCAGAATTATGTAAATTTATCAGCATGTATGAACATTATTACGGCGAACCTAAAGCACAAACTTTATAAGACAAAACTTAATCTTTCAATTTAAAAATCACAAACATTTTCCATAAACTCAAAATTTGAAGATTTAATGTATTTGAAAGTGGAAAATTTGCAAAGAATTCGCACTTTGAATAATTGTTGATAGGTGCTGAGGCGGATAAAAACGGAACCACCTCGAGGCGCCAAATAAGACTTAGGAATTAACCTAAGTCTTTTTTCATTTTTTAAGAAAATCAAGTTTTCTTAAATTACATCTTGAAAGAATAGACAATTTATGCTATAATAAAAGTATCAAAGGAGTTAATATGATATTACCTAGATTAGTATTAAGAAGAATGTCGGTTCGATTAAAATCAAGATCTGATGAAGATTTAAAAGATTTATTAAAACATTATGAAAATCGATTATCAGGTTTAGATGATGAAGATTATAAGCGTTATGGTAAATCAATCAAACAAAGAATCAATGTTGTAAAATCAGAAATGTATCGTAGAGAAGTGTTAAATGTGCCACAACTACAAAAATAAGTAATTTGTTGCATTTTAAATAAACTTAATCTTCCAACCTTTCAACTTCAAAATCTCAAACATTTCCAACAAACTTAAAATTTGAAAATTTAATGTGTTTGCAAGTGTGAAATTTGCAAGGTATTTACATCTTGAATAATGGCTGATTTGCTGAGGCGGATAAAAAACGGAAGTCCTGTCGGACCCGGACCGCAACAAGTTGCTCCCGTTCGTTTGCCAAAAACTTGCCACTGGCAACTTTTCTTTACGCACTCACCCTCGAGGCGGCAAACCATATCTCATCCGTATGGGTGAGATATTTTTTATTTCATACATAGTTGGAGTCCTAGAATTTGCTTAACGCATTGTTTTTAACCAAAATATTTTAAATTACTTATTGCATATTGGGGTATTTTATGCTATCATATATATATGAGTAATGTTGAAAGAAGTTTGCAAGAAAGTGTTGTTTTGCACAATATATTAATTAGTATTTTACCTAAGATGTATAAAACTACCGATAAACCGCTATATGCCTTTGTTAGAAATCATGTACGTGAAAACACGACAGCTGCAACCGAATCTATACGTAGTGATGTTTGCGTGAATCTAGTAAAGGAGGTTTTTTCACTACTTAACCAACTTTGGGCCAATGATTTAACCAGATTTGATGAAGGTTTGGCTAATGAAAAAAACATTTTAAGGGTTATCAAATCACAAATTGCCACAGATGGTAAACCTCTACCTTTTAACAATCGAGAGTTGTACAAGCGTATCCGTGAGTCAATCGTGCACAACAGCACCACAAATCCTAACTTTGTTTATGATTTAAATGGTTTTAAATTAAATTTAGGCAAAGTTAATGGTCAAGATTATATCGTCACTTTATCATTCAAACAACTAATTGACTTAATTTATGTTCTAAAATCTAATGTTAAGAAAAATAAAATTTATGGCGAAATTTATATAAAGCCTGTAAGTACTATCAAAACACGAACCGAAATCAAGGATAATATCAAAATTTTGGATGATGCTGGAAATCCTACTATCAATTTGGATAACAATCAAATTGAGCGTATATACACATATTTTAGGTATATGAAAAACAATATGGATATAATTGGCAATGAATTACTACTAAAAAACTCTTTCCACTTTGCTGAAGATGCCGAGTCACTATTTGGTGAAAAATTACAAGCACTAACAATAATGCATAGTATGTCGTCCGGCAGTAGTTGGAAGGATTTAACCACCCAATTCCCCACCCTAGCAGAACGTGATGGTTTTGTAAACTTTTATTTCGCATTAATATCCAACCTTATGTTTACCGTTGCATCAACTCAAACAAATGCAGAAATTGAAACAATGTTAAACGGTTGTGTCCCTAATATTACAACCGATGATGTGAGACATACACGAAACTCGTTATGCCACGGAAGATATTTTCATGACTTTAATAAAACATTTTATTTTTATGACGGCAAAAAAAATCTTGATTATAAATTCAAATTAACCATAGATGACATTAATAAGTTATTAGACAAAATTGCAAAAGGCTCATATGAAGTCGCTGCACTAAAATAGCATATAGAAATATCAATATTGAAATTAAAAAAACAGGGACGTATTAATCACTCCCTGTTTTTGTTTATCTCAAAATTATTTTGCTTCAACTACTTGAACCTTGATTTCACACTTAACTTCCTTCATAAATTGGATGGTTACCTTGTAGTCGCCTATTGTTTTGATTGGTTCAAAGTCTAATATCATCTTTTTTTCGGCTGGGATATTTAGTTCAACCAATTTATTAAATACTTCCTGTTTAGTAATAGAACCAAAAGCCTTGCCGTTAGCACCAAATTTAAGACCAACTGTAATAGTTTTATCTTTCAAACTATCAGCAATGGCTTGATATTTTTTTACAAGTTCGCCATGGTGGAAGGCTTGTGCATTTTTCTGTCCCTTATTTTCGTTAAGGTTGTTTGCAGTTGCCTCTATTGCAATTTTTTGCTTGATTAACACATTCATAGCATAGGTTGGATTAACGTCAATAACATCACCCTTTTTGCCCTTACCTTTAAGGTCTTGAATTAATATAACTTTCATAATATTCTCCCTTAATGTTATTGTAGCACACATTTTAATAAAAGTCAAAATTTTTATACATATTTAATGATACTTTAATTATCTAACGTATTTAGTAGCACCAATCCAATAATGATATTTCTCATTAAGTTCTTGTTCAAATTTTTTTATTTGAGGAACAGTCAATTCCGTATTTTTATCCCAACCACGGTTACGTAATTCTTCATCCATATCACAAATGGACTGAACAGACTTATGATTTACAACTATATCATCTTTTTTTATTTTAAAATTGTTAATACAATTGTCACCTGAATATCTTTCGCCATCTGACACTCTATAATAATAATCGCCACCAACAAATATAAATTTTCTAAAACGTGGTGGGAAATGAACAAATATTGCAAATTCACCAGTTTCCATCCAAAAAGCAATATCGCTAATATCATCCTTACGCCAAGTGTAATCTTCACTAGCTTGAACCTTGCCAATTTCAGCTAAACATAATTCTCCCACTCTAAAAACTGGCTCACAAACTTCTGCTAATCCTCGTTTGATTAAACTTTTAGCAAAAAATGGACGAATATTAACTATTTCACCCGTTTCACCTTGTCGGCAATATTTTAACAATCTAACTTCCATTTTGTCACCTCCTTCTATATATTAGCACATATTTTACATTTGTCAATATCTATTGTATTTATAATTTTAAAAATTTTAATTAACACGTAATAATAAACAATAAACTGAGAATAATAACAATAAGGTGAATTTATGGATATAGTATGTAGAAAATATAGTTGTACTTACAACAAAAATATGAAATGCGAACGCAAGCACTTAAATATTAGCAAGTCGGCATATTGTGATGATATTGCAATTGACGATTCCAAGCCTGTGGAAGACGTATCGAGAGATATGTTTGAGCACGAACCTGAGATTGCACCATTCCGCCACTGCAAATGCATTGATATAAAATGTGGTAGCAAAAAATGCTTATTTAACAAAGATGGTGAATGTATGTCTAATGGCATATTTGTAGGTTCGGCAAAAACTAGCGCTCCGTGCAACAGTTATCAACAAAAATAAAGCGTTAATCAACGCTTTATTTTTATATTACCAATTATATTAAACAATATATGTCACCCAATAATTATAGTTAATTACTTTTTAGCTTTTGCGCCACAGGAATCGCACTTGTTTGCGCCGTTTGCAATTGTTGAGCCGCAATACTCACATACCCTTTCCACAGGCTTTGGCGTAGTGGCAGTAGATATTTTACTTAAATGCTCGTTAAAACGTTGCTCAATTACAGGTATTGCCTTGTCTGTAGTTTTTTTAGCCTTTTTAAATGAACTAAATGCAACCGATGCAATAAATAAAAACGCAACAACAAATACCCCTATTGGAATTAAAACCATAAAGAAACCCATACTTTACCTCCCCTAATTTATTTCCTTTAATTTATCAATAAATATTTGCATATTTGTTTTTGTTTTATCATCAATATTTGTTTTGCCGAAATAATCATTGTAGAAAATTCGATTGCATATGCTTAATTTGTCCAACAACTTTTTAGCCTCAATTTCCACATCATTTATGTGTTGCTCGCTATCGTAGTTGGAAATATCTGCATACTTAAGCGCAGGGTCGTTATTGGCTTTTGGATTATCCCTACGGATATACTTAATATTATTTAAGCTAACAAAATACATATTGTCGGTAATAAATATATCGTAAGCACGTGAGTACAATACACTTGTATCATATTCAAACGCAGAATGGCCAAAATACATATTGCCATAAACATTTATTCCGCACAAATCAAGTAATGTTGGTAGAATATCTGCCGTGCACATAAACTTTTTCACAATGATTTGATTGCTAGAATTATCTACAATATATCTATTATTAATCCATTCGGTTGCCAATTGATTTGCCTGGTCAATACTTAAGGTTTGATTATCGGCTAATAGTTTTGCACTTACTTCATCTAGCAGCGTTGTATTTAAATATTGAGCAACGCTACTTATATTAGGAGATTTAATCATACAAGGCACTCTAAATAGATTTGTGTAATTACTATTCTTTGTATCTTCTATACCTTTTACATAGTTAGATAGACTAGAGTAATATGTGTTGTGGTCACCAAATAGGCATATAACTGTGTTATCTATTAGATTTCTATCTTCCAACTCTTGCATTATTACTCCTAATGCTCTATCAAACTCCATCACGCATGCAACGTAGTAATAAAAGTTGTTATGGTTAAAGGCTTCAAAACTATCCCCACCCCATGATGTTATGCCAAATTTTGCCATATCATTGTAGTAACCTCTTTCAGCAAGGTTGCTACGATATGTGTATTGACCGTGCATGGTAATGCTGGTGATATATGTATAGAAACGTTGGTTAGTTGGGAACATTTTATCAGCGCAACATTCAATCATATCAGCATCTAAATTACGTTCACCCTTAAAGTTGTAGTCGGTCATACCTAGTGTGCGCATTTGTGGTGAAAAATAACACTCGTCAAAACCAATATTTAACATATATTCATCACGATTGTAAAATCCTTGTAATCCGTTATGGAAATATTTACACGAAATATCTTCATCTAGTATTTTTAACGTTTTTGCCATACTGGTTGGTATGTCATTTTCAGGGAAATCATAATTCACATACGAATTTGTAGGATAATTACCTATCATACTAAAGTTTTCGGAAATATCGGTTTTTTCACGTGAATAGAAATTATTTAGTACAATGCCTGTATCGTAGAAGTTATACAAGTTTGGAAATAATTCACGTAAAATTTCGTTTGCATCTGCATATGTCTGACCATTAGATTTGGTATATTTTGTATGGTCTATGTTGTGGCCATTTACAAACAATTCAAAATCTTGCGTAAATGCATGCCACTCTAGCGACTCTACAAGCACGGTTACAACATTATATTGCTGACCATTGTCAAAATTAGATGAGTAAATAGAATTTGTATCGTATATAAAATTTTCTAGTTGATGTTGGTCACCAAGTTTTACTTTGTTGAAAAACACACCTTTAACAAATTCGTTTACAAAGTTACCTATTGTTCCGTATTCGCAGTATGACGCCTCACTACTACGATAAAGTTTTGCGGTTACATCTTGCTCAAAGTCCTTATTATTTACATAAAGCAATGTGCCTAATCCTGCAATTGAAACAATCATTGCTGGTATAGAATACCACTTGATACTTACAGGCGGCTGGGCATATTTAATATGTCTTGCGCCAAACACTATGTAAAGAGATATTGCCAACATCGAAAATGCAAAAAATGTAAAGTTAATTGGCACTGATTCTAATATTGCCATACCATCATTACGCAAACTAAACATTCCAAAATCAAAAATTGTTTCGGTCATTTCATATATTACAATAAACACTAAGTTTATTACCATAAATGCGATTAACAATAGTGAAGTTACAATATGCCTTGCCTTATTGGACGGAATTGCTAATAATGCAACCATAATAAACAATTGTATAAGCAGATATATGTATGGCATACGTATATAGAATTTTCCGCTAGTTACAAAAACTGCTAGCAATTCAATAAATAGCGCTATACCAAAATATATCCATATTAAGCCATTGGATTTAAAAAACTTTTTCATAACTCACCTACAATAAATATATCAAATAGCATAGTAACCATGTTAGCGCAAACTTTTTGTTAGCCACCAAATAGATTACGCCATACATCAAACTTACTATTAAGTAAAATGCTCGCAAATCCATACCTAGCACAAAAAAGTCTATAAGCCCAAAAGTCAAAAATGCCAAAATTGCTCCATAAGGAATAATGTATTTAGTTTTAAATATCATTTCAAATCCCTTTTGAATGCAAGCAATAAACATTACCATCAAAATCATACGTACAGCATATGCCAACAATTCGGCAACATTGCCTGCCAGTCCCATAGTGGTAACCCTTACACCTAATGCATAAACAATCTTTAATTTAAAGTTTAAGCACGCACTAATAATAAGCATTGGTAGGATTGTTAGTACAAATAACAATATAACTTGCCAAGTTTGTAACTCCTTACCCTTTTGCTCCTTTGGTGTAAAAATTTGGATATCCAACTTTTTGCAAACAAAAATAATTACCGCCACCTCGATACCCCAAATAAGTGCGCTGGTTAATCCTACGAACATATTTACAAGGTTGCCGTAATAAATGTTATCAAAAAGTGGTACAAAAACTTGCGCAAGGGCATTAGAATAAAGGCATAACAATATTATGCCCGCTAAACAAAAATATTTAATACATTTTTTATCTTTAACTATAGTCATAACTAATCCTTACCACTATTATATCACTACTAAAAAAAAATCTCAACTTCTAACACTTAGTTTATTAAAAAAATAGAAGATAATAATCTCCTATTTTTATTATTTGATATTACAATATCCAACCTATATGCCATATCAAACTTTACTTTAATTATTTAATGGTGATAGTACTACTTTATTTTGATTTAATGATTGCTGTACATCAATTATGCGTTGATTGCTAGAACCTCTAAAATTAAGTGTAATCTTTTTAAGGTCACGGTCAAATCGACCGTCAACTAATATATCTATGTTTTTAAGCAATTCTAACGTGTATTCGCAATTAGGATAACTGCCTTTGGTTAATAGTTCATCATCAAACCTAAACCCAGAGTACGCCCAAATTGTTTTGTTTGGATAAAGTGTACGCACCTTTTTAACTAAATCTAGTAACACTGGTTGATTTCTTGGCTCAAACGGCTCTCCTCCCAACAAACTTAAACCATTTATAAAATCAGATTTTAAAGCATCTAATATTTGCTTTTCAGTCTGCTCGGTATACGGATTACCATATTCAAAATTCCATGTTTCCGGATTAAAGCACTCCTTGCAATGATTTGTGCACCCTGAAACAAAAAGGCTAACTCTAACACCCTCTCCATTGGCTATATCATTAAATTTAATTGTGCCATAATGCATTATAAATGTAATACCCTATCCTTAATTTCTGCTGTACGTCCTTGGTTCCAGAATTGTGAACCAATATATCCGCAAGTACGTCTTGCTACGTTCATCTTAGTTTGGTCACGGTTTTTGCAATTTGGACATTCCCAAATTAGTTTGCCGTCATCATCTTTTACTTGAATTTCGCCATCATAACTACAAACGTGGCAATAGTCACTTTTTGTGTTTAATTCTGCGTACATAATGTTGTCATAAATAAATCTCATCACCTGCAATACCGCTTCGATATTGTTTTGCATATTAGGTACTTCCACATAACTAATAGCGCCACCAGGGCTAAGTGCTTGGAATTCACTTTCTAGTGCAAGTTTGCTAAATGCATCAATAGGCTCAGTAACGTGTACGTGATATGAGTTGGTTACATAGTTTTTGTCTGTAACACCTTCGATTATGCCAAAACGTTTTTGAAGCGCCTTTGCAAATTTGTATGTAGTACTTTCAAGTGGAGTTCCATATAGCGAGTAATCCATATTTTCCGCCATCTTCCACTTCTTAGTATATTCATTTAATTTTTCTAGTATTTTAATACCAAGTTCCTTGCCTTCAGTTTCGGTCAACTTTTTACCAATCAAGGCATATACAGTTTCCCAAAGGCCTGCATATCCTAATGATATTGTAGAATATCCACCATGCAACAAACTGTCAATTGTATCACCTGCCTTAAGCCTTGCAAGCGCTCCATGTTGCCACAAGATTGGCGCAACATCAGTTATAGTACCTGTTAAACGCTCGTGACGGCATTGTAATGCACGATGGCAAAGTTCCATACGCTCGTCGAATATTTCCCAGAACTTGTCCATATTATTTTCTGCCGACAATGCAATGTCAATAAGGTTAACGGTAACCACGCCTTGGTTAAATCTACCATAATACTTAGGCTTGCCATTTTCGTCCACATAAGGTGTTAAGAAACTACGGCAACCCATACATGGATAACAATTTCCGTTACCATTTTTGTCCACCTTAAGTTCAAGCATTTTCTTTTCAGAAATATAATCAGGAACCATACGTTTTGCTGTACACTTAGCAGCAAGTTCGGTTAGGTAATAGTAAGGGCTATCCTTATGTATATTTTGCTCCTCAAGCACATAAATAAGTTTTGGGAATGCAGGTGTTACGTAAATACCTGCTTCGTTTTTAATACCCTTGTGACGTTGACGCAAAGTTTCCTCAATAAGTTTTGCAATATCCTTGCGTTCTTGCTCAGACTTTGCTTCACCTAGATATAAGAATTCAGTAATAAATGGTGCTTGGCCGTTAGTTGTCATAAGTGTTACTACTTGATATTGAATGGTTTGTACACCATTTTGAATTTCCTTATCAAGACGCTTTTCAACTATGCGGTTAAGTAGTCCTTCATCAACGTGGCCACATGCTTCCATCAATTCTTCACAAACTTGCTTTCTAATCTTTTGACGGCTAATATCAACAAATGGTGCAAGGTGTGCAATACTTATACTTTGACCACCATATTGCGAACTTGCCACTTGTGCTACGATTTGGGTAGCAATGTTACAAGCGGTGCTAAATGAATTTGGTTTATCAATCTTGGTTCCACTAATAACTGTTCCATTTTGCAACATATCTTCAAGGTTTACAAGACAACAATTGTGCATATGTTGTGCAAAGTAATCCATATCGTGGAAGTGGATTATACCTTGGTCATGAGCTTCAACAATATCTGCTGGGAGTAAAAATCTTTTTGTGATATCCTTACTAACCTCACCAGCCATATAGTCACGTTGAACACTGTTAACAGTTGGATTTTTGTTAGAATTTTCTTGCTTAACTTCCTCATTGTTTACTTCAATCAGTGACAAAATTTGTTGGTCGGTGCTGTTAGCCTTACGCACCAACGCACGTTTGTATCTATACGTAATGTAATTTTTGGCAACCTCAAAAGCGCCAGCCTTCATGATTTGGTGCTCTACAAGGTCCTGAACCTCCTCAACGTGAACAGCACGTCCAACATTTTCACACTCAGTGATAACCTTGCTTACAATATCATCAATTTGTGCGTCAGTTAAACGCTTACCCATCTCATTTACGGATAAATTTGCTTTTACAATTGCATTTTTGATTTTTGCGTTATCAAATTGCACTTCTTGCCCACTACGCTTAATAATTCTCATAGTAATTTTCTCCCTTTTTAAGTAAAGTTTTTGCAAATCATTGACTTTACAACCCCATTATAGTACAATATTTACAGAAATTACGTTGTTTTTCCAACAAAATGAGAGGTTTTTATGGAAATTTTGAAAAAGTTGCAAAACTCAAAAGTTTTTGATGAAATTAGCGAAAAGGACATAAAAGCGCTCCATTTTTGCTTTAAAACAAGGGTTTTTGAGGTAAAAAAAGGCGAAATTTTGATAGATGAAGGCGAGCCTTTTGAAAGTATTGTACTTGTGCTTGATGGACACCTACGAAGCGAATTAAATGACTATTACGGCAACACTTCAATCCTTGCCGACTATCATAATGGCGAAACAATTGGCGTGGAGGAAGCCTTTACTGGAACCGCCACCGCACAATACACGTTAATTGCCATTGAGGATACGCAGGTGTTGACCATGAATAAGTATGCGGTTATGAAACCGTGCGACAATATGTGCCCACGCCACACACAATTTCAAAACAATCTAGTTAAAATTATATCCCAAAAAAATATCGAACTTATGCAAAAGTTTAATCATATAACCAAATCATCAACCAAGGACAAGGTTATGTCCTACCTTCAATATGTAAGCAAGCAACAAAATTCCAAATACTTTGATATACCTTTTAACCGCCAAGAACTTGCCGATTACCTATCGGTTGACCGCTCCGCCCTAAGCTTTGAACTAAGCAAACTAAAAAAACAAGGAATTCTTGACTTTACTAAAAACCACTTTATGTTAAAATAAAAAATCCACTTCGTAATTGAAGTGAATTTTTTATTTATTGCTTTAACACCCAAAACCTAATATGTGTGTTTGATTTTTATATCTATTAAATTCTTCTTGTGTCGCCAAAGATATTTCATCATCTGTAAAAGGTTTACCCATTTGATTGTTTGATATTGTTTTGCGTGTTTTTATCGATTTATAAATAGCAACGTCTAAACCTAAACTTGGCTCAATAGGGAAAAAGTAACCATTTTCATTCATTCGACATAATACTTCCTTAACATCTGGGTGTTTATCCATATATTGCTTAATTTCACCAAAAGACAATTCCAAGCATTCACAAGTTGAAAGCATTCTTTCTTTAAAATAAATTGTTGGCTCATAATCAAATTCTTCTCTATATGCAATTTCTATATTTTTAAAATTATGATTTCTATCCCAAACACAATCTCCACCATGTTTATTTATAATTTTACTAATTGATTTTGCTACCATCCTTCCCTCCGCTTGTAATATATCATCTTTTACTATATTTGTCAATATCTACCTAAGATATTTCTTCAAATACTTACCTGTATGGCTTTGTTTTGATTTTACTATATCTTCTGGTGTTCCGCTAGCAATTACTGTGCCGCCTGCGTCACCGCCTTCTGGTCCCATATCTATAATATAGTCAGCGGTTTTGATTACATCAAGGTTATGCTCGATTACAACAACAGTATTTCCGCCATTAACAAAGCGTTGAAGTATGTTAATCAACTTTTGAATATCGTAACTATGAAGACCAGTTGTTGGTTCATCAAGTATATACATAGTTTTACCAGTGTCACGTTTAGATAGTTCGGTTGCAAGCTTTAGTCGTTGAGCCTCACCGCCACTAAGTGTAGTAGCCGATTGACCAAGTTTGATATAACCTAAACCTACATCATACAATGTTTGAATTTTGGTTTTAATACTTGGCAAGTTTTCAAAGAATACAAGCGCTTCTTCCACTGTCATATCTAATACATCATAAATATTTTTACCCTTGTACTTAACTTGCAATACGTCACGATTATAACGTTTCCCTTCACATACTTCGCAAGGCACGTACACGTCTGGCATAAAATACATACGTAACTTTTTAACACCATCACCATCACACGCTTCACAACGTCCGCCTGCAACGTTAAAACTAAACTTACCTATATCATAGCCACGTTCCTTAGCGTCTGGAGTTGATGCAAATAGTTCACGTATTTTAGTAAATACACCAGTATAGGTGGCGGGATTACTACGTGGAGTACGACCGATTGGCGACTGGTCGATATTAATAATCTTATCAATGGCGTTACAGCCCAACACTTTCTTTAGGTTGATTTCGTTCTTTTCGCCATCAAGTTCGTTCTTTAATGCTGGATATAATATATCATTAATAAGTGTACTTTTACCGCTACCACTAACACCCGTTACACAAGTAAATATACCTAGTGGGAATTTAACATCAATATCCTTTAAATTGTGCTTACGGCAACCTTGTAATTCGATAAAACCTTTATCGGCAGGTCTGCGACTTTCTGGCACCTCAATTTTAAGTTTTCCACTTAGGTATTGACCTGTAATAGAATTAGGATTGTCCATAATATCCTGAAGTGAGCCTTGCGCAATCACATTACCGCCATTTACACCCGCAAATTGACCAACATCAACAATATAGTCGGCTGCACGTATTGTATCCTCATCATGCTCAACCACAATCAATGTGTTACCCAAATCACGCAAACGTTTAAGTGTGTCAATTAATCGGTCATTATCACGTTGATGAAGTCCAATGCTAGGTTCGTCCAAAATATATAACACACCAGTCAGTCCACTACCAATTTGAGTGGCAAGGCGTATACGCTGTGCTTCACCACCACTTAATGTTCCTGCCCTACGTGCCAAATCTAAATAATTTAAGCCAACGTTCATCATAAATTGCAATCGTGCAAAAATTTCATTTAATATTGGTCTAGCAACCTTTTCTTCGGTTTTGGTTAGCTTTAATTTGCTTAAGAATTCGTTTAAATCGGTAATTGACATTTCAGTCAAATCCGCAATATTCTTTTTGTTGATTTTAACCGATAGTGCAATGTTGTTAAGTCTTCGTCCAAAACATTCTGGACAGTCCGCCTCGCTCATAAGTTTCATAATTTCATCTTTAATAAATTGGCTTTGACTATCCTGGAATTTGCGCAACAAATCTGGCACAACACCGGTAAACAACACATCATCACGTGTTACATATTGGTGAAGATTGGTTTCACCTTGTTTATCCGCATCGGGCTCGCCGTAAATTAGTATTTGTCGCACCTGTTTAGGAAGCGAATAATATGGCACATCAAGACTAAAATTATACTTTTGAGATAGTTTGCGATATGCCTGGCGACTAATCTTGGAATTTTCAACATTCCAGCCCATAATACTTAATGCGCCCTCGTTGATTGTTAGGCGGTCATTGCGCACAATGGCATTTTCACCAATCTTAACTACGTATCCAAGTCCACTACACTTAGGGCAAGCGCCGTCACGATGATTAAAACTAAACAGGGTTGGTTCTAACTCCGGCATAGAAATACCACAATCCACACACGCATGGCGAACACTGTACATCTTTACATCATCGCCATTTTGAACAAGCACTAATCCATTGGATAATCCTAAACACTTTTCAATGCTATCGTTTAAACGTTTGTCAATATCTTCCTTTAACACAATACGATCAACCACAACATTGATATCATGGCGCTTGTTTTTTTCTAGCACAATATCATCTTCTAACAAATTTATTTCGCCATCAACTTGCACACGAACGTATCCATCTTTGCGCAACTCGTCAAACACCTTTTCATGTGTACCCTTTTGGCCACGCACAACCGGAGCAAGTATCATCAACTTGCTACCAAGTTCCTGCTCCTTTACCGCATCTACAATTTGGTCAATGGTTTGACTGCTTACCGCTTTGCCACACTTAGGGCAATAAATTTTTCCAATACGTGCAAACAATAAACGCACATAATCATAAATTTCAGTAATAGTACCAACAGTACTGCGTGGATTATTATTGGTTGACTTTTGGTCGATCGAGATTGCAGGACTAAGTCCATCAATGCTATCAACTTTTGGCTTTTTCATTTGACCTAAAAATTGACGTGCATATGATGATAAGCTTTCCATATAACGCCTTTGACCTTCTGCAAAAATAGTGTCAAAGGCAAGCGAACTTTTGCCACAACCGCTGACACCTGTAAATACGATTAATTTATTTTTAGGTAATACTAAGTCAACATTTTTTAAATTATTCTCATTAGCACCTTTAATAATAATATCTTGCAACATATTTCACCTATTTTTAATTTAAATATTGTAAATTAAATATTTAAATTATTTATTTTAATATTATTTTTATCTATTTTATAGTATTTTATTTAAGTTTTATTTTATTTTAAATAATTATATTAATTTAACACTTTGTTTAAATGTTTAAAATAATTTTATTTAATTTATTTTTTTCTTTTTAATTTGTCTTTTAATTTTGAAATTTCTTCACGGTATTTAATAGCACTTTCAAAATCAAGTTGGGCAGATGCACTAGCCATAAGAGCCTTAAGTTTTTCAATGTTATTTATAATCTGTTCTTTATTCATTTGAACGTCATCAATTTCTATCGAAATTTTAAGCGTGTCTACAACTTCTTTTTTGATTGTCATTGGCTTTACATTATGCTCTTTGTTGTACGCCATTTGAATTTCACGCCTACGATTAGTTTCATCAATAGCACGGCGCATACTATCCGTAATTGTGTCACCATACATAATCACTCGACCTTCACTATTACGAGCACAACGTCCAATGGTTTGAATAAGCGATGTCGTGCTACGTAGGAAACCTTCCTTGTTAGCATCAAGTATTGCCACCAATTTAACTTCTGGCATATCCAATCCTTCACGCAACAAATTAATACCAATCAACACATCAAACTCACCCGCACGTAATGCATTGATAATTTTAACACGTTCAAGCGTGTCAATATCACTATGAAGATATTTAACCTTAACACCACTTTCGCTAAAGTAAGTTGTCAAATCCTCTGCCATCTTTTTAGTAAGCGTTGTAACCAACACCTTACCATCAGTTGCAATAACTTTTTGAATTTCGCTATAAAGGTCATCAATTTGGCCTTCGCTTGGTCTAACCTCAACCTCTGGGTCAAGCAGGTATGTAGGCCTAATTAATTGCTCTACAACCTGTCCATTTGCCTTATCAATCTCGTAATCATTAGGCGTTGCCGAAACATACACCACCTGACCTATACGACAATTAAATTCATTAAAATTAAGAGGACGGTTATCAAATGCTGATGGTAATCTAAAACCATAGTCAACTAACGCACTCTTGCGTGCTCTGTCGCCATTAAACATTCCACGAACCTGCGGTAAGGTTATATGACTTTCATCTACAAACAGTAAGAATCCGTCTGGAAAATAATCTAGTAACGTATATGGAGGCTCGCCAGGATTTCGCCCATCAAAGTATCTACTATAATTTTCTATGCCAGAACAATATCCCATTTCTTGCATCATTTCAAGGTCATAATTGGTGCGCTCTCTAATTCTCTGCGCCTCAATATATTTTTCATCCTGCAAAAAGAATTGTTCACGTTCAACAGCATCTTGCCTAATTTGCTGCAGTGCAGATTGTAATCTTTCACTTCCAACAGCATAGTGTGATGCTGGAAAAATCGCCACGTGCTGCAAGCGATTATACGCTTTACCATCTACCGGATTAAATTCACTGATTTTTTCTATCTCATCACCAAAAAATTCTACACGTATCGCACGTTCACTACTGCTGGCTGGGAATATATCCAATATGTCGCCACGCACCCTGAATGTACTGCGTTGAAAATCTATATCGTTACGAGTATATTGTATGCTTATAAGTTTACGTATAACCTCATCTCTATCTACACTATCACCTTCTCTTAGCGATAAATGCAAATCATAATACTCCTTTGGCGCACCTAAGCCATAGATACATGACACACTTGCCACAACTATGGTATCACTACGTTCAAGCAAACTAGAGGTTGCACTATGGCGAAGTTTGTCAATTTCATCATTTACACTCATATCCTTTTCGATATATGTATCACTAGAAACAATGTACGCCTCTGGCTGATAGTAATCGTAATACGAAACAAAGAATTCTACACGATTATTAGGAAAAAACTCTCTAAACTCATTACAAAGTTGTGCGGCCAAAGTTTTATTATGCGCCAAAATAAGTGTAGGCCTATTGGCTTTTGCAATAATATTAGCCATTGTAAAAGTTTTACCACTACCAGTAACACCCTTTAGCACCTGCGCCTGAAGTCCATCATTAATACCTTCAAGCAATTTTTCAATCGCTTGAGGCTGGTCACCAGTTGGCTTAAACTTGGATACAAGTTCAAAATCACGATATTCCATAGCCACCTCCGCTAAATTTTTATCATCTAATATTTTAACACATATTTATATAAAATAAAATACTTTTATTAAAATTTGTTTAACATATTACCAAAATATATTAACCATTACTATCATTAAAAATAAAAACTCCTATACATAATATAGGAATCCTTATTTAAAATATTAAAATCTTTAATACCCATGTAATTAAAAAGCTCAGTATAGCAAGTATTACAGTACGGCCAACAGCCACCATTACAGTGCGCTTATCGTTAACCAATTCGCGATGAAAGCCTTGACCTTTAAGCTTTAGCGAAACGCAATACACCATTTCACCCTTTTTATCACTCTTTGCCACTTCAATATAATTATCGTATACTAGGTTTGTTACAATCTTTTCCACTTCTGGCGGATACATTATGTATCTATCGCTTGCAAAAGTAATAATCTCACGTGGATTAATCAAACAACTAGTTTTATTGTTGCATCTTTGATACAAGTACTCCATTATATATCTTTCTTTTCTTGACAGCATTTTTACCTACCCTAAAAAATAATAAAATAATAAATTTGCCATAAAACTACCAATCAAGCAAACCAACATACAAAGCGCCAACCAGCCATAGGGTAAATGTTGTTTTTTCACTTTCACCTTTGCCGATTCCTGCTCCAAATAAATCCTAGCCTTAGGCAATAGTGAGTAGCAAAATGTTACATCTTCCTCAAACTTAAGCACGATATATTCCTGCTTGCACAAATATTCGATAATCTGCTTAACGCTATCACTATCATACTGATTGCGTGAATTTAGCGAACTTAGTATTTCCTCGACAGTAACAACCTTGTACGCACTATCCTCACCGATTTTTCCTAAAACTTTTAATACTGCAGTAGTTTTTTTATCCAGCATTCCACACCTCTATTATATCATTAATATTTATTTTTTGCAAAAGAATAAAGAATATTTATAAATATCATTTTTAATATTGTTTTATCTGCTGAATTATAAAATAAATAATAAATTATTATTAATGTCTGTAATAATTTAAATATTAATTTAAATTTAAATAATTTTATTAATTTATTTAAACAATTTACTACAAAATAGCATTTAATTGATATTGTACCATATTTAATAAATAATATTAATTATTAATTATTAATTATTTAATTTCATTAATTAAATTATTAATAAATTTAAATGCTTTTTCATAAGGTTTATCCGTAGTTAAATCCACACCTATATCTTGCAATAATTCTACCGGAGGTTTACTACAACCGCTTTTTAAAAAGTTAATATACTTTTTGTAATACTCGCTATCCTCCAATAAGTTTTGTACAATACACAACGCACTAATAAATCCAGTAGCATATTTATATACATAGAACGGTCTATAGAAATGATGAATTCTACTCCAGCCATATCTAACCTCATCAAGCAAAGTTACCTTAGGTCCATAATATTTTTTATTAAGCTCGAACCATTTATCGTTACATTCCTGATATGTTAATACTTGCTCGCTTTCAAGTTGATGATGAGTGTAGTCCTCAAACTCAGAGTACATTGATTGCATAAATACAGCCGCTATCAAATTATTAAGCAACTGGAACGCAAAATACTTTTTATCTTCGCCTTCCGCATCCTGCAACAGATACACACTTAGCAACACCTCGTTAACCGTGCTGGCCACTTCTGCAGTAAATATAACACTTTCAGCCTTTGCCTGTGGCTGGTTTTGGTTAGAATACAAGGCATGGACGGAATGCCCAACCTCGTGAACTAAAGCACTAAGCGACTCATAACTATTTACATGGTTTAATAAAATAACAGGCATACAGCCATACGCATCAACTGAAAACCCTCCATGGTTTTTATTTTCGTTAGGCAACCAGTCGATTGCACGATTGTTTAGTAAGTAATCTATTTTTTCTTGATAATCTTCACCTAACACTTTAGTACATTTTTTCAATAACTCTATCGACATTTGCATAGGGTATTGCTTATCGCTTTTCTTACATGCAGATAAATCATAATTAGCAAAATTAGGTATATTCAAATACTTAGCCTTTAGGTCAATAATTTTGTGCATAACACCAAGATTATTATTAATATTTTTTAGTAATATGTTATACACCTGTTCATCAACATGTTCATTGAACATACTTTCCCGTTTCACACTATCAAACTTGGCTAACTTAGCATAAAAAATGTCGGCCTTAATATCATTAATATACAAACTTGCTAAAGTTCTATTTTTACCCGCATATTCTTTTAGCGACGAAATGTATGCATTTTTCCTTAACTCTCTATCATCACATTCCAACAACTTCCTTAAATTAGCATCATTAACAGTATGCTTATTCCCATTGCTATCCAGCGCATCTTCAAAGTAAAGTTCTCCATTGGTTAATGTATAAAACACATTACTTTCATTACCTAAAAAGTTGGACATTTTACTTAATAAAATGCTTTCCTGTTCACTAATTTTGTGCGATTTACTTCTTAAAATATTTTTAAACATTAAATCGTAATCACGTAATTCTTCTGTCTGAATTAAATCACGCAAATACTCGTCAGAAAACTCCATCATTTGAGGCTCCACATATGAAGTAGCCTCGTTATATTGCTGCATTACATATTCATACTTTTGCTGCCAATTTAGATAATTAGCGTCACTAAAATCAGTTTCTAGATTTAATTCGATATAATTAATGCTTTTAGCCAAAATATTTTCGTACTGCTCACTTAACTTTAAATACTCAGCTAAAACCGATTTATCAGTTAGTTTGCCATAATAAGTTTTGAATTTATTAACATTTTCTTTTAAATATTTTAAATTATTTTGTAATTCGGTTTCATCTTTAATATAACTGGATAAATCCCATTTATATTTATCTTCAATTTCGCATCTTTTTTGCATATAATCACCTCTAATATTTTTATTATATAATTTAATTTTAATTTAGTCAATCATCATACGGCGCTACAATTATATTTTTATGTCGAATAAAAAAGGCAACCCATTGGATTGCCAATATGTATTAAACTTTACTCTTCTTTTTGCTAGGTTTTTTAGTTTTTTCAATCAAATCCTTAGCAAGTGCTTGCTTGGTTTTATATTCCTCCTCGGTAACAACGCCACTTTCAAGCAAATAATCGCCATAATAATATGCTTGCTTGGTTTTGTCCTGCTCGACGATATCGGCCTTTTTAAACACCTTTAAAACGGTTTTAAACAATATCTTAATGTCAAGCCACAACGAACAATGCTCTACATAGTATTTGTCATATTTAAATACTTCTTCCCATGTAATATTGTTACGTCCATTAACTTGAGCCAACCCTGTAAGACCCGGTCTAACATGGCTACGAATATTTTGTTCGTCATTATAAAACACCATATCTTTAACAAGTTTTGGTCTTGGACCTACAATACTCATATCACCCTTAAATATATTCCAAAGTTGAGGGAGTTCATCCAAACTGGTTTTGCGAAGCATATTGCCAAACTTAGTCATACGTTCACGGTCAGGCAGCAATTCACCATTAGCATCTCTGGTATTTAACATTGAACGATATTTGTACAACTTAAATATCTTATTATTTTTACCTGGACGATAATTTTTAAATATAATACCTTTACCCATTTTAATTCGGCACACTATAGATGTAATCAAAAATACCGGGCTAAGTATAATAAGCGCTAATCCAGATAGCAATATATCAAAAAATCTTTTAAAAAATAATGTATACAAACTTTTGCGCATAGCATTTTTAGGCTTGTTTTGTTCTTCCATAATTCCTCCTAAGTAAAACTTGGTTACATATATAGTAGCACATACAAACTTATAAAATCAAGTAAAATACAAATTTTAATACATAAAACACGCTTTAAGCATAAAAAAAACTCCTATGATTACTCATAGAAGTTTTTGTTTAATTAATCTTTGTTAACCTTAACAGATTTACGTTTTGATTTATTTCTCTTTCCTGCAAATGCAAAGAATAGAATTACGCCACCTAATAGAACTACTGATACAACAATCAAGACAATTCCAACCACGCTGTCCTTAATAGTTTTAGGTTCAGTTTTGTTTTCAACCTTAAAGCTAATTGATTTAGTTGTAGTATTTCCATTATCATCTTTTACGGTTAATGTTAATTTGTAGTCGCCTACACCATTAATAGTCCACTTATTAGTTCCGTTGCTTGAAACTGAATCACCAGTAAGTGTAAATGTAGAACTATCTGGAGTAAAGTAGTTAATTTCGCCCTTATCGTTAGTATCTTTCAAATCAACGCTAATGTCGTAATTAAATACTTCCTTATCGCCTTCCTTACCAACAACAGTTAGAACATATTGTCCAGTGATTGAGTTTTCGTGTTCGTTCTTCTTTGTGTCGAACTTAACGCTAACATCAATAGCTTGTCCGTTGTAAGTAATTTTTGATTCTTCCAACTTATTGCTATCAATTACGATTGTAGGATCATAGTAGTCACCACAAGTAACTGTAAAGCTCTTAGTTAATGAATTGTAAGAAGTAGTTGCTGTATAAGTTACCTTATAAACACCATTCTTTTCTGCCTTGAAGTAGTAGTTATTAAATGTTGTTTCATCTAAGCTTAATTCCACTTCAGTTTCTTTATCGTTCTTATCAAGGTAAACAACCTTAACTTCACCATTTATTTCAACTCCATTTTCAGTAGCTGAGATAATTGGTAATTCGATAATATCGTCAACGTCTGCAGTACGATTTGCTAAAACTGAGTCGATATCGCTAGCCCAAGACATTGTAGGAGCAGTAACCTTAACAGTAACTGTAACACTTGGAGTATCTGTATATGTTACACCATTCATAACATATTGTTTAATACCAATTGTAGCAACATATGTGCCTGGCTTATCAAACTTAAAGCTGTTAGGCATACTACCTAAACCGCTTGGCTTGTTGTCGCCCCAAGTAATTGTAAAGTCGTCAGTTGTGTAGTTATATTCGCCGTTACCAGCAAGGCTTACGTTAAATACAACTTCCTCACCAACGTTTTTAGTAATGTTAGAACCATTTTCTACCTTAATGTAACCCTTTTCAGTTTTAGCAACATCAAATGTAGAAACGTATGAAGTTTTGTTACCAGCATCATCAGTAGCAGTGTACACTACATAATAAGTACCAGCATAAGTTGTTGTAACACTTGCAAGCTTAATTCCTGAACCTGCGAAGAATTCCTCGATATCAACACCAACAGTTTGGTCTGGAGTATCAACGTAACAATTTACTGAAACTTCCAAACTACTGTCCATATCGCTAAATTTAATACCAGGTAATTCAACTACGTAATTTTGGTTAAATTCTATAGAACCAAGAGGCGCTAATTGTTCGCTGTAATCTTTACCAACGTAAATTATTTGACCATCTTTATCTTGCTTGTCATAGAACTTAACTTCCGAAATTGTAGGAGCACCATCTGTGTCATATTTACCAGTTTTGTTAATAGCAACTTCCTGAGCATCAATCACAAATTGATTTTGGTCATTAATTGCAACTGCAAATATTGTAACCTTACTTTGACTTCCGTCATAAACAGTTTCGTCTAACTTTAATGAAGTTACATCGTCCGCCGATTTAAGTTCTGTCAAACCAGCATAAGTAAGTTTTGAATAGAAGTCATTGAAATTGTATCCATATTTTTCGTTAGTCTTTTTAACATCTGCTGCGGCAATATGAGTTTTAACAGCATCTTCGATTTGAGATTTGTCGCCATAGTAGTAGTAAGTTCTTACTTCCACACGTTCGTCAGCAACCAATTCGCTATCCTCAGGTTCTTCCTTAGCAACAGCAGCTGTAAATGTAAATTCTTCAGTTGGGTCAATTGCCTTATCAATCAAATCAAAGTCAACCATTAGGTTTTTGTCAACGTTGCTTGTTAAAGCGTCTTCGCCTGCAACCTTGAATGTGTATGAAGTTGCATACGCTTCAGTGTTGTGAATATTACCATCTTCTGCAGTATACTCAATTTTGAATGTCATACCTGCATATTTTTTGTTATTTTCCAAAACTCTTGCAGCATAATCTTCATCAGATTCGCCAGCTTCTTGAGCCGAAATTGGGAATCTAAATTCAACTTTCTTGTTAAATAATTTAGCATCAGCTCCAACACCATAGAATGTGTGGTTATCAGCATAAGCGCCGTTACCATGCTTAGCGTCGTTACTATCAAGGTCAAACCAAATGCTTGAATCTGATGTAGAAACAATCTTACGTTTTAATGTTAGATTTTCGTAACTATCTTTATAGTCCTTAGCATAAATTGCAGGTAACCAGAAACCGTTAAAACCAACTTCACTAGGAATGCTGTAAGCAATGTTAGTATTAACACTATCTTCCCAGTTGGTAGCAGTTGTATCATAATCAGCTGCATAAGATACTTGGTAAGGTTTTTTATCACTTACACGGATTGAAGTTGACTTGCTTGTAGCTTCGTTGCCATAAGCATCTACAACCTTGTAAGTAATTGTATAGTCGCCAGATTCTGTAAATACGTGTGTATAATCGTTAGCGTCTAATGTAAGAACATTATCATTCTTGTCCTTGATTGAAATATATGTGTTAACTTCAACCTTAGATTTGTTGTGAGTTTTGTCAGTAACGTTTGATGTAGGGAATGTTGTTGTAGCACCAACTTGGTAGTTGCTAATAGCGTTGTGGCTAACTTCCAACTCAGCCTTAGTAACATAATCCTTTTCAACCTTAACTGTAAATTCACGATTAGCAAAAGCTGTAATGCCCTTAGCAGATGCGATATACTTAATAACATAAGTAGTATCTTCACCTTCTGCAACAGCAGTTGTATCAAGCGCTGGAGTAAATATTAACTTGTCGCCATCTTTACGTACCACAGCACCTTCACCAGTTGAAACGTCCTTACCACCACGAGTAACCTTAATAGCAGTTCCTATATCGGCAGCAGTAAATTTAATTGGATTTTCGGAATCATTGCTCTTTACAATTTCAGGTAGTGGTAATTCATATTCGCTACCAGCATTTGTAATTGAAGGGATAATCTTTTTAGCTGTATTTTCAGCCTCAAATTTCCAAGAATAAGCAACACTCTTAACTTGAACAGTTTTAGCCTCTGAGTAGTATGTTTTGCTATTTGTTACGTCTACCACTTTGTATTGTACGCTATAAGAGCCTTTTCCAATATTGTTTACTTGGATATAAGCAACCTTGTCAGCTTCGGTAGCAACAGTGGTTTTATCAGCCTCTAGCAATGTAAAGTAACTAATTGCAACTGCTTCACCCTTTTCATTAGTAGTAGTCATATCCTTGCAGTTGTAGGTATAAGTTTTACCACTTCTATCCTTAACCACAATATGCTTTGTTGCATTACCATCTACACCCTTAACATCAGGCATAGGAATAATTAACTTTTCATCATTAGCTGCATCTACAGTGCTAGCAATTTTTGATGTAGAAATTGTAAACACTTTAGCCATATCAACAGCAGTTTCAGCACTAGCAAAATTGATTGCAGGATTAAATATTGCCATACAAGCAATTACAGCAAATGCGAAGATAAAGTAAATAAATTTAGATAATTTTTTCATTGATAGTCTCCCATTTTTTGTTTAACAATGCTATTGTAATTAATATTTGAATTTTTGTCAACGATTTTTAGCCCAATTCGACAAATTAATTACATATTTCTTGCTCCATTGTTGATATCAGTAGTTTATATTGACACGATTTTTTTTATTATAAAAAAAAGCACTTGTTTTGTCGAAACAAGGCTTTTATCTAATCTTGGATAATATTTGCTTAAAATAATCTGGCAAATCCACAGTAAAAGTCATAGTCTGCTTGGTTGTAGGGTGTACAAAACTTATCTTATAGGCAAATAGCAGTTGTCCATTGGTTTTAATACCTTTGTCTACGCCTCCATAAAGTTCATCACCCACTATAGCATGGTTCAAACTTTTCAAATGCGCACGGATTTGATGAGTTCGGCCAGTTTTTAGCACGCACCTTAACAAAGTGTAGTGCTCGTAAACTTCATGAATGTAAAAATCTGTATAACTATATTTACCTTTGTCTTCCGCCACCATAGCCATTTGTTTGCGGTTGTTAGGGTTTCGGCCAATATATCCCTCAACGGAAAACTTTTCCTTAATCTTACCCTTTACTAGCGCCAAATATTCTCGATTAAGAGTTTTATCCTTAAGTTGTTCCTGCAAAAATTTATGTGCATTATCATTTTTAGCCACCAGCATAAGCCCAGCGGTATCCTTGTCCAATCTATGTACAATTCCAGGCCTTAACACACCATTAATTGTGCTCAAATCTTTAATATGATACATTAAAGCATTCACAAGTGTTCCACTTTTGGTTGTTGAGCAAGGGTGCACCACAAGCCCAGACTGTTTGTTGATAACCAACAAATCTTTATCCTGATACACGATATTTAATGGTATATTCTGCGGCTCGGTAGAAATTGTTTCCACCTCAGGGAAGTCAACTTCAACCATATCGCCTGCTCGTAACTTGTAACCAGCCTTTACCACCTTTGAATTAACCTTTATACGGTCATTATCGATTAGTGTTTTAATATACGACCTTGTGCAGTCGGCAAATTGACCGCTTACAAACACGTCCAATCTAATATTGTTTTGCTCACATTTAATTTTTTCCATTACTGTCCGCCTTTGATAAAAATATAAAGTGCACACATACCAACACTGCACCAATCACCACACAACAATCGGCAAAGTTAAATATTGGAAAAGTTTTCCAAAAGTCAAACATTATAAAGTCACGCACATAGCCCAGTGCCACACGGTCCACAAAATTACCAACCGCACCTGCAAGAATAAGTCCAAGCCCAACGGTGTATGTTTTGCCCTTGGCTTTCATCATAATATCCACAAAAAGCATAACTGCCACTATTGCAATGCTGGATATAATTAAAAAAGTTGTGCTTTTGGAAAATATACCAAAAGCAGCGCCAGTATTACCTCCATTAGTTTGGAAGGTTATTAAATAAGGTATTATGCGTGTGTAGCTAATATCACAAAACAAGTGTTTTGTAACAAGGTCAATACTCAAAGCCACAGCAAAAATAACACCTATAAGTAAATATTTGTGTTTAGTTTTCATTTTAATCCTTTTTGTCAGGTGTCAAAATCTTTTTACCCTCAGGTGTTAGGATAAAACTATCGTCCTTAAAGCGATGAATGCTGCCATTAAGCCCATATATAGCACCGCTAATAAAGTCCAATACACGAGTACGGTCCTCATCACCAATATGTTCAAGGTCAAGCATAACCGACTGATTTTGCCTTAAGCAATCAACAGCGCTTTGAATCTCTTTCATAGTCTTAGGTGTGTATATAATTAGGTTATCACGCATACCCATGCCAAAAGTATCTGCCTGAAAATTATTATTACGTACAGGAGCTTCGGTAGTTGTTTCTTGCTTTACATGCATATTAAAATTAGCATATTTGTCATCAACAGGTTCTTCCACAACCGTTGTTTGGGCTTTCTTTTTAGAGTCAAAGCCTAATCCCCTCATCAACCAATCGCCAAATCCCATAACTTATCTCCTATTTTTTATCTTTGAATAATTGTTTCTTTAAAATTTCATATTCCTTATCGGTAGCAAGTTTAAATTCCTCGTTTACACGCACATAAATATCCAACACGCCTTGAGGGCAGTTTTTAGCCTTAGCCTTTTCAAGCATCTTGGCAGAAATAGTAATAGCGTTAGCACGAGTATTGTTTACGTTAGAAAGGATAATAGCCTCAATAACTTCTATACACTTACTTTCAAATTCTTTTTTATTTAATTCCATAGCATCACCTCTATTAATGATTATATATTATAAAACTTTTAAACTTTTGTCAATAAAATTATAAACCATATTGCAAATTTTGTCATTTTACAGCATTTATTATCCCTACAGGATACAAAAAAGACAAATAGTTTCCTATTTGCCTTTTGTTATTTTAGGTTGTAGACTCGATTTCAGAAGCTGGTTTCATCATAAACGTTCTGCTGTAAGTTGTTTTAATGGCAGATGTTCCAGTTCCGCTGGTATGTGTATATGAATATGTCAATTCATATCCAGTAACCACATTGCCGCTTTTTACAACCTTTACAATAATTGTTTTACTTCCATCATCTGGTGTAACATCAGTTGTAACTAAGCCCCATAAATCTCCAGACAAACCGTTTAAATTATCTCCAGTACTTCCCGCAGTTTGCACAATTGTCAATGAATCTTTGCCTTCCATTTCAGTTGTCAAGTCAGCCTCATTTGCTAGATATCCATTAACAAGTGAGTTTGCCGTAATGCCAGCAGCCATCTTAAATGTTCTACTATAGGTTGTTGTTACAGATTTGCCATCAATTGTCTTTGTGTGTGTATACGAATATGTCAATTCATATCCTGTAACTGCAGTTCCGCTTTTTACAACCTTTACAATAATTGTTTTATCGCTAATATTTGTAGTGTCATTAGCATGGTCTAGTGTAACTAAGTTCCATAATGTTGAGGATAAACTACCAGCTCCAGAACCAAGGTCTTCATTAGTCAACGAATCCTTACCTTCCATTGCCGTTGTCAAGTCAGCATTACTTGCTAGATATCCATCAACAAGTGAGTTTGCCTTAATGCCAGCATACATCTTAAATGTTCTAATATAAGAAGTATTTGAGGTGTAGGTGTATGTGTAAGTAATAGTTAAGCAGTTATTAGCAATATCATTTTTAACCTTTACACTGAATTTTTCAGCAAGGCTCGCTGTGATGCTTTCACCATTGTAGTTTATTAGTCCTAACAATGTGCTTTTTAGGCTGCCACTTGCTTCAATGTCGTTGCCATTATTAGCATCTATTGCATCTACAACGTCTTGATTGTAGTAGAACCTACCACTAGTAGAGTCATACACATCTTCCTCAGCCTTAGCATTAATAACAATGTTAAAGTATAGTTCGATTTTACGGCTAATTCCATTAACAGTAATCTCAATATTAACCGATTGATTTGATGTTAACTTATCTACACCAGCCAGTTTAATTTTATTGCCTGCAAATGTCATTGTTGCTTTATCAATAGTTGCAGGAACTGAAACATATCCTTCTGTTTCATTTTTATAATATTTCAATGTAATACTACCTAAATCTTGCGGCTTAAAATAGTAATCACTTACGCCATCATCATTTTCGTCCACACCACTAGGTTCATAACCATACACTGTTACATATTTAGATAAATCAATTGTAGCATCGCTAGTTAAATTACCATCTGCATCTTTCATCACGCTATCGTCAATTGTTAGGTTGATATAGTCTTGTGTTAATTTTAGGCTCATTGCAGTATCTGTATCTCCAACCAAAACATAGTGCCAAGCCTTAACATCACATATTGTAGACCCATCACCTGATGAACCCTCATATTCAACCTTACATAGCATGTACTTACCATTCAATAATTTTACCACTGGAATAATAGCTATTGGCTTAGCATCAGTGCTTATGAATCCATTTAATTTGCTTATTATAGATTCGTAACTATCGGCAATATTATTGTAATTATCGTCAATTTCATCTTCATTAACTATATCAGTATCAGCATCAATTAACCCATTAGTATCAGCATATTTCATTATACCGATAATCTTAGTATCATAATAGGTTTGATTTCCAATTTCGCTTTGTAGGAAGAATTTATCCAAACGAACCCTTTCTTTAGCTTCAACACTATCGCTAGCCTTTAGTGTCCAAGTATCTTCCAACAGAACATCCTTAGATGTGATACGTCTGTAAGCATCACCTTCCTTCAAATAGTACATACCACTAGAAAGGTTAGTAGAGCCAACAGTTGCTCCTGCATTATTGGTGCCAAGAACATACCACTCGCCAGTATAGCTTGGGCTAATAATTGGATTTCCATCTATGTCGAAGAATGGTCTTCTGTCATCCGTCTCTAACTCTTCTAATGTTTTAGGTCTTTCACCTTCTAAAACAACAAACTCATAGACCTCGGCAGCTTCCTTGACTTTGATTGTTAGTTTAATTTCCGCCTCCGTGGTAAATAGGTTTGTTACACTATCTGGAAGTGTAATTTCACCAATAATACCTTCCGAATCGCCAGTTATTGTATTAAGATTTGTGATTGTTGCGGTGCGAGTTCCCTCGTCCACAGCTTTTCCATTGCTTGTAATTACCTGCAACTTCAACTCGTAGTTCGCTGAACCTAGATACAAGCTACTACTCTTATTAAGCGCATACATACCGTCTGCACCCATAATTATTAGTTGGTCACTCGTATCAACCTTAGACCAAGTTTCCTTGCTGTTAGCAGTATTAGTAGGTTTTTCCTTAAATGTAATAACCTTGCCGTTGTTCTTGTAGTAGTCGTTAACTTCTATCTTTTGTCCGCTAACCACTTTGTAGAACGCATAGTAGTAATCTGTGCCGTAAGTTGAATCATCATTAGTTGAATCATCATTAAATGTTACCTTTAAGCGATATGCCACAATTTGATATGCCACCGCAGCATTAACTTGAGGTGCAACTGTGGTTACACTGGATAGATAGTCACTTCCATTTTTTAGCGTAATAGGTGTAGAATTATCCCATGAATCGTTCTTAATATCAGCCAAACTTGTAGTGCTGTCAAACACTTTCATTTTACATTCAAGGGCTATATTATTATCAGTACTATCTTCGACAACTGTACCATTAGTATAATATTGAGTTAAAGGTGTTACTTTGGTTGAATGCTTGATATTGGTGTCTGTTCCTGTATTTTGATATCCTATACGAGTTACAACAAATGCAGAACCACCTAAGTTAGATGCTCCGCTTGAAGTAGTTTCAAACAGATTGATTGTGTCGCCCGAATCAATTCCGCTACCACTAAAGCCTGTATTTAATTTATTGTTGTATACGGCTACAGTTTGGTCATACTTGTGCAAGTATACAGGAATGCTAATATAGTATCCGTTGACCGTTGTAGATGACACAATCAACACAAACGAGCCACTTGGGTTACCCTTGATAACCAACGTACCATTTTGGTTGTGTCCAGCATCTTCTCCAAAGGAAATAACATCATTATCTACTTCATAGTTGTTACCCTTATCCAAGTTTACTTTTGTAATAGTAAATCTTAGGTGTTGGCTAAAGTCAGTTGAAGTCAAATCCAAATCAGATGCAACCGCTACACCTTTTTGATATGAATAGCGATATAGTTTGATATAGAAGTTGTTAGCCGTATTAGTATCCAATAAATCAATTGTAGTAGTTCCATCAGATATTGTATAGTTATCAGTACCTCTCTCCGTACCCAAATACACATCTAGTTGATTAATATTTGGATGAGCGCCGTACGTGCCATTGCTACATTCTATAGCAATATTGTTAAGCAATCTAATCTTGTATTCTACAACACCAACAATTGAAGTAGTAGGAGTTCCAGTAACTGTATCAGTTGTAGTTATTTTAACATTAAATATCATTGTTACGTTTGTTGTAGTATTTACGCTACGAGATTTGATTACCTTATTAGTGTCATCATAATAGATTGTACCGCTAGTATCACCCTTTTTATAATCATATTCACGGCCTTGATATCCCGCATGGCCCTTGTATGCGCCTTGATATTCAAGTATATTTTCCAAATTAGTACCTGTGTATGGAGCACCATTAACTGTAATACTTAAACGAGGTGAACCATTTACACGGTCAGGCAATTTCTCGCTAAGCTTGCCAATTTCGCCACCGGCATAAGCAGTTTCGTACAATGTGCCATATCCATAGGTTATTACTGTGTTAGCAACCGTTAATGTGTAGGTAGCCGACACACCGTTCATAGTAATCACCTTAAGCGTCCAAGTGTAAACTTGGTTTGCTGTATCCGGCCAATCGATAACCCTAATATATCCTCTACCAGCAGACGCTTCGTAGCCAAACTCAAGAGCTCCACTTCCGGTTGAGCCAGACACATTAACATCTGCCACCAAACCATCTAACTGACCAATAGTGTCTATATCATCAAATTGATAGTTAGGTCCGTAATTTAAGTATCCCAATTCCAAGCCAGGTAAATCGCTATACTTAGCCGAAATTGTAATTTTGCCAGCAGCTTTATATGTAACTAAGTTTGAGTTAAGTGTAAACTTGCCAAAGTCTGCCTCCTCGCTAAATACTTGGAATGCATAAGTTAAATCTACACCCAATTTATTGGTTAGATACAAGTTAAATCTGCTATTGGTTGAAACAAAATCAACTTTGCCTTCAATTGTTTCATTACCATTTGGAGTATCTTGTACGTAGATTAGTTTGTTTGGATTTGCATTATCTAACAAGCCCAACTTCACTAAGTTATCATATCCGTAAGCAACGTCTCCTAAAACACCACTGTCATTTACTACTTTGTATCCAATACGTGAACCATGCACGTGTTCTATTGTACCATTGCTATCGGTGCCTAGGAAGTGATTGTCAACGTCAGCACCTGTGGTCACATTTGATAGAGTTAAAGATTTACCTTCTACCCTGGTTTCAAAGGTTGCACCATCTACACGATACTTCGAAGTCAACTCATATGTTTTTGATAACTCGATATACATATCAAATTCGTCAGCATAGTAAGTTTTAACTTCATCTTCTCCTGATACGGTAGTTGATTTCAACACCTTAATGTGCAAACGTAGTGTTATATCACTTGCACTGTGTACAAATTGTAAAGTTGGTGTACTTTGTTGAGGGTATTCAAATGTCTTAGAACATAGAGTAGTTGGATCGATATTATTGTCAGGATCACCAGCATCTACAAAGTAATTTAACGCTTTGCCATCATCATCTAGCAATGCATTGCCTTGAACATCAGTTAAAGTAAATTCAACCTTTGTATATCCCGGACCCACATTACCGGCACCCACATTACCAGTACCCACATTACCAGTACCCACATTAATAGCACCCACATTAATAGTTAAATATGGATTAGTACTACTATCTTGTTTGATTGCAATACTATCTTGACTTAACACAACTGTCAACTGACTTCCTGCTAGACCTACGATTGTTGAATTATCTACATATTTCAATAGCGCTGGATTGTTTGCATCAGAACCATTGTTTGCCTCATCTCGCACTGGCTCAATGTTAGGTTTAACCGTAATTGCAACCTCCCATGGAATGTTAGGAGCCACGTCCGTAAGCACAATTGTTAATGTTGTTGTAAATTCTTTTTCCTCTGGAGTGAATAAGATGTTAGTGGTTGTCGCTGCCGATATCTCAGATCCAAAGTCGGAATCACCGGTTTTCTTATATTTATAATTACCCTTATAGCCTTTAAACAACTCGGTTACATCAAAGTCGTTGTTGAAGGCTCCACCATCATATTTGCCTACCTCTGCGCTAGTAACATTTTTATTTATATTAAATGGATTAATGATTACGTGTAGATAAACATTTACTGTGTTATCTGTAGTATTATTACTTGCAGCAACTACTTCAGGAGCATATGTTAATTGTAAGTAGAAATTAACTTCCTCACTTACCGCTTTGGTTAGTTTAAGTTCTTTGGTTTGTGTAAGTTCATTGGTTGAAATAGTGCCAATTTCCATTGGATTTCCATTAGGTAATATTACTTCTAACTTGTTATCGGTAAATTTAACATTATCACTATGAGGCATATTATTGTTAATTACAATATAATCCTTGTTAATTACAATATATTCATTAGATATATCATCTACGTTATCAACTATATCATCTACGTTATCAACAAATTTAATAGTGTCGAAATCGTAAGCCTTTGTAGGAGTTTCTTCTTCGTCTTCGTCATACCAATCGGTAACTGTAAAGAAATTGCCTACTTCAATTAATTTCTCTGGGGCTGACCTATCGTAGTCGATACGTGTTTCGTAGATATATTTATCCGCATCTTTATCTGTAACAACGTAGTCTTCTTTATCAACAACGTCATCCATGTTTGTATCTTGATTTATATCAACCTTTATATTTGGTTGTAATATTAATTCGATATTAGATACGTGTACTATTGACAAGCCGTATTCTATAACCACTGCCACCTTAATAGTTTGAATAGCGTTATCTGTGCTTTGTGGTAATGTTGTATCATTTGGAATATATTGTCCGTTTGCATAAGTTTCAGTTCCAAAATTAACAGCACCATTATCACTACTTATTATAAATAGCGATACGTTTGAGTAGCTGTCATTAATCAATGCATCGTTAATATTTAGTGCTGATTGTACAATTAACTCTTTATCAATAGCTGTATCAATAGCTGTATCGTCAGTATTATCAGTATTATATAATAGCTTAATACTATCGCTATTTACAACCACTGCTTTTGTTTGGTTGTTTCTACCACCATTATACAACACATTGGTAAACGCTTTATCGCTAACCACACGTACTAAATAATAGCCGTATGCGCCAGTATATTCAATTTCCTGGCTATTAGCATCCATTTGGCCTGTGCCTTGTGCGTACACTCTAAATAGCATATATCCTGTAGTTGGAAATGCATTAGCAAATTTAATTGAACCATTGTTGCAAGTTACGTAATATCCAATATTTTGCACACTGGCAAGTGAAGAGTTTACCGCCACCAGTTGAATAGTTCCAATAGCTTTACCACTTGCGCTATATCTAGCAAAGTTACCACGCATTGAATCACTGGTTAATTTGATTGTATCGCCAGCCAATGCCAAATCGTATGGGATATTACCGCTTATTTCGCTCCAATTAGCATAGTCGGTGTAAATATCTTGAACAGTTTCGTCCGCCAACATACTCTTGTTTAAAACACTAATTGATTCGGTAAATTTGTAATCCGTTTTTGAGTTATCCACAAAGTATGGATATGTTATGTTGACAGATACGCTGTTTTTAACATTAAATGTCACATTGTAACTGTAAGTAGTATTGTTTTCATAGGTAACCGTTACAGGGATATCCACATTGTAGTAGTTTCCATTGTTATTAAATTTGATTGAATATTTTTTGTTAGTCTTGTCCTCGGTAATCACATAACTATCACTAGCATTCCAGCTAAATGAAATTGCTTTTATATTACTATCACCCTTAATGTAGAATAAGTCATCAGTACTTGCACTTGTATCTGCGTATGCGTACAAGGTATAATCTGTTCCACTTTCTACATTCTGTTTAGTTGGATTTACAATATAAGGTTTAACATTAATAGTATATTTATTATCATTAACTATTAATTTATTATTAATTAATTCATCATCAAATACCAAATCTGCGCCAAATTCCACTGTGCCTACAAAGCCAGTTTCAGCATCTAGTGTTCCAAAACTATTGTACTTAAATGTTATACCGCTAAATCCTGTGTATGCAGTACTAGCACCTAATACATACTTACCACCTTCAAATGTTGCCTTATACAATTGCTTGCTACCACTTTGGTCAATAGTTAATGCAATATAGGTAGTTTCAGTACCTTGAGTTAATTCAGTACCTTGAGTTAATTCAAATATATGTGCATATGTCGTGCCAAAGTATTGCGTTGTTTTGTATGTATAACTATTACCATCATGCTTTAATGTATTGCCTACTTGAGTAATAGTTTGATCATCTTCCGTGTTATCAATAGTGTTATTGTTATATGTATACACTATTTCCAAATTACTATCCGCATTGTTTAGCCAGAACACATCAGTCAACTCCGCTTTGCGATAATAGTGGTTTGCTGAATCAAAATCATTTGGTTTAATATTACTAGTTACTAGTGTATAAGTTCCATTGTTTTCAAGTTTATATATTTTATCTTTTGCCCAAGCAGTTGCCTTGTAGTAATAAATCTTGCCATCTCTTGACCAGTTGAACATTTGTTGTAAGTCGGCTAATGTGAATTTTGTGCCAGAATTATCCGATGATTGTTCGCCTGCAGAGGTAATAACAATATCTTCAACTTTATCGTTATCCTTGCTAACCACATCCGATTTAGTGGTTACTTGGAACTTGATATGTCCAATTGTTGTATTACCTGACTCAACTGTAACCAGTACATAGTACTCGTCTGCCACACTTACTGGGCTATTAATTTTAAGTGTGCCACCACTTTCGCTTGCAATATTTATTCCGTTTGCGGTTGTGCATTCGTAATCCTCATAAGTTTCAGCTGAATACGATATTCCGCTTGTAACTTTCTTTGCCTTACTTGGGTCATATGAATAATAAGTGTCTGAAGTGTCATATTCATACACCTCAAATTCTTCCAAATCATATGTATTGTTGCTATAATCGTCCAATGCGTAAAGATCATTAACCCTATCCTTGATAAACATATTAGGCGCAATATCTAACCATATTGAGAAAAGGTATTCTCCTTTACCACTCGCCGTACCGCTGCTGAGATAATAGACCTCAAACTCTACATCTTTTTTAAGTGATGTAACATCTTTAACCTCAAAGCTCCATACAGGAATATTAACATCGTTAATCATTGTTGCACTTTGTGTTATTGTCACATAATCATCTTCTGTATCGTATTGAGTTTTAATCTCATATGTACCATTGGTCGCTTTAAGTTGCAATAATGAGCCAGTTGCTGCACTATCAGTACTTGCTATTACAAAGGTAGTACCAGCATAGATTGTTGTAGTTTTATTGTTATAGTTCTGATCTTCGTCGTGGTCACTTGTAAAGTCAATTGTTAATGTGCGTTTACCCAATACGGTGTTAATATTTAACTTAACGGTCATAGCACTAGATTTAGTACGTGTAATTGTCCATGTATCGTCTGACTCTGACTGCGTAATCCTTACCAAGATGTCGTCATTATTACTTATAGACACTATTTGGTCATTACCATTTTTATCTTGAATTACCGTATAGTTATCGCTAATTGAACCAAATTCAAACTCATCTTCATCAATACTAATATCTAGCAATTTAGTTAAATCTGTATCGCCGTACTTGTATGCATCTTTGATGGTGTATGATAAACCAACCACGTCACTAACCGTATAGTTAATTTCTTCGGAATCTTTAGCAGCGCCGTCAATATTAAATGTAAATTCTGCGTCCGCTGTAACCGTTGTATTAAAGCTTAAATTAGTAGCGGCATTTTGAATATTTGTTATCTCAAATTTACCAGATGCACCATTCTGTGCAAAAGTAATTGTCTTGCTTGCAATATCAAAACTTATATTATCTGGCACTGCGCTAATAGCAAAGTCGGCACTCTCAGCATAGAATGGATCTGGTTTAATCATTCCGTTATTGCTAATTAAATTAAATAATCCAGCAGCGTCAGTTGTAGCTATTACTCCGTCATCATTTTTTACTTGAATACTGTATTTTATACCATCTTTATATCCAATTACTACATTTAATGATATATCCCCGCTCTGTAATGAATCCTTATCAAATTCAGCCTCACCTACAACCAACTTATAACCCTTTAGTTCACGTGATAAAATTATAAGTTTTTGACTTTCGGCAATCTTGTTACCACCATACGACCATTCAAATCTAACATATTGGCCTTCTGGTAACTTGTAATTACCTGAAACGGTAAATTCATGTGTAAGGGCGGTATTTGAAGTTGACAGTTCCTCAATTTTAATATCATCTTCATCAACATAGCCTATAAAGTTACCATCTTTATCATATAGTTTAGCAACAACCGAAACTTTCCCTAATAAAGCTGCGCCAAACTCGTTTTCCTTTTCGTGATCAAGTGTTAAAGTAATCTGAGTAGTAGCATTTGCAATTTCGTCACCTTTACTTCCATCCCAATTTAAGTTAAGGTTTGCATGACCTGGTATAATGCTATATTCATCATCTGCTAGTGTTTCAGTTCCTTTGTAATTCACATTGTCGTGATTTTCAAAGTAAGTGCCAGCAATGCTTCCAGTTAATATTCCATTAGCGCTAATATTGTAATTACTGTTTAGCGTAATTGAAGTAGTATCACTTGCACCCTTAAATTGATGTTTTATGACATATGGCTCAGTATTACCAGGATTACTGTTATACTTAATTACATATTTCACAAATTCTTCAACTGTTTGCAACTCGCCATCAACAAACTCCGTTTCTAGCACCACAGGGTATAACTTGGTGTCTTCATTTTTTACATTTGCTTGAACTTTGTTTACAAACTCAGTATCAGTTGAGCCACTCACCTCTTGCATAAAGCCAACTAGATAGAATGTTTCCTCACCACTTGTAATAGTGATATCATGTACAATCTTAACCTTTGGCATGTAATAATTATCCGCATTAAGGTCAGTAGCTGGCACAAATTTACCTTCAGCACTAACGTACAAGCTTGCCAATTCATCTAGTGATGTAGGCTTATTAACTTTATCAAACACATCAACGTCAGTACCTTTCACAAACAACGCAATAGCATTGTAGCTGCCTTCTTCATCTGCAAGCTTAACCAAATTTGCAACGTCTAAAGTACTTGAATAGTCTAATTTATTTTCTTTAATATTAATAGCCAAGTTAACATTTGTTTCAGGTATTTGAATATTGGTAACATTCTTTCTAACAATAATTTTTCTAAAACTCTCAGTGTGGGCGCAACTTCCGTCAGCATTTACAATAATTGCACGTATTTGTATATCTTCATACACCGCACTATTAGTTCCTTCGGTTACCAAATCGCTATCAATTGGAGTGATACTAATTATGCTGTTAGCACCGTAATACTTAATCTTTGTTATAAACTTATTATTAATCAATTCATATAAGCCTGACTCATCCGCTTTCTTACCCAAGATTGCAAGATACATACCGCCGCCAAAATCCGCACTGTATGGACGTAGGAATTTAAATTTATAATCCGTGTTGCTACCATTAACAAATCCATCTAGCACCATTTTACCTGCGCCATAAGTATCAATATAATACTCGCCGCTATTGCCTACCGTAATCTTGCCTAAGTTAGTATTCTTCACATAATCAAATGTCTCTTTGTTAATTGTTAGGAATTTACCAGTACCACCATCTGCACTACTGTCCGCATTGAATTGTATTGATACATCTTGAGTTGAAGTGATGGTTAATGTATATACCCCGGCATTTTCTGTTAATGTTGCATTATACTCACCATCCTCAACATTAGGGATATTAGAGATGTACGCTTTTGCAACGTTTTCACCATTTATACTCTTGTAGTACAAACTAATTTCTATACGTTTGTCTTCGAATTGCACATTTCCAATACTATCTGTAACAATTTCTATTTGATTATCTGTTGATTGAGTTTTCGCACGCCTAAAACTCCAATTGATAGAATCTGTAAAACTATTCTCATCAATAAACGCCAACTCGTTGTAGCGACCAGTAATTTCTACACCGCTATTAGCCTTGGTTAATGTAAGTCCAAGATTATAATTTTCGGTATCCAATGGATTGTTTACCAAAACTGTATTTCCCTTCAACAAATTTAAACCAATACTATTTACGTCACCCTCAAACTCAATATTTTGAGCATCTGTTCCACTAACGGTAATTTCAACCTTTTTAGTCAACATTTTGTACACAGAATCGTTCAAGTTTAATCTTTCAACAAACGAAAGGCCTTGTTCAGCTGCCTGAGTTTGTATCTGGGCTTGAATATCGTATGTAGCATAGGTTGCCAACATAAACTCATATTTGCCAGAATTACTAGAGTTAAGCACAAAGTGTTTGTTAACCTTGTCGTATTTTATAAAACTGCAATCTTCACGCTCTACACCTTCATTTCCATAAAATTCCAGCACAGCCTTGTCATTCTCTTCATCATAGACCAACATCTTAGGCTGTCCTTGCTCCATATAGAAAATTTCAGTCGTTTTAGCATCAACCGATTCAAACGGCTTAACTGCCTTAAGTGGAGCAGTGATAACTTCTAGTGGATAGTCTTGACCTTGCACCGCTTCCAAGTATTGAACAGTCTCACCATCGTACTTACCACCATCTGACGCAAACAAACCATTTGTGATTACGTTATTTGAAGACTTTGTATCCTTAAATGCAATACTGGTTATAGCACGGTCAACCTCAAACGCTATTGTTTGATTTAACATATTGGAACTATCAATAACTTTAAATCTTAAAACGCCATCATAGTAGTCATCAACATTTTCTTCAGTAACATCGTTAAGTTCAAAGAAAATAGGTTTGTTTATATAGAATGTGTTTGACTTATAATCCACCCATTCATTGTTTACCCATTCCTTAAATGTGATTAAACTAGGATAATTCGGTTCAACAGTACACGCTAATTGATTTACATCTACTGGGTCTGCCATAACCGTAAAAGTATAAATTTTCTTTTTCGATCCGATTTCTGACTTAACATCAAAAAGCAACTCAATAGGCTGCGACAAGTCTATAGCCTCCTGCGAATTTCCATAAGCAAACTTAAGCGCTGTTGGATATATTTCCTTTTCCTTGAAATCTCCTCGTATAGCCATAAATCCAAGCACGCCGCCAATTACCACTACAAATCCTAGTAGTACAAATCCGATAATCTTTAAAATTCTTTTAAACATAACATACCCCTTAACGTTATTTTGATTTAAATGCTTTGTTGTTATTATAAGTAATTATAATAATATTATAATTTAATCGCATATTAAAGTCAAACCAAATTAAAACAAAATACAACAATTATCGCGTATAGTTAATTTTAAAAACATATCCTAAAATAAACCACAAAAAAATCAATTAAATATTTACCACAAATTAACAACCACCTAAAAATAAGTAAATAAAAAATAATTAAAACTTTTTGGCAATTTTAATTATTTTTAAGAAAATTATTTATTTTAATATATTTTTTATGTTTTTTGTTATATTTTTGCAAATATTTTAACAATTTTTAATATTGCAAAATTTATTACTTAACTCAATAAATTTTTCAACAGTTAAATTTTCAGGCCTTACCATAACATTTAATCCGCAATCCGTTAAAACACTTTCAATTTGCTCACGACTAAAACTATAACCCTTTAGTAAATTATTAGCTAAAGTTTTTCTTCGCATAGCAAAACTCTTATGCACAAAATCAACAAAGAACTTTCTATCCTCGATATTATATTTATCTAGTTTTAAATCCAGCCTAATCAAGGCAGAGTCAACATTAGGAGCCGGTGTAAAACATTCACGCTTAATAGTCCTCACATACTTAACATCTGCAATACTTTGCAATATAACCGAAGTTATGCCGTACTCTTTGCTATTGCAATATGCACAAAAACGTTCTGCAACTTCTTTTTGCACCATAAACATCATAGTATCAATATTGCCAGCAAAGTCCAAAAGCTTAAATATGATAGGAGTTGTTATATAATACGGTATATTGGCGACAACTTTAAATCTTTTCCCTTCGCTAATATAATCACGTAAATCCACTTGCATAAAATCTTCAAACACAAACTCAAGATTATCATGTTCGCTTTGAAGCTTTAACAACCTATCCATCAAACTTTTATCAATCTCAAACGAAGTCACACTTTTTGCTTTTAATGCGATTTGATTTGTTAGTGTTCCAGCACCAGCACCAATTTCAATAACATCATCATCTGATGTTACGCCCGCACTTTCAACAATAAACTTTAATAAGTTTGTATCAAAAATAAAGTTCTGTCCAAATTGTTTTTTAAAATCAATTTTATCCATATATTATTCCTTTTTTTATTTGTAATAAATTAATTAAATATTAAAACAAATATCTATTTTATAGTGTATTGTTAATGTTTTGTAATTAAATTAATAATTAATTATTTTATTTTTAAATTAAATAATTTAATTGCGTTATTTGTTGTTATTTTATTTAATTTTTCAGTATTTTCGTTTTTTATTTTTGCAATACATTCCAGCACGTATTTTGTGTATGATGGGTCATTTACTTTTCCTCTAAATGGAACTGGAGTTAGGTATGGGCTATCCGTTTCTAGCATAAATTTATCCTCATCAACCCACTTTGCAACAGCCTGCACATTAACCGCATTAGAGTATGTTACCACGCCTGTAAACGAAATTAAAAAGCCTAACTTAATTACCTGCTCAGCCCATTCAACCGAACCAGAATAACAGTGTATTACACCAGCCCTATTGTATGGTGCGTATTGCTTTAAAATGTCAAGAGTGTCGCCATAAGCCTCTCTACAATGAACAACGATCGGTAGGTTGTATTTTTTAGCCAGTTCTATTTGCTTTTTAAATATCTCAATTTGTTTGTCCTTATTGTCTTTGCGCCAATAGTAATCCAAACCAATCTCTCCAACAGCTACAACCTTCCCGCTATCTAAATTATCTCTAATCAAATCTTCAAGTTTTGCAAAAGTATTTTCATCAACACTATCTGCATCCTCCGGGTGTACACCTATAGCACAATATATATTATTATACCTATTAGCAATCTCCAAAGCATTTATGCTATCCCGCAAATTTACACCCATGGTAATGGCCTGCGTAACACCATTCTGTTCCATACGGCTTACAATATCATCTATCTTGTCATAATCTATATTTTTATTTTCATCTAACACCATAGTTAAATGGCAGTGTGTATCAATCATAACTATCCTTTATTTTTATCAAATTATCTACACTATATATTTTACCATATAAAACAAAAAAGTCAATAACTTTATTGCAATAAAAAAAATACACTCTATACCAACCATTAAGAGTGTATTTTTATTTAAATACTAAAATTTATTTATAATTAATAATTAATTTCTAAACAAATTCAATTATAGCCATATCAGCGTTGTCGCCACGGCGCTTACCAGTCTTTAGAAGACGTAGGTATCCACCACCTTGGCCAAGTTCCTTAGCACGTTCTGCATACTTAGGAGCATAGAAGTTAAAGATTTTTTCAACAACAGGGTCCTTAATATTGTCCATACGAGCAATATATGCAGCCTTCTTTTCGCCTTCTTTACGAGGTTCTTTAACCATATATACTTTAGCCTTTATAGCACGTCTTGCAGCCAACTTTCCAGGAGCATCATTAATTACTTCACGAGTAGTCTTGTTGCCCTTATCGTCAACGTAATTCTTAGTAACAGTTAAAACCTTGTCATAAGTTCTAATACCAAGAGTGATTAGTTTTTCAACATAACTCTTTAAGTATTTAGCCTTAGCAACAGTAGTTTCAATCTTACCTTTCATAATCAAGTCAGTAGCTTGGTTACGAGTTAAAGCGCGACGTTCTTTACTAGGTCTATTAAACTTTTTAACCTTCATTTAAGTTCTCCTTTTAATAGTTTTCGTTGTTATCAAGGTTAATGCCATAAGATTCCATTTTTTGCATAACTTCCTCTAATGATTTAGCACCCATGTTACGAACCTTCAACATATCTGCTCTTGTCTTCTTAGCCAAATCGCCAATAGTTTCAATACCAGCACGCTTCAAGCAGTTGTAGCTACGAACGCTAAGTTCCATTTCCTCAATAGGTTTTTCAAACAATTTTGTTCTTTCGTCTTCTTTTCTAGCAACTAATATATCTGTACCAGCCATATTTTCAACTAGTTCTACAAACATATTAAAGTAGTCATTTAGTAATTTTGCACTTAACGCAATAACTTCCTTAGCACTAACTGTACCATAAGTTTGCACATCAAGCACAAGTTTATCAAAGTCCATATTTTGTCCTACACGACTAGATTGAACTTCAAAGCTTACCTTTTTAACAGGAGTAAATAATGAATCGATTGCAATAAAGTCCACTTCAGAAGAAAAGTCTTTATTATTTTCAGCTGTAACATATCCACGACCACGACCTACAAATAATTGCATATCAAGTTCAGCACCAGCTTCCAACTTGCAAATATATAAATCAGGGTTTAATATGCTAACCATATCGCCACAATCAATATCTCTAGCATACACTTCGCAAGGACCAGTTTTACGCAATGTCATAACTGCTCTAAAATCACGATTAGTATCGCTAGATTTAACTGCCAAATTCTTCAAGTTTAGGATAATATCAGGCACATCTTCTGAAACGCCTTTAATTGTTGAAAATTCGTGAAGAACATTTCTAATTTTCACGCCCACAACAGCAGCGCCTGGCAAACTTGAAAGTAGCACTCTACGAAGAGCATTACCCAAAGTAATACCAAAACCCTTTTCAAGTGGTTCAACAACTATACGAGCATTAGCCCCATTATCAAACTCTTCTAAATTAATTCTTGGCTTTTCAATTTCCATCATAATAAAATCCTCCTATTATCTTGAATAATATTCGACAATCAAGTTTTCTTTGATGTTTAGATCGATATCATCTCTTTCTGGTAAAGCTATAATTTTGCCTGTAAGAGTTTCAGCGTTAAACTCAATCCATTTTGGTGTAACAACTTTAAGGTCTTTCAAAGCCTTGAACATTTCAAGAGCTTGACTCTTTTCCTTAACTGCTATAACGTCACCAACCTTAACTTGATATGAAGGGATGTTAACCTTTTTACCATTAACTGTTAGGTGATTTTGACCAACTCTTTGTCTTGCTTCAGCACGGCTAGAACCAATTCCCATTCTGTAAGCCACGTTATCAAGACGCAATTCAAGCATTTGAAGTAAAGCAAAACCAGTTTGTTGTTTGCTTCTAACAGCAGCTTCATAATAGTTAGCAAATTGACGTTCCAACACGTTGTAAGCACGTCTAACTTTTTGTTTTTCTCTTAATTGTAAACCGTATTCGGTAACTTTCTTTCTAGCAGCACCGTGTTGTCCAGGAACAACTGGTCTACGGTCCATAGCACACTTACCAGATGTACATCTTTCGCCCTTAAGGAAAAGTTTGCAACCTTCTCTACGGCATTGACGACATTTAGCATCTGTATATTTTGCCATTTTTTACTCTCCTTTTATATTCTTCTTCTCTTAGGTGGTCTGCATCCGTTGTGAGGGATTGGTGATACGTCTTTAATCATAGTAACACCGATTTCAGCTGTAGCCAAAGCTCTAATAGCAGCTTCTCTACCACCACCAGCACCTTTCACATATACTGCAACTTTAGTAATACCAGCGTCCTTAGCAGCCTTTGCAGCTGTTTCAACGATTTGTTGAGCAACGAATGGTGTAGATTTCTTAGCACCACGGTTACCCAAAGCACCAGCGCTACACCAAGAAATAGCATTTCCTTGAGCGTCGGTAAAAGTAACTATTGTATTATTAAAAGTTGCTTGAATGTGTACAGCACCTTCGCCAATATTTTTTCTGACGATTTTTTTCTTTTTGTTTTCGGTACTTTTTGTAGCCATTTAATTACTCCTTATTACTTTTTCTTATTTGCTATAGTTTTTCTAGGTCCTTTACGAGTTCTTGCATTGGTCTTAGTAGATTGACCACGAACTGGTAGGTTTGCAATGTGACGCAAACCACGATAGCACCTAATTTCTTTTAAGCGCTTGATATCTAAAGCGATATCTCTACGCAATTCACCTTCAACGGTGAAATTAGATTCGATATACTTACGAATGTTAGCAACGTCAGCTTCAGTCAAATCCTTAACTCTTGTGTCAGGGTTGATGCCAGTAGCTGCTAAGATTTTGTTAGAACGAACTCTACCGATACCATAGATATAGGTAAGTCCAATTTCAACTCTTTTCTCGTTTGGTATATCCACGCCCGCAATACGTGCCATAATTTCCTCCAATTATAATTTTTAGTATTTTATTTAATCACCACTTTCGTTTACGCCGCGAGAAAGTAGTGGTAATTTTCAAATTTATTTTCTAACCTTGTCTTTGCTTGTGAGTATTTGACTTTGAGCATATAACCATAACTCTGCCGTTACGTTTAATAACTCTACATTTTTCACACATAGGTTTAACAGATGGTCTAACTTTCATAACTTTCTCCTTCCTAGTTTTTGTCACGCCATACGATACGACCTTTAGTCAAATCGTAAGGACTCATTTCCACTTTTACTTTATCACCAACCAACACTTTGATAAAATGAGTTCTCAATTTACCAGAAATGTAAGCTGTAATAATGTGGTTGTTCATAATCTTAACCTTGAAGTTGGTGTTGCCTAACACTTCAACAACTTCGCCTTCGGTTTCAATAACATCTTCCTTAGACATAATTACTCCTCCATAGCGTTAAATTTTTCAATTAATTTATTTAATTCGTGATTTGTTATAGGTCCTTTCATCCTTTCAATTAATTCAGGATAACTACCCACATAAGCCAAATGAATTGGATTTTTAATTTTTGGTTTGTCCATTGTTCTAAGTTTACCGTTTATAATCGAACAATAACCCTTTTTATCAATGTTTGTAACCACATATCTACAACCCAAATCACGTCCTTGTGTACTTTCAACAATATCTCCAATTTGTAATTTGAAAATTTTCATAACACTCCTATAAAGTTATTATTTCTACACCGTCATCAGTTATGATAACCGTATTTTCATAATGTGCAGAAGGCAAGCCATCTTCAGTCAAAACCGTCCACCCATTGTGATGAAGTACCACATTTCTTTTACCTAATGTAGACATAGGTTCAATTGCCAGTGTCATACCACTGCGTAGTAATACACCCGCATTATATGGACCATAGTTTGGTACCATTGGGTCCTCGTGCAAATGTGTGCCAATTCCATGACCAACAAGTTCCCTTACCACACCATAACCATTTTTTTCAAGATGTACTTGAATTTTGTGGCTGATATGTCCAAGTTTACTACCTGCACGAATATCTTTAATTCCCTCAAAGAAAGATTGTTTAGTCTCTTCTATGAGTTTTAAAACTTTTGGTTCGACATTGCCTACCGCAAAAGTTCTTGCTGCATCTGCGTGGTAACCTTTCCAGATTACTCCACAGTCTACGCTAATTATATCTCCATCTTTTAAAGGTATATCGGTTGCAAATCCATGTACAACTTCGTCATTTACACTTGCACAAATTGTATATGGAAACCCTTCATATCCTAAAAATGATGGTTTGGCACCTTGTGAAATAATGTAATCATAGGCCAATTTATCTAACTGTGCCGAAGTTTGACCTACATATATGTTTTGCTCAATCAGTTTTAATGTGTCAGCCAAGATTTTTCCTGCCTGACGCATTAAATCTAACTCGCTTTGTGTTTTAATTGTTATACTCATTTATAGACTTGACAATATTGCTACTGCCTGCTCCATTGTATATTGAGGAGTATGACCTGCATCAATCTTATGAAGTAAACCAAGTTTTTCATAATATTCGATTAAAGGATAAGTGCTATCAAAATATGTTTTAATTCTTTTTCTAACTGTTTCTTCGTTATCGTCTGCACGAGTTATAAGTTCGCCACCACACTTAGGACATACATTACCAGTAACATATTCCCTATTTGTAACAGCTTTACATTTACTACAAGTTAAACGACCAAGAGCTCTTCTTAAAATTTCATCTGGTTCAACATTTAAAAGTAGAACAGCGTCAATTTTTGTCATACTATTTAACGCTTCCGCTTGTTTTAAATCACGAGGGAAACCATCAAACAATAAGCCTTTATCATCAGGAATAGACGATACAAATTTATTCATAACATCCATAACTGTTTCAAATTCAACCATACCACCACTCATTTGAACTTCGTGGATATGCTTGCCAAGTTCGCTTCCTGTAGCAACCTCTGCACGCAACAAGTCGCCAGTAGAAACTTGAATTAAATTGTACTTTTCTTTAATATTGCCCGCTAGTGTACCTTTTCCACTATTAGGAGCACCTAATAAAATAATTTTCATACGACCCCATTTTTATATTAATTTTGGAAACATTTGTTTCTTGCTTCATTATAACACACTTTCATATAAAAATCTAGTGGTTATTTTAAATTTTATTTCAAAAATCCTCTATAATTTCTCATAAGCATTTGAGCTTCAAGTTGCTTGTCAAATTCAAGTGCTACACTAACTACAATTAGGATAGATGTTGCACTAAATGCACTTGTCAAAGCAGTTGTACCAATTGCCTTAAAAATAAATGTTGGGATAATTGCCATAAATCCTAAGAATATTGCACCAAACAATGTAATACGCTTAGAAATTCCGCCTAAATAATCAGCGGTTGGTTTACCTGGACGAATACCTGGGATAAATCCACCATTTTGTTGAATTTGTCTACTAATATCTTGAGTATTGAAGTTTAACATACTATAGAAGTAAGCAAACGCCAAAATCAATAAACCTAGTAAAATTGTATAAATCCAAGTTCCACTACCTACCCACTTATTCCACCAGCCGATAAAGCCAGTTGTTTTGTCTGCCCAGAAAATACTGAATAGCAATTGTGGGAAAGTTAAAATTGATGTTGCGAAAATGATTGGCATAACGCCGTTAGCATTTACACGAACAGGGATGTAAGTAGATTGTCCACCATACATTTTTCTACCCTTAATTTGTTTTGCATATTGTACTGGAACTTTACGTTCTGCACCGTCTACAAACACTACTAATCCAAAGATTACTAGCATTACAACCAAGAATAGAACTAATTGCCAAATTGCACTTACAGCAACGTCGCCACCCTTTGCGATATTCTTAAATGTTGAAAGTAACGCTGTACCAGCACTACTTAAAATACCTACGAAAATCAATAATGACATACCGTTGCCGATACCGATTTCGGTGATTTTTTCACCAAGCCAAACGGTAAACATTGCACCGGCAACCAACATTAACACTACGAATGCTATTGATATAAATTCTGGAGCTGAGCCAAAATATTTAGTATCAATATATCCGCTACTCTTTAAACCTATAACAATACCTAAAGCTTGCGCAGTAGCAATAACTAATGCAGCAATCTTTGTGTATTTTTCAATCTTTTTACGTCCATCAGCACCTTCATTTTTCAAGTTCTCCCAGCTAGGTATAACCGCTGCAAGAAGTTGAATAATGATTGATGATGTGATATATGGCGATACGCCAAGTGCTAAAAATGTTCCTTGAGACAAAGCACCACCACTCATACTATTTAATAGATTAAAGAATGTTTGTCCTTCGCCAAACTCGATGCCAACCACACCTGGAACAGGCAACCAGCAACCAAGACGATAGATTAATAGTAGTAATAGTGTTAATAATAATTTGTTACGCACTTCCTTAATTTTAAATGCGTCAGATAAGGTTTTGAACATTATACCTCCTCAGGTGTACCACCTAATGCTTTAATTTTTTCACTTGCAGTAGCAGTAAATTTGTTAGCCTTAACAGTTAAAGCAACCTTTAATTCACCGTTACCCAAAATCTTGATACCGTCTTTTTCAACCTTAGACAAAATACCTCTTTCGATTAATGCAGCAGCATCAACTACAGCACCAGCTTCGAATAAGTTAAGTTTGTCCACATTAACTGTTGAATAAACTTTAGCAAATTTTGCATTATTAAATCCACGAGAAGGAAGTCTTCTATATAAAGGCATTTGTCCGCCTTCAAATCCTGGACGAACGCCACCGCCACTACGAGCGTTTTGACCCTTATGACCTTTACCAGCAGTTTTGCCTAAGCCACTACCGATACCACGGCCTTTTCTAAACTTTTTGGTCTTTTCGCCTTCGGCGTTTTTTAAATCATGAATATACATATTAACTCCTTTTACGCCTTTTCTACTTTAACTAAGTGTTTTACTTTGAATACACTACCTTGAACGCAAGCGTTGTCAGGAAGGATATTGCAATCACCTAATTTCTTTAAACCCAAAGCTTCTAATATTTTAGCTTGCTTTTTGTTGTAACCTATGCAACTTTTAACATAAGTAACCTTAATCATGTTTTCACTTTTCTTTTCCATAAAATGCCTCCTATAATTCTTCCACTGACTTACCGCGAAGCATTGCGATTTGTTCAGCAGTTCTCATATTTTTAAGTGCATTTAATGTTGCACGAACAGTGTTGATTTTGTTAGTAGAACCGTGTATTTTAGCAGTAATATCTGTATAACCAGCTAGTTCGAATACCGCACGAGCAGCACCACCGGCAATAATACCTGTACCAGGTTTTGAAGGTAAGATAATAACGCGTGTGGTAGAAAATTTGCCAACAGCTTCGTAAGGAACTGTGCCATTAACAACTGGAACATTTACCATGTTTTTCTTAGCAGCCTTTTCTGCTTTAGCAGCGGCCATAGGAACTTCTTTTGCCTTTGCAGTACCCATTCCTACGCGACCTTTCTTATCGCCTACAAGAACTAATCCTGAAAATCCGATAACACGTCCACCTTTAACTGTTTTAGAAACACGGCGAATGCCTAGCATTTTCTTTTCAAGTCCGTCGTTTTCTTCTACTCTAGGCTTTTTAAATTCTCTTTTTGCCATATTTGTCTCCTCCTAAAACTTCAAACCAGCACTTCTAGCGCCGTCTGCAAGTTCTTTTACTCTACCTGTGTATAGGTAACCACCTCTATCGAATACAACTTCACTGATACCAGCCTTAACAGCCAATTCACCAATTGTCTTTCCAATGAAAGCAGCTTGTTCTTTGTTTGTCATATTTTTCAAAGTGTCAGCATATTGCTTTTGCTTTGTGTTGCAACTAACTAGTGTTGTTCCGTTTTCATCATTGATAATTTGAGCATAAATATGTTTCAAACTTCTATAAACATTCAAACGAGGACAACTAGCAGTTCCGCTTAGATTTTTTCTAAGTCTTGTATGACGAACTTGTCTAATTTGATTTTTATTTTTCTTTGTAATCATACTTTACTCTCCTTATTTCTTTCCGCCCTTACCAGAAGACTTACCTTCCTTCAAAGACACTTTTTCATCTGTGTAACGGATACCATAACCATGGTATGGTTCAACAGGTTTAATTGCTCTAATTTTTGAAGCCATAGCACCAACACGTTCCTTGCTAATACCTTCAACGATAATTTCGTTGTTGTTGTTAGAAAGTTTAACGCCATCTTCTTCCACAACTTCTACTGGATGTGATAATCCAAGATTCATAACAAGTTTATTGCCTTGTTTAGAAACCTTGAAACCTACGCCATTAACAGTTAAAGACTTTTTAAAGCCTTGAGTAACACCAATTACCATATTGTTAATAAGTGTTCTGTACAAACCGTGCATAGCATTTGCTTCGTTTGTTTCTGCTAATTTTTCAACAATAACTTGGTTGTTTTCTACGTTAACTTTAATAATTTTACTAACCTTTTGAGTTAGTGTTCCCTTGCTACTTGATACAGTAACAACGTTTTCAGCGTCTACACTAACAGTAACGCCAGCTGGTATTGTAATTGGTAATTTTCCTATTCTTGACATAACTCACCTCTACCATACGTACGCTAGCACTTCACCGCCAACGCCTGCCTTTCTTGCTTTCTTATCAGTCATAATACCCTTGTTAGTTGACATAATAGCAATTCCTAAGCCGTTAAGAACTTTTGGAAGTTGTTCAACGTTAGCGTATTGTCTTAAACCAGGACGAGAAATTCTCTTTAATCCTTGGATAACCTTTTCGCCATTAGGACCATACTTTAATACAACAACAATGTGACTAATACCATCAATAGTTTGTTCGCTATATGATGTGATGTAACCTTCTTCTAAAAGAATTTTAGCAATTGCCAATTTATTTTTAGAACTTGGGATGTTAACAGTTTCGTGCTTTCTAGTATTAGCATTACGAATTCTAGTAAGCATATCTGCTATTGGATCAATAATTATCATAACTTTTCTCCTTTTACCAGCTCGACTTCTTAACGCCTGGGAGTTCACCCTTATAAGCCAAGTTTCTAAAACATATTCTGCAAATTCCGTATTTCTTTAATACGGCGTGTGGTCTTCCACAAATTGAACAACGTGTATACTCACGAGTAGCATACTTTTGAGGACGTTGTTGTTTATTAATCATCGCTTTCTTTGCCATATTCTATCTCCTTGCCTTTTTAAATGGTACGCCCATTTCTGTTAATAAAGCCAACGCTTCTTCATTTGTTTTTGCTGTTGTAATAAACATAATGTCGAAGCCACGAACTTTTTCAATTTTATCATAAATAATTTCTGGGAAGATGATTTGTTCCTTGATACCAAAGCTGTAGTTACCCTTGCCATCAAAAGATGTTGTTTCAAGACCTTGGAAGTCTCTCACACGAGGAAGAGCCACAGAAACTAATCTATCAAAGAATTCATACATTCTTTCGCCTCTTAGTGTAACTTTTGCACCAATTTTTTGACCTTGTCTTAACTTGAAGTTAGCAACAGACTTTTTAGCATAAGTTACGATTGCCTTTTGTCCAGCAATTGCACTTAATTCATCTACTGCAATGTTAAAGCTCTTTGAGTTGTCTTTTTCCTTACCCAAACGCAAGCTCAATACAATTTTGTCAAGACGAGGAATTTCCATAACGTTAGCATAACCGAACTTTTCTTTCAAAGCTGGCTTAACTGCGTCGTTGTAGTGTGCATGACGTCTATTAATTTGTTTTTCCATACGTCTACTCCTTAATTTGCCTTGCTGGTTTTATCAGCAGTTTTTTTGCTAGCTTTCTTAGGACTAGCTACCTTATCAATAACGGCATCACAGCCACTGTTTTTACAAACACGAACTGACTTGCCATCAACTGTTTTATGTGCGATTCTAGTAGGCTTGCCACATGTAGGACATACTAATTGAACATTAGATGAGTGGATAGGTCCTTCGCTCTTAACAATTCCGCCCTTGTCTTCACGAGACTTTGGCTTATTGTGATGAGTTTGGATATTAACACCACTAACTACTACTGTGCTCTTAGCGCAATTTGTAGCCAAAACTTCACCAGTTTTGCCCTTATCTTTACCAGCAATAACTAGAACTTTATCACCTTTCTTAACGTGTAATTTACTCATAACGTCTCCTTTATAAAACTTCTGGTGCTAGTGAGATAATTGTATTAAATCCACCTGCACGAAGTTCTCTTGCAATAGGTCCAAATATTCTTGTACCCTTAGGCGCTTTAGCCTTATCAATAATAACGGCAGCGTTTTGGTCAAATCTAATTGATGTTCCGTCAGCACGTTGAATAGGATATTTTGTTCTAACGATAACCGCTGTAACAACGTCACCTTTCTTAACCTTACCATTTGGATCAGCTTTTTGAACAGAAGCAACAATAATATCGCCAATGCCAGCACTCTTTTTGTGAGAGCCACCAATACATCTAATGCACTTAATAATCTTAGCACCAGTGTTATCAGCAACTACTAATCTACTTTCTTCATGTACCATATATTACCTCCTACTTAGCACGCTCTATGATTTCTTGAACGCGGAAGTATTTATCCTTGCTTAGTGGACGGGTTTCAACAATACGAACTGTGTCGCCAACCTTGCATTCATTCTTTTCATCATGTGCTTTGTATTTTTTAGTATAAGTGATATATTTTCCATAAATTGGATGCTTTTTCTTCATTGAAACCAAAACAACAACTGTTTTATCCATCTTATCGCTAACTACGATACCAACAACTGATTTTTGGCTAACTTTCTTTTCATTTTCCATATACTACTCCTTTGCACCTTCTGCTTTCTCACGAATTGCAGTTTTTACTCTAGCTATGTTTTTTCTAACAGTTTTAATAGATGCAGTATCCTTTAATTGACCAACGCTGTTTTGGAAAGTAAGGTTAAATAATTCTTGTTTCAACTTACCTTCTTCAACCTTTAATTCGCTTAAGGTCATTTCTCTATAATTATTTTTCATCACTTTCACCGCCTTCAACTAGTGTTTCTTTTCTTACAACCTTAGTTTTAACTGAAAGTTTGTGAGAAGCAAGTCTTAAAGCTTCCATACAAATTTCTTCACTAGGTCCAGAAATTTCAAATAAAACTCTATCAGGTTTTACAACTGCTACGAAGTGGTCAGGAGCACCTTTACCGCTACCCATACGTGTATCAGCAGGCTTCTTAGAAACTGACTTGTCTGGGAAAATCTTAATCCAAACTTTACCACCACGTCTCATATATCTGTTCATTGCTACACGGGCTGCTTCGATTTGATTACCTGTAATCCAACCTGGTTCTGTAGCCATAAGACCGTAATCACCGTAAGCTACAAAGTTACCTCTGTGAGCACGGCCTTTCATACGACCTCTAAATTGTTTTCTTCTTTTAACTCTCTTAGGCATTAACATATTAGTTTTCTCCTTTCTTGTCAGCCATAGATACTTTTCCTATGATATCTCCCTTGTAAATCCAAACTTTTACGCCGATAACACCAAAAGTTGTGTTAGCTTCAACGTGAGCATAATCAATGTCAGCTCTTAAAGTTTGTAGAGGAAGTGAACCTTCATGGTAGTGTTCGCTACGAGCGATTTCAGCACCATCAAGACGTCCGCTAACCATAGTTTTAATACCAATAGCACCAGCACGCATAGTTCTTTGCATAGCAGCTTTCATAACACGTCTAAATTGAGCACGTTTTTCAAGTTGTAATGCAATGCTTTCTGCTACTAACTTAGCATCAAGGTCAACATTTTTAACTTCTTTAATATTTACGTTTACACGCTTAGCACTAGACATTTTTTCAAGAGTTTTTCTTAAAGCTTCAACGCCTGCGCCCTTTTGTCCAATAAGCACACCTGGTTTACCTGTTTCGATTGTGATAGTAACGCTATCGCCACCTCTTTCAATCTTAACACTTGAGATACCAGCGCTTTTGTAATTTTTAAGAATGTATTTACGAATAGTGTCGTCTTCCTTAATAAACTTAGCCATATCTTTTTTGTCTGCAATCCAGAAAGAATTCCAAGCTTTATTAATACCTATTCTCATTCCATTAGGATTAACTTTTTGTCCCATAGTCTACTCCTTTACGTCTAGTACAACATTTATGTGACTAGTTCTTTTCAAAATTCTGTTAGCACTACCTTTACCACGTGCGATACTGCGCTTCAAAGTTGGACCTTGAGTAACAGCGATTTCAGCAACGTACAAATCGTGCTTGTTCATACCTTTATTGTTTTCAGCATTAGCTGCAGCTGAATTGATAAGTTTCAAAACAACTTCAGCAGACTTGTTAGGTATAGCCATCAAAATACCCACAGCATCATCATAAGCCTTTCCACGAATTGTATCTAAAACGATACCAACTTTACTAGGGCTAACACGAACATATTTTACAGATGCTTTTGGTCTGTTATCAGCATTTTCTCTAATTTTTGCTGTTTTTTCTCTAATTCTTTTTGCCATAGTTTACTCCTTATCTCTTCTTTCCGCCCTTAGATGCATTGCTATCAGCCTTAAATCCCTTGAAAGTTCTTGTAGGAGCAAATTCACCAAGCTTATGACCAATCATATCAACAGTACAATATACTGGAATATGCTTTCTGCCATTGTGAACTGCGATTGTGTGACCTACAAATTCAGGATAAATTGTGCTAGCACGTGACCAAGTTCTTACAACTTTCTTTTCGTTCTTTTCATTCATTTCATTGATTCTAGCCATAAGCTTTGCATCAACGAAAGGTTCTTTTTTCAATGATCTACTCATATCTCAAACTCCTACTTTGATTTAGCTCTCTTGACAATAAGCTTGTCAGAAGCCTTTTTATGTTTTCTAGTCTTGTAACCAAGAGCTGGTTTACCCCAAGGAGTAAGTGGACCCGCGTGACCAACTGGTGATTTACCTTCACCACCACCGTGTGGGTGATCTACTGGGTTCATAACTGAACCACGAACTGAAGGTCTAACGCCCATATTACGCTTACGTCCTGCTTTACCCAATGAAATGATTTCGTGTTCGCCATTACCAACTTCACCAATTGTAGCACGGCACTTAGCCAAAACTTTTCTCATTTCACCTGATGGTAAACGAAGAGTTACATAATTTCCTTCCTTTGCCATCAATTGTGCTGACATACCAGCACTACGAACAATTTGTCCACCCTTACCAGGAGTCATTTCAATATTATGAATTCTAGCACCTAGAGGGATTTCACTTAGTGGAAGTGCATTACCTACTGAAATTTCAGCATTTGCACCAGACATAACCTTATCTCCAACCTTTAAACCTTCTGGAGCAAGAATAAATCTCTTTTCACCATCAGCATATACTACCAATGCAATGTATGCTGTTCTGTTTGGGTCGTATTGAATGCTATCTACTGTAGCTACAACGCCATCTTTATTTCTCTTCCAATCAATAATTCTGTATTTTTGACGATTACCACCACCGATATGTCTTACAGAAATTTTACCATGGCTTCTTCCGCCAGTCTTGCTTTTAGTTGCAAGCAAGCTCTTAGGAGCTTTAGCACCCTTTGTAATTTCTTCAAAAGATGCAGAAGAATAACCTCTTGAACCATTAGTTATGGATTTTCTCTTATTTATAGCCATTTTCCGTTCTCCTTTAATTATGACAAGCTATCAAAGAACTGAATGCTCTTAGAGTCGTCAGTTAGGTAAACGATAGCCTTTTTGTAGTCACCTGTACTACCTGTAGTAACGCCACTCTTAGTATTTCTTGTTCTGATTTTGCCTTTACAATTTAATGTATTAACTTTTGCAACCTTAACTTCAAATAATTCTTCAACTGCGTTGCGGATTTGAATTTTGTTTGCATCTTTTGCCACTACAAAAGTATAAACTTTGTTAGGAATACCTGCATAAGATTTTTCAGTCAACACAGGTTTTAAAATAATATCGTGTGCTGTCATATTATACATAAGCCTCCTCTATTTTCTTAATAGCATCAACAGTGATAATAATGTTTTTATTTTCAACAACATCACAAACGTTTAGTAGGTTAACTTCAGCTACCGTTACCTTTTCGATATTGTTAGCACATCTTAAAACTGTTGGGTCGTTTTCAGCTGTAACAATGATAACACGTTTGTCGATACCAAACTTATTTAACATTGTAGCAACTTCTTTAGTTTTTTGCTCCTTAAGTTCAATCTTATCAAGAACTGTAACTTCGTTTTGAGCAATCTTTTGACTGAAAGCGCTAGCAAATGCTGCATCTCTCATTTTCTTGTTAATTTTTTGACTAAAGTCACGAGGCTTTGGTGCGAATACTACGCCACCGCCAACCCATTGAGGACCTTTACTTGAACCGTGTCTAGCACGACCAGTACCTTTTTGTCTCCAAGGTTTTTTAGCATGACCTCTAACTTCACTTCTTGTCAATGTTGACTTTGTGCCTTGACGAGCATTGTTGTGCATAGCTACAACTACTTGATGAATAAGTGATTCATTATAACTTGCTCCAAACACGCTATCGTTTAGTTCGATATCGCCAACGGCATCTTTATTCATATTATATACTGTAAGTTTTGCCATAGTTTATCTCTCCTTTACGCCTTCACAGATGCTTTAACTACAACTATGCTATTGTTTGGTCCAGGAACTGCACCCTTTACGAATAACAAGTTTCTTTCAGCATCAACACGAACAACGCTTAAGTTTTGAACTGTAACATTTTCGTGACCATAATGTCCAGGCATCTTTTTGTTTTTAAATACTCTGCTTGGTGTTGAGTTAGCACCCATTGAACCAACTTCTCTATGAACAGGTCCAGTACCGTGAGTCATCTTTAGACGATGAGCATTCCAACGTTTGATAACGCCACTAAATCCGTGACCCTTACTTACGCCAGAAACGTCTACCTTGTCGCCTTCAGCAAACACATCACATTTAATTTCTTGACCTAGAGCAAATTCTGAACTATTGTCAAGCTTAAATTCTTTCATCATACGTTTTGGTTCAACGCCAGCTTTCTTGTAAGCACCAGTTTGGCACTTGTTAACATTTTTAGCCTTAATTTCACCGAAAGCCATTTGAACGGCTTCGTAACCATCGGTTTCTTTGTTTTTAACTTGAGTAACATAACAAGGACCTGCTTCGATAATAGTTACAGGTATAACTGAACCATCATTAGCAAATACTTGACTCATTCCAAGTTTTTTACCTAAAATCGCTTTTTTCACAACGGCCTCCTATAATTCTACGTCGATGCCTACACCAGCTGGCAAGTTCATCTTTAACAATGTATCTACTGCCTTAGCATTTGGTGCGTATACATCAATCATTCTTTTGTGTGTTCTAGATTCAAATTGTTCTCTAGAATCTTTGTATTTGTGCGGTGCACGAATAATTGTTACCACTTCTCTATCAGTAGGAAGTGGAATTGGTCCAGAAATTTTACATCCAGACTTGGTAGCCATATCGACAATGTTAGCTACCACTTGGTCCAACAAACTGTGGTCATAAGATTTTAACTTAATTCTTATTTTTTTAGTTGACATTTAATTTCTCCTCCTAGTCCAACTTAATAACCATTTACCCTACCACCTACGCTCACACCTTAAACTATAAGTTTAACAGCGGTTACACGTATCCGTGTGTAAAGTGCTATTTTCCAAAAATAAAATGCTTTTGGCTGGCCGCACATCAAGTGCTTATGGTCTGCACAAATTCCCATACATCTGCTTGCTAGTGTATGCAACCTTGTGCGTCAATCCACTCAAATAGCACTTTATTCTACCATACTTACCACCTTTTGTCAACCCTTTTTTGAAAATATTTATAGAAATTTGACAAATTTTTTATCTTGACTTTTCGCTTCCATATTTAACGAATTTAACTTGTAATTTAAACCTAAAAACCTTAAAATCCCTTGTCCCGCACCACAAATTTGCATTTTTTTCAAAATAGGTATTTACAAATCAACTTAACTGTGCTATAATAGCGGTAACAAATAAGGAGATTGTTATGAATAAAGATTATATCACAACCCCTAACACTGCTGAATTATATGATTATTATTGGAAACAAATCGAGTCGGCAACAGTTAAATACGGAGCTACTGACTCCGTTAAAAAAAGCTTACAAAATTTAGCAAATAACACATATGGCGTAAAAATGCTAAGCCGACCAATGACTAACGAGTTGTGCAATATGGCTGTTTACACCATGCTTGTAGATGTTATAAGGTCATCTAACGACATTGGTTATGCATTAGAATTTTTAAAGATTTCAGATTCAAACAATCCTGAAGTAAATCGTGACGAATCTTCCTACACGAATAGACTTATATCAAATATTAGAAAAACCTTATCTCAATCCCTACACCTAGTAACAAAAGATCAACAAGTTATTGATATAGATAAATTACGCGCAACTCTACAAACTACTATTGACAACTTTTATGACAAATGTCCAGAATATAGAGGGGCTTCAATACCAGTTAAGGCACTTCAAACAGAAGTATCAAAAGTATTTGATAGCGCCTTTGAAATAAGAAAAACTCTCCACTTGGATAAGAATGAGAATATGGGATTACAAAAATAACATACAAGTCACCTTTTATTTGGTGACTTTTTTTCTTTGCCCATATAAAAAAGCCATGCTTTACGCATAGCTTTTCTAAACTTATCTATATATTTTTAGCATCTTCATCAACAACCTTGTCCAATTGCGCCAAGACCATTGCATATTTAGCTTCACCCTCGTAAATAGTTTGTTTTATCTCTTTGGTTTCTTTACTATCAAAATCAAGGCAAGCTCCACAAATTTCCTCGACTCTCTTAGGTTGATTTGCTTCTATAATCTCCTTTAAACATAATCAAAGTGTAGCACAGTATTAGTCCACTGTCAATATCTTTATAAAAATATTTTGAATCACATATTCCCAATGTTGTTTCCACATCGACGTAAACTCAATGCAATCCACACTTACCACGCTGGAATTGAACATAAAAAATCTACCAATTAAGGTAGATTATTTTATTATAATTTACGTTCTTGTCTATCTTTTAGCTCTTTAATCAATCGTTTATGTGATAATTTATTAAATATGTTTATCATTTTTCTTACATCAGATAATTTAACCTCATCGTCATCCTTGGCATTTATAAAAAACTCGTGAATTGCTTTCATACTTAAGTGTTTCACCACCCAATCTTTATCTCCTAATAATGGGTTTTCTATAATATAAGAAAATCTAAACCAATCAAGTTCTCCTTTTTCCCTTGTTGTTAATCGTTGGGTAAAATATATATCCAACATACCCGGCATACCTATTCCCGCATTTATTATTATTGAAAAATCTCTTCCTGCTATATTTAGTTTATCTAAATTCAACTTAGCTTTATCACAATCATATATTTCGCCCGTTATAATATTCTTAAACTTGGTTTTATCCTCATTATAACAACCAGCTATAATATAGTCCTTATCTTCTCTTATTGTGGGCTCATCCATAATTTCCGCATAAACAAATACATCTTTTCTTGTTAATTTTTTTGTTTCGTGATCTCTCTTTCCCATAAACAATCTCCCTTAAATACACTTTTAGTATATCATGTGAGCTAGACATTGTCAATATGTGAAATAAAAAAACATAATCATACCACAATTAATCATTCTTCATTAACAAAAAAGAATTAATATAACCACAATGTGCGACAGCACACTTCATAAGCCTAGCGTCTTCACACCTTCATGTGAACGTAGTGAACTCTTCATTAAAAATCAATATAATCCTACCTCAATTCTTCACTCTTCATTCTTAGTTCTTCACTTCGAAAAAGAGTTATAGTGAAGAACGAAAAGTGAAAAGTTAAGAGTTAAGAGTACAAAAAAAAATCCTAGTTTTCACTAGGACTTTTTTCGTTTGTAGATGGCAACTTCCTATCTTCTCACACAGTCTCCCATGCAATATTGTCGGCGTTTGTGAGCTTAACTTTTGTGTTCGATATGGGTACAAGTGGGTCCTCACAGCTATCATCACCACCCTGGTTGATTGTTCTTAAGT
>JBGVOQ010000008.1:0-2783 GCA_045126575.1 Candidatus Onthoplasma sp. | reverse complement strand
GGCGTTAAAGGTATAGGCGAAAAGGGTGCACTAAAACTTGTTAGCGAATATGGTAATTTGGATAATATTTATCAAAATATTGACAACATTAGCGGTAAAACCAAAACACTATTACAAGAACAAAAGGATATGGCATATATTTCAAGGCAACTTGCTACAATCAAAACTGATTGTCAGTTAGATTATGCTTTGGAAGATTTGGTATACGATTTTCCGTTTAATTTTGAAGTCAAGCAAGCGTTTAAGCAGTTGGAATTTAAAAACTTGCTTGATAAGGAAGAGTATTTTGTGGCGGATACGGTTAGTGCTGTGGAAAATAGTTTTGTCCACCAGCAAACCGAAACAACGCAGGAAAAAACCGATATATTAAACAGAATATTTGCCGAAAGTGAAGTAGGTGTGCTACTAGATGATACCGGACTTTGTTTTGCAATAGGTGAAACCGAATATCAATTTGTACATCTTGATTTAGGAAATCCTGAAATATATGATTTAATCAAAAATATTTTACAAAACTCAAAAATAGAAAAGGTGGTGCATGACGCAAAATTGTTGATGCATCAAATGGAAAGTTTTGATATAAAACTAAATAATTTTTATGATGTATCGCTAGCCTATTATTTGTTGGGGCTAACCGACAAGGATTTGCAACTAAATGCGTTGCTTAGCGCTAATGGTCTAGGCGACTGCCCAACAGTTGGCTTACTAAAACTAAAACAATTAAGTCTTAGCCAACTCGAAAGTATGAATATGCTAGACCTTTACTACAAGTTGGAATTAAATCTAGTTACAGTTTTGTACGAGATGGAACGTGATGGTATAACTGTTGATGAGCAAACCATCAAACATCTTAGCCAAAAGTACACTGAGGAGCAAAAGGCGTTGGTTGAGCAAATACATCAATTGGCAGGATGCGAGTTTAACATTAATTCTCCAAAGCAATTGCAGGAAGTGTTGTTTGATACATTAAAATTACAATACAAGGGTAAAAAGGGTACAAGTGTTGAAGTACTTGAGGCTTTGCAAGACCAACATCCAGTAATTGATAAGATTATTAGATACCGCAAGGTAGCAAAGATTGTTAGCACCTATTTGGAAGGTTTATTGCCTTATATTAAGCGTGGCAAAATTCATACCACATTTATTCAAACAGCAACCGCAACGGGCAGACTTAGTTCACGTGAGCCAAATCTTCAAAACATTCCGGTGCGCACGGAAGAGGGTAGAGAGTTGCGCAAACTGTTTACCAGCAGTTTTGATGATGGTGTAATAGTTTCGGCGGACTATAGCCAAATCGAATTAAGGTTGCTTGCGCATTTTAGTAAAGACGAAAATCTGGTAACCGCTTTTAATCAAAATCAGGATATTCACGCAACCACTGCAAGCCGTGTGTTTGGTGTGGATTTAGGTGATGTGGATTCATCAATGCGCCGAATGGCAAAGGCGGTAAACTTTGGAATTATTTACGGCATTAGCGAATTTGGTCTTGCCAAAAATGTGGGAATGACTTCCAAGGAAGCACGTGAATTTATTGCAAAATATTTTACCTTATATCCAATGGTTAAGCAATATATGGATAAGAATATTGAAGATGCAAAACTAAATGGATATGCAAGCACGTTGCTAGGTCGCATAAGGTATATTCCAGAACTAAATTCTAGCACGTATCCGGTTAGATTATTTGGTGAACGAGTGGCTATGAATATGCCACTACAAGGCACAGCATCGGATATAATAAAAATGGCTATGATAAATGTGCAAAATGCAATTAAATCGCAAGGTTTAAAAAGCAAATTGATATTACAAATTCACGACGAGTTGATTGTGGATGCCACCAAAGATGAAGTAGAAAAAGTGTGCAAAATTTTAAAGCAGGAAATGGAAAATGTTGTCAAACTTTTAGTTCCTCTAACAGTTGATGTAAACTATGGAAAGTCTTGGTTCGATGCAAAATAAAAAGCCTTATTTAAATTATCTATGTAATAAAAAATCGACTTATATATTAAGCCGATTTTTTACTATCCTTTTAGCATTGTGAGTTTTAGTTTTTTTAGTATTTTTTTCTCAAGGCGGGAGATATAACTTTGGGAAATATTTAATAAATCTGCAACTTCTTTTTGAGTTAATTCATCTTGACCGTACAAGCCGTATCGCATAATCATAATGTCACGCTCACGTGTGGAAAGGCATGACAGAGTGTTTAACAAAAACTTTTTTTGATCGTCAGCCTCAACCTCCTTGTAGCAATCATCACTAGAAGCAAGCACATCTGCCATAACCAGTTCGCCACCTTCATCATCAACGCTTAAAGGTTCATCAAGACTAACCTCGTTTAAAGTTTTATTAACCTTGCGCAGGTACATCAAAATTTCGTTTTCAATGCAGCGTGAGGCGTAAGTTGCTAGTTTAATATTTTTATCAGCATTAAAACTATCAACTGCTTTTACCAGTCCAATTGCACCAACGGAAACAAGGTCCTCCAGTTCTGCTTTTGGCGTTTCAAATTTTTTAGCAATGTACAAAACAAGTCTTAAATTATGCTCAATTAATTTTGATCTGGCGTATGTATCGTTTACCGTCCCAAACATATTTATATACAATTTTTCATCACTATCATCAAGTGGTGCTGGAAGCGAATCGTTGGTAAAAATATAATTAACCATATCATCACAATTGTTAAATAATGGTGAAATAAATTTATTAAATAAATTAGATAAAGAATTAAAAATATTCATAAAAATCCTTTTAATTAAGAAAAATATTAAAAATAATTAAATAAATAA
>JBGVOQ010000007.1:0-23026 GCA_045126575.1 Candidatus Onthoplasma sp. | reverse complement strand
CCTCGGTCCAGCCAACTGTATCCAACACATTAGAACTAACCTCTATCTCTGGTATTGGTTGATTTACTGTAATAATAGTGTTCTTGCCTACTGTATTCCAACCTGTAACTCTTACATATGCCACATCAGCTGAACCAGATAACGCTTGGAATGTGTAGTATGTGCCATCTTCTGAAAGTTGAATGGTTCCTCCATGGGCATTAAAATACCAATTTTGAAGGAAATTCATATCAGCGTCAAAATATGCAACACCGCACAAATCTCCAACAAATATATCGGAAGTTAGATATAACATATCTTGATGTTTAAATGGGATTAATCCTGTAACGTAGTATCCTGTAGTATCCACTATTTCACCGGAGCTTTTAACACGCACACCTTCCTTAAATCCTGTGCCATTATATATTGTGCCATCTATGTCTGTGGAGATTGGTATTTGGTTAACAACTTGACCGTTGTTTGCTACAACTGTAATAACAATATCACCTGTAACTTCCTCAATAGTAATTGTATTTGTAGTTGAATCAAATGCTGTAGCAGTTATATCAACACCACCCATTGTAATAACAATTGATGTTATTTCACCTACTGCTGGAGTAAGTGTTGTGGTAAATGTATCACCTTTATAAGCTCTGGTTACATTTGAAGATGATGATGTCAATATTAAGTCATTTGAAATTTCATATATTGTTGACATTTCAGGATTTGTAAAGTCAACATCAAAGTTTCTTCCTCTACCAACTCTTATAATATGTAAAACATTGTCATTATAATCTGCAATAATTCCACTAATAGCAGATTCACTTATTGTGCCTTTTTGATAGCTTAATCCGCTACGAACAACGTTACTTTCGGTTTCTATAATTATAATAGGAATACCACTATCAGTCTTTGTTACATAGTCAATATGAGCATGTCCGCCGATAAGGAATTCTACTTTTGCCTTACCTTCTGAGTAATCGCCAGTTCTAGCATTGTAGTTGTCAAACATTTGACACAACTCGTATGAATTTCTGTTATAATTATGATTTAAAGGTAAAATTGGTATTGGTCTAACATCATAATTATCATAATCTGCTTGCAACCATGCATGACCTACTGCCACAATATGCCAATTTGCTGGCGTTGAAAGTAGTGCTTGTTTAACAAAGTCTTTTTGTTCTACGGTACCAGAGTAACATGCAGTGTCAAGATATAAATATCTTGTTTTTTCTGCCGGATTATCAATATAATAATACAATCCGCTATCGCCCCAAACCATATCCGGAGTTTCTTCTGGTGCTAATAGGAATGAGTATACATAATCTTCACTAAACAAGTTGTTTGTTTCATTACCATCATCATGATTTCCCGCTACGCTATGATGATTTGGTAAATCTTTGATTTGACTTCTCCAATCCCAAATATACGACATAGCATCATAACCAGTTCCTTCATTTGCAACGATATCGCCACCGAAAATTGTTTTAGCCATTCCTGTGTTCTGATATAGGTAGTTTAACAATACAGGAGACATATGAGAGCCACCATTCCAGTGAACGTCTGTATAGAATAAGAACGCAGACTTGTTTCTGCCAGCCTCTGCAAGTGCAGTGTTAATATCCTCAACGCCTTGGTCAAGTGCTTCTTGCCAGTACTCAGGAATTAATGATTCGTTACCATTTTGGTTTTCAAGATTATCTAATCTATTATCCAAATCTGTCAAGCTGTCATTAACGTCTTCAAACTTGCTATCCACGCTTGATGTAATCTCTTCATTAACTGTAACAATTGATTTAGAGCTCATTGATGCAGCTTGAATACGAATATATGTATAGCTTGAATAGGTAGAGATAGTAAATTGCTCTAGATTACCATTAGCATCAAATATAGCACCATTGTACTCTGTTAGAAGTAAACAATTTGCACTTCCTACTGGATTGCCGCTAATGGTATCGTACCATTGTATTAAGCAATTAGCACCACCTTCCTCTGTATAAGGCATTTGCATATATTTTACACGAATCACGTCACCAGCTCGTACAGGAATAAATCCTGATAAATACACTCCTGTTGCATCTACTTCGGCCTGACCAGAACCGCTCCAACGCACGTTTTCCTTATAGCCTTTACCATTATATATAGTGTAACCATCACTAGTTGTTGATATTGGTAACCAGTTCTTGTACTCTGTTGGTTGAGTTAACTCATCAATAATTTCTTGCTTATCTTCCTCAGTCCAATAGTCTTTACCTTTTTCTGGAGTGTAACCATCTTTTCCGGCTTCACCTTGGTCACCCTTGTCGCCTTTTTCGCCTTGGTCGCCTTTATCACCTTTTTCGCCTTGGATTCCTTGCTCTCCTTGGTCACCTTTATCACCTTTTTCACCTTGAATACCTTGATCACCTTGGTCACCTTTATCACCTTTTTCACCTTGAATACCTTGGTCACCTTTCAAGCTTGCTAGCCATTCTTCTTCTGTACCTTCAAAGCCATTTTCTACTGCGATTTCGTAAGCACTCTTTCCAGCTTCGCCTTGCTCACCTTTGTCGCCTTTATCGCCTTTTTCACCTTTTAATTGGTCTAGGTCTATTAGGTTTTTCCATTCGGTCTCACCAGCATATCTCCATTGAAGGTGTGTTGATGTTACATTAAGTTCAACTTCACGACCATCTGTTCCATCTTCACCATCTTCACCATCTACGCCATCTTTTCCGGCTTCACCTTGTTCGCCTTTTTCTCCTTGGATTCCTTGCTCGCCTTGAATACCTTGTTCGCCCTTTTCGCCTTGTTCACCTTTTAGTTGGTCTAGGTCAACTAGGTCTTTCCATTCGGTTTCGCCTACATATCTCCATTGAATATGTGTTGATGTTACATTAAATTCTACTTCGCGGCCATCTACGCCATCTTCACCATCTTCACCATCTTTTCCAGCTTCACCTTGGTCACCTTTATCTCCTTGGTCACCTTTTTCTCCTTGGTCGCCTTTTTCACCTTTTTCGCCTTGAATACCTTGCTCACCTTGGTCACCTTTATCACCTTTTTCACCTTGAATACCTTGCTCACCTTGGTCACCTTTCAAGCTTGCTAGCCATTCTTCTTCTGTCCCTTCAAAGCCATTTTCTACTGCGATTTCGTAAGCACTCTTTCCAGCTTCGCCTTGGTCACCCTTGTCACCTTTTTCGCCTTGGTCACCCTTTTCGCCCTTTAATGTACTTAGTTCTAGTAGGTCATTCCATTCAGTTTCACCCTCATATCTCCATTGAATATGTGTTGATGTTACATTAAATTCTACCTCTCGCCCATCAGCACCATCGGTTCCATTTGTTCCGTCAACTCCATCTTTTCCGTCTGTGCCATTGACTCCATCTTTTCCTTTTGCTGGGATTCCGGTATCTTCACCATCAATATACCAGTTGCCATTCTCGCCTATTGTCACTACTGAACCGTCTTTTCCGTCCTTTCCGTCTGCGCCATCGGTTCCATTTGTTCCGTTGATTCCATTCTTTACTTCGTATGAGAATGTTGTATCATCATCAAATGTGATTACATATGTTGTTTTTGTTTCATCGCTCTTTGATTCGTCAATTGATATAGACTTAATTCCTCTTCCAGCCTCACCTTGGTCACCTTTATCACCTTGAGCTCCTTGTTCACCTTGTTCGCCTTGAATACCTTGGTCTCCTTGTGCTCCCTTTAATAGGTCTAAGTCTATTAAGTTTGTCCATGTAGTTTCTCCTACATATCTCCATTGTACGTATCCATCTGCTACATTAAACTCTACTTCTCGACCATCTGCTCCATCTTTACCTTTTAGACTTTCTAACCACTCTATTTCGGTACCTTCAAAGCCTTTGTCTTTAGCTATTTCATAAGCACTTTTACCTGTTGCTCCTGTGTCGCCCTTAAGACCTTTTAGTGTATCTAATTGTATCAAGTTTTCCCATGATGTATCGCCTTTGTATTGCCATTGGATATAGCTTCCATTGTTATGCAACACTATTTCACGTCCATCTGTACCATCTTGTCCGTTTGAGCCATCACTTCCTTTTAAGCTTGCTATCCATTCAGCTTCAGTTCCAATAGTATTATCTAACTCATATGCTATTTCGTATGCTGATTTTCCGTTAATGCCGTCTGTTCCGTTGGTTCCATTGATTCCATCTACTCCCTCTGCTTTAACGTTTTGATTTACTCCATCAATATACCAATAGCCATCTTGTATGTATGGAGTGTTTCCATCTTTTCCATTGGTTCCGTTAGCACCATCAGCACCTGTTGCTTTATGTTCTGTTGGTATTCCGTTGATTACCCAATATCCATTTTCAATCGCAATTGTTGGTGTTGCGCCATCAGTTCCCTTTAAGGCTTCCAAACTTACAAGATTTTCCCAAGTTTCATCACCTTCATATCTCCATTGGATATGTGTTGAACCTGCTCTGAATTCTACGTTGCGTCCATCAGTACCGGATTCGCCTTGAGGACCTTGTGGTCCAACTGGTCCAGTTTCTCCTTGAGGTCCTTGTGGTCCTGTTTCACCTTGGTCACCTTTATCACCTTTGTCACCTTTGTCACCTTTTTCGCCATGCTTAACTTCAATATCTATTCCGTTACCATTGGTGTAGGTTACTCTATAGATAGTTTTACCATCTTCTTCTATCTTTACAATTGATGCTATACCGTTACCAGTATCACCCTTGTCGCCTTTCTCTCCTTGTGGACCTTGGATTCCTTGTGGTCCTTGGATTCCTTGAGGACCCTGCTCACCTTGGTCACCTTTATCACCCTTATCGCCTTTGTCACCTTTCTCGCCATGCTTAACTTCGATATCAAATGAATCGCCATTTGTATAGGTCAAGGTATATATGCTTTTTGATTCGTCTGAAGCAATTTCATCTTTTTCTATCGACGATATACCATTGCCCATTAAATCCGCTATAGCAATTATAGCATCCCACGTTTCACCATCTTCTGTGTAATGTATGTACCCATCTTCCACCTTAAATCCAGCCTTTGATTCATTGCCAGATATACGATTTACAACCAGCACACCTATACATATAAACAAAATTGGTAGCACAAGGCATAACAAGCTTATCAGTAATGGCTTTGTTGCTCTTCTCATTATTTTCTCCTTTTGTTTATTTTGTCTTATTTTATTGTTTAAATACAAAAAACACTAAACATTCCCAACCAAAATGTTTAGTATTCCATCCGTATTTATTGCGTCAAAAAGATTAAAGGTATAATTAGCCTTGCTTGTTTGTTTGTTAACATTAACTCACCCCCTAATTACATTGTCAAACCTTTTCAACCTTTTTTCGACAAAAATATTATATCACAATTAAATTAAAATTAACAAGCAAAATTGTAACATTATTTAACGTTAACCAAGATATTGCTATGCATTTGTTTAAATTCACCAGATTGTTTTAGCTTATCATATATAGAAATATGATATTACTTTACAAAGGCTATTGCGTTGAATATGAGTATATTGATTGTGGGCGCAAGCAAACCATATTACTGCTTCATGGTTGGGGCGGAAACAAGGATAGCTTTGCAAAAATAAAAAAAAATTTAAAATCTGATTTTAATATAATAAGTATATCATTCCCACCTCAAAACATATATCAAGAAAATGATAATCCAGACATATTTGAGATATCCAAAGATTTTAATCCCAGCACCATACCACTTGATATGTATGACTACAAAAACATTGTGCTTAACATACTACAATTGCTAAATTTAAAATCAGTAATTATCATTTGTCACAGTTTTGGCTTTAGAGTTGCACTAATGCTGACAACCACAAAAATTGTTATTGAAAAAATTATAATTACAGGCGGTGCCGGAATAAGAATAAAACCAAACTTTTTTAAAAAAATCGACACAAGATTTCACACAATTTTACTTAAATCACACCCGGAATATTTTGATAAATTTGCTTCAAGCGAATATGTTAATCTATCGCAAATCGACCGCCAAACTTTTAAAAATATTGTGAACAAAAATTTAATAAAGTATATTAAAAACTTACGCTGTCCGGCATTTCTATTTTGGGGTAAAAAAGATACTGCAACACCAATAAAAATGTTTAAGATTATCAAGAAATTTAAACCTCAGATATCATACAAAATTATTAAAAATGGAACACATTTTTGCTACCTATCACACTCCAATTTATTTATTGATTGTTGCCAAAATTTTCTTAAGTCTTAGGGAGATTATTTATGTTAAAAATATTAGCAATTATTTGCCACGCATTATATCTTTTTACATGCCTCAACTTTTTTCAATGGAAAGGATATTACATTAAAAGATATTTAAAATATTTGTTCAAAAATAAACAAATATTACTTTTAAATATTGTTTTAATTTTACAAATTGCACTAAATTTAATCGAAAAGCGCCTAAAAATAAGCATATTTGCACTAAATTTAATATTTTTTATTTTTAATATAATTAATTTAATATTATTTGTAATTAAATCAAAGAAAATTAAATTTGTTTTCACGGCAAGAATTTTTAGAATTATTTTGTTGGATTTAATTATTATCATGCTGTTCATTTTTAGTAAAAATTTATATACAATTTTTATTTTAGTTTTAACGCCGTTTATATTAGTTGTTTTGGACTTTTTAGATGTATACAAATATAGCCTAAATAACAAAAATGTGCGCACTGCAATACACAAACTTGAAAGCAATAAAAAGTTGATTACAATAGGCATTACAGGCAGCAACGGAAAGACAAGTGTTAAGCAAATTTTGGTTGAAATTTTAAGCAAAAAATTTAACGTGATTTCTACTCCAAAAAATTATAACACACCTAAAGGCGCTGTTATTACAATTAACAAATTTTTAAATACCGACACACAAATTTTTGTATGCGAAATGGGCGCTCGCAGGCGTGGTGATATTAAAGAAATTTGCAACCTTGTTAACCCTTCAAAAGGAATTGTTACCAGTGTATCACCTCAACATCTTGAAACATTTAAAACCGAACAAAATGTGTACCTTACAAAAAAAGAATTACCAGATTATCTGGGCGAAAATTATTGCGTATTCAACATTGATAACTCAGCGGTATCAAAAATGTTTAACGAAAAGCATGGAGAAAAAAGCAGTGTATCGATTAACGTAAAAAGCGGTATTTATGCTGATAATATTAAGGTTATAAATTACGAAACTTACTTTGACATCTGTTACCAAAATCAAACATATCCTTGCCACACCAGACTGTTGGGAAAACACAATATCACCAATATTTTACTTGCACTAGATTTGAGTTTGCACCTGGGAATTGACATCACCAATGCCATACAAACCATTATAAATTTAAAGCCAACGCCACACCGATTGGAATATATTAAATCACATATTGATATTATTGATGACACTTATAATTGCAGCATTGCAAGCGCCTCATCCGCATTGGAATTTTTAAGTACTGTAAACAAATTAAAAGTTGTGTGCACTCCTGGAATTGTGGAAGGAGGAAAACAGCAATTTAACCTAAACCAACAACTATCCAGTCAACTAAATAGTGTAGCAGACATTATAATCATTGTTGGAAAAACCAACCGCAAAGCACTTGTTAGTAAGTTGAATAATTTTGAAATATTATCGGTTAACGTAAAGAATATCAACACTATCATACAACACCCAGAAATTACCAAACAAAAAAAGCATGCCTACATTGTAGACACGCTAAATGTTGCAAAATTAGTGTTTACCAAAATATTAAATAGCAATCATGTTTTATTGCTTTTAAACGATTTGCCAGATGAATATAATTAGCAATAACTTAGTAATCTATACTTAGCCCTGTTTTAAATTTTTCATCATTAAACATTTGTATAGTCCGCTTAAATTTTTGAACTCGGTTACAATTTCTGAGTTTTGTAAATCAACTTGGTAGTTTAATTTCTTACATAAAGTTTCCAACGAAAAACAATCTTTAAATATTGGAACACGTACCGTTATATTGTTTTCAGCAGCAAGTTGCTCTACCCTTTCAATCAACTTTGTGCCAATGCCGTGATTTCTAAAGTTTGTATCCACAACTATCAATCTAATCGCATAACCGGCTGACACGTTAGATTTATCCACCAACACAAATCCAACCACCTGCTCGTCTATTTGAGCAACAAAAGCCATATATTTTTTACTAAGCAAATCTGCCTCACTGATATTTAATGAATGATTTGAAAAGCAACTATTAGCAATTTGCAAAATTGCCTTAACATCATAAAGTTCCGCTTCACGAACAATAATATTTGCGTGTTCAATTTTATCATTTTCCGCCTGAGATAGTTGATAGTAAATTGGTGTTAAATCATAAGATTGGGAGTTTAAAAAGGCTTGTACAAATGCTTGGTTGTCAAATTTCACAACTTCACCAATTTCTAAAGCACGTGTGTTGCTATACATAGCCACCTTTCTACCCTGTGAAATACTAATAAGTTCATCTAGTGTTAAATTGCGTTCATAAATATTTAATCTATCCTGCTCAAATTTACCAACAAAATAACTATTCATACTGCCTTCAATGGCAACAATATCAAATCTGTCGTTAGCATTTGCAATATGATATAATAAGTCAAGGTTGTTAATTGCCTTAACAGGTTTATTAAACACATCTTTAAACGCTTTAATTGTGGCAATGCCAACACGTATACCAGTAAATGAACCCGGACCTATAACCACGCCAAACTCATCAATATCTGCAAGCGATATATTTGCTTTATCAAGCAGCTCCTGCATTTTAGGCAAAATTACTTCGTTGTGCCTTTTTACCATAGTTTCGTTACATGCAAAAATTTCACCATTTTTGCTTATCATTATGACCAACTCGTCATTTGCTGTGTTTACCAATAAATAATTCATATCAAACCCTTTTACCTTGTAATATCAAATACCCTATCCTCACCACGTAATGTAATATTTATTTTAATATATTGACCAGGCAATAATTCCTTAATATTTTCGCTCCATTCAATAAATGTAATACCCTCACCACCGGATATCACTTCATCAAAACCACACTCGATAGCCTCGGCAGTGTTAATACGATAAGCATCAAAGTGATTAAGAATAATCCCTTTCGCATTATATGTTTTAAGCACCGAAAAAGTAGGGCTATTAACCACCCCTTGCACTCCTAAATATTTAAATACAAATTGAGTAAATGTAGTTTTGCCGGCGCCTAAATCACCACTTAGAAGTACCACATCTCCCACCTTTAAACTATCAGCAAACTGCTCAGCCAAATGCTTGGTTTGCTCCAACGTTGTTACTATATATTCCATACCTATATTGTAGATTAATTAAATCAAATTGTCAAGTGTGTTTAACACATTAATTATTTGTCAATTATATAGATATGTCAAAGTTTAAATTTGTAAATATTGTAGACACTATTTTTATAACCTTAGCAACATTACTTATAATTTTTGCATGGGTGCAGTTTTTTATTAAAAATATCATTCTTTCACTAATACTAGCATCAATAATATCGCTATGTATAATATTTTTAATGCGCCGTATTAAATCAAAAAAGCAAGCAAGACATCTAAACAATATAGCCCAAACTACTGAAATGTTAAAATTTAAATTAACAATCCAAACACTGCCTTATCCTAAATTGATTTCATTAATCAAACAACTAATACCAAGCAAATATGAACCCAAAACAATCAAAGGCGATATTGTTGCAACCAAAGATGGCGTTGCTCACATTTTTACAACACATCTAAATGGCGAACTTACCGAATTTAGCCTACTTGAAATATTAAGAACAAAGCCATATAGCGATATAACAATATTTTGCATATCTGCCAACAATGATACAAAAGCAATTTGCAGCGCCTTTAAAAACAAGCGTATTACACTAATAAATTTGGAGCAGTTGTACAACCTTTTTAACCAAAACAACATAACAATCGATACCAGCAATATCGACCTAACCAAACACAAAATTTCCTTACGTGAAATATTTAAAAACGCAGTATCTCGCAACAAATCAAAAGGTTATTTTATTAGCGGATTAGTGTTATTATTTACAAGTTTGATTATACCATATAAGGTATATTATATTGTATTTAGTAGCGCACTTTTTGCACTAAGCCTTATTTGTAGGATTAAGCCCAGCAGCGTATCCGCCACCAACAATTTAATTGATTAATAATATGATTTAACGTCCTTCAAACTTAATAATGCCCTTTTTAATACATTTATTTCTTCAATCGTATTATCGCTTGAAATGGAAACTCTAACCATACCTCTATCAAGAGTACCAAAATGCTTGTGAACCAGCGGTGCACAATGAAGTCCTGACCTAGTGCATATACCAAATTTTTGACCAAGATAATCACTTACAAAACCGCTATCATAATCCATTACATTAAAGCTATACACTCCCACCGAGTCCTTATCGTAATACGGCGTGATAAAATCCAAACCATCAAGCATATTACGCATATACCGATTAAGCTGATCTTCCTTAGTTGTTATATATTTCTTATTTTCATTAACATAGTCTACACCAGCACCCAAACTTATAATAGGAATATTGGCAAGAGTGCCTGACTCAAACCCTTCGGGAGCAACATCCGGTTGAATTAAACTTTCGCTCATTGTGCCAGTTCCTCCAAATATAATTGGTTTTAACTTAATATTATTGTTAACAATCAGTCCACCCACACCACCTAATCCATACAATCCCTTATGCCCTGCAAATGCAATCATATCCACCATTGAAAGGTCCTCAAACACATGACCCGCACCTTGAGCCGTATCAACCAAATGAATTAAGTTGTGTTTTTTGCACACACTATTAATCATCTTAACATTTAAACGCTGCCCTGTAACATTGCTAGCAAGAGTATTAACAATCATATATGTGTTGGTTTTTATAGCATGCTCGAAAGAAGCTTCTGAAACATCATCTAGCACAGTATAATCTATCACACCCTCATCCTTAAGGTGTTGTAAAGGCCTTAGCACCGAATTGTGTTCTAGATACGTGGTTACTACATGACCGCCTGCTTTAGCGCTACCCAGTATCGCCAAATTAAGCGCACCGGTACAGCCAGAAGTAAAAATACATGTATGATTATTGGCATTAAAAAACTTTAACATTTTTTCGCGCACATCAAAAATTTTTCCAGCACTTAATTGCGCCAGTTTATGCGAACCTCTACCAGCATTTGCTGTATACAAATTCATTGCTTTATTAACTTCTTGTTTCACTTGAAGTGGTTTGTAGTATGTTGTTGCTGCATTGTCAAAATATATCATATAACACAATATGCCAAACAAAAAAATATAGTGAAATAGGAGGACTTATGAAATATATACTAGTAATGTTCACTTCACGTAACGATACGCTACGATTCTATAATCTAATCAAACAATACAACGGATTTTGTTCGATTATTAGCACGCCACGCTCACTATCACGCTCATGCGGAATATCGGTAAAAATATCCAACAACTTACTAAACATATCCAAACAACTAATTTCTAACAACAAGTTTGCAACATTTAACGGCATTTACGAAATAAATCAATCATTACCCAGCAATATTCCATCAAGAATTTATTAACTGCTCTTGACTATCTATAAATTATTTGCTAAAATATGGTTATGAATAATATTACAAAGGTAATATCCTACTTTGACCAAAATTTTGCTGATGCTAAGTGCGAGTTAAACTACTCTACACCCTATCAATTGCTGGTGGCGGTAATATTATCTGCTCAATGCACTGATAAACGCGTTAATCAAGTTACCGAACAACTTTTTAAGGTTGCTCCCACTCCTGATAAAATGCTTAAGTTGGGCGAGGCTAAACTTAAACAACTGATTCATAGTTGCGGTTTTTATAACAATAAGGCAAAATCCATATTATCTGCAACCAACAGCATTTTGACAAAGTTTAATGGTCAAGTTCCCGACAATATGGAAGACTTATGCTCACTAGATGGCGTTGGCCGCAAAACCGCTAACGTTGTGCTTGCCGAAGTTTTTAACAAGCCATCTATTGCTGTTGATACCCACGTTCACCGTGTAAGCAAACGTCTTGGCTTAACCAATCCCACTTCCACTCCTGAGCAGTGTGAAAAAGATTTGTTAAAAATTGTACCATTGGCAAAGCAAAGCAAATTTCACATCCAAGCAGTTTGGTTTGGAAGATACTTTTGTAAATCACTTAATCCGCAATGCGAAAATTGCAAATTAAAAACTATATGTAAAAGGAAATAATATGTATTTAGACAAAGCAACAATATCTATAAAATCAGGCAACGGCGGTGATGGTGTTGTTAGTTTTCACCGTGAAAAATACGTTGCAAACGGCGGTCCGGACGGTGGCGACGGCGGAAATGGCGGTAGCATTATATTTGTAGCAAGCGACAAAATCAATACCTTAAACGACTTTATGTACGAAAAAAAGTTTTTTGCTCAAAACGGACAAAACGGTAGTGGAAAGTTCTGCTATGGCAAAAAAGGTGAAGATTTACGCATAACTGTACCATGTGGAACCGTTATCAAAGATGCCGAAAGTGGAAAAGTTCTAGCCGATATGTTTGAAGATGGTTACGAATACGTTTGCCTAAAAGGTGGACGTGGTGGTAAGGGAAACGCTTTCTTCAAATCTCCTACCCGTCAAGCGCCTCACTTTTCACAACTTGGTGAACAAACTAAAAAATATGATGTTGTGCTAGAGTTAAAAACAATTGCTGATGTAGCACTTGTAGGTAAGCCAAACGTTGGCAAAAGCACATTACTATCTGTAATAAGCAACGCTCGTCCAAAAATCGCTGACTATAACTTTACTACCCTTCACCCTAACCTTGGTGTAGTAAAATATTATGACAATGCTTTTGTTGTTGCCGACATCCCAGGTCTTATCGAAGGCGCATCTGCAGGTGCAGGCCTTGGCCATGAGTTTTTGGCACATATTGAGCGCACCAGACTGCTTGTTCACGTAATTGACGCATCAGGCTACTACGGAAATATCCCTAGTGAAGATTTTAAGATGATAAATAACGAACTAAAACTATACAGCCCACATCTTAGCACTCTTCCACAAATTGTAGTGTTTACTAAATGCGACCTATTTGATGACCTTGATGACCGTATCAAGCAATTTAGGCAAGAAACTGGTTTTGATGGCGAAGTTATTGGTATTAGTTCTGTTACCCACACCCAAGTAGACAATTTAATTAAAACTGTGTATGAAAAACTTCAAACATTGCCTAAGCCAGAGCCTATCAAAGTGGAAAAACAAGAATTACACGTAGAAGATATTACTTCGCTAAAAATTGAAAAGATTGATGCGCATACTTATCGTGTAAGTGGTGGATATATCCAAAACTTGCAACGTGGCATTGTGTTTACCGATACCGCTTCTAACGGATACTTCCAATACCGCCTTGAAAAAGATGGAATTATGGACCAAATTCGTCAAGCAGGCGCAGTTGAAGGTGACACAATATGTATGGGAAACCTTGAATTTGAATTAGTAGATTAGGATATATTATAAAAGGAGAATATTATGATAACAAAACAACAACGTATCAAACTTCGTAGTCTTGCAATGTCTATCAAACCTACAGTTTGGGTTGGTAAAGATGGTTTTGATTTGCAAGTATACGAACAAATTAAACAGGAATTATTTAATCACGAATTAATTAAAATTAGCCTTAACCCAAGTATGGACAAGTTGGATGAAAACGGTTTAAGTGAACTTGCTGTTAAAACCGGTGCTGATGTAATTACTCAAATCGGAAAGAAAATTGTGTTATATAAACTAAGCAGCAAAAAAGGCTTAAAACACGTTTTGGATTAAATACTGGATTAATAAATTAACTTCTTGAAAAATTTCAAGAAGTTTTTTTATTTTATCAATCTTCAATAATTATCATATCATCAAATTTTGATGACACATCTTCCTCATCACCAACCGATTTCTTCTCTTTTTTAACACTTGTTTTAGGTTTAAATATTTCAAAGATTTTTGCAATATCCATACCCCCAGATTTGCCTCCAAGCATACTCATTAGCGGATTAATCAAGTCATTAAACTTACCGCCCATCAGCATGGGAAGTAACGACTTAATATCAAACATTGGATGTTGAACGGGCTGTGGTTTGGGCGTGTTTTGTTCTGGTCGTGGTGGTGGACTAAATTGATTTTTATTATAATATCCACTTGCATTTTCGTACGCTTCCGGAAATATCACTTTATCAGCAGATTGCACCTTTGCAATATTTTCACCACTCACAAATTTGCCATGTTGGACATATGCATTATTATCCGTTGGCAGGGCCCTAGTTCTATCTAAATTTAAAATATTTCCCAACTTCATATCTTCTCCTTAAATAAGATTTTTTAAATTATCTACTGCTAACAAATATCCTATATTTATTTATGTTAAATTAAATTTTTGTGTTAATTTATTAAATAAAAATAATTATTTTAAATATTAATAAATTAACGAATTAAAATAAAAAAATATTTATTTTTGCCTTATTTATAGGTTTTTATATATTTATTCGATTATTTATGATATTTTAAATTATTTATTTTTGTATTTAATATATTTGACTTTTTAATTAAATAATTATACACTTAAAATATATAGTATTACATTCAGGAGGATATATGAAAAAAACTAAAATAGTGGCAACGCTTGGCCCTAGCAGCACCAATCAAAAAGTGTTAAGTGAAATGATTCATAGTGGTTTAAATGTTGCTCGTATCAACTTTAGCCACGGCACACCAAAAACCAATCAGGACACAATCGATTTAATCAAATCGGTTAGAACAAAACTAAACGTTCCACTTGCAATTATGGTTGACACTCGTGGCCCGGAGGTGCGCGTTAAGTCGTTTGAAAACGGTAGCGCAATGTTAAAAAAGGGTAAACTATTTACTCTTCACTCTAGGGACGCTTTAGGCAATGAACAAGGTGTTGCCATTACCGAGCCAAGCATTTTAAATCGCTTGCAACCAGGTAATATAATCTTAGCCAATGATGGACTTATTGTACTAAAAGTTATATCCAAAAATAGTGGCACAGTAACCACAAAGGTTATGACCGGCGGTAAACTATCCAACAACAAGGGCTTAACTTTTAAAGATTTTGACCTTAAACTTCCATTTATTAGTTCTCGTGACCGTGAAGACTTGATTTGGGCTTTTAAAAATAAATGTGACTATGTGGCATGTTCATTTGTTACACGCAAACAAGATATCATGGAAATTAAAAAACTTATGGAATCTTGTAACCATTCTTGCAAAATTATTGCAAAAATCGAGTCTAGCCTAGGAGTTAAAAATCTTGAAGAAATTCTAAGTGTGTGTGATGGTGTGATGGTGGCACGTGGTGACTTGGGTGTCGAATATGAGGTTAGCAAACTGCCAAGTCTTCAATCAAAAATTTTGCAAACTGCAAGAGATTTGCGTAAAGTATCAATCGTTGCAACCGAAATGTTGGAAAGTATGATACACAACCCTCGCCCTACTCGTGCCGAAGTTAGTGACGTAGCCAATGCTATACGTGAAGGCGCAAGCGCTATTATGCTATCTGCCGAAACATCTGTTGGCGAATATCCAGCCAAGGCCGTTAAAACCATGTCCGACATTGCTCTTGAAACTGAAAAAGAATTAGATTGTGAAAATCTTCACACACATACAAAGATTAATGACAATGTTGCAAACATTACTACAACTATGGCTATTAAAGTTTCATACAAACTTCCAACTCGTGCTATTGCTATTTGCACTAGCCTTGGCAAAATGGCAACATATGTATCCACCCTACTTCCAAAATGCGATATTTACGCAATTACCAACAATCAAGATACATACTATCAAATGAGTATGCTCCGTGGTGTACTACCAATATATCTTCCAAAATTTGATGAAACAAAGATATTTAGCAACCTTAATGACGAATTATTAAAACAAAAACTTGTTAAAAAGGGTGACAATATTGTACTAGTAACTGGCACAACCGACGAATTTTCAAATGTTGTTAAAATCAATACTATTAATTAGTTACAAAAAGGTCGTTATGGCCTTTTTTTGTTACTTTTTAGTAAAAATTGGTCAAAAATTGATGAAATTTATATAAATTTTTAAGAAATTTGTAAAAATTTGTTGCATAAATTTTTTATATGTGCTATAGTTTTGTCAATCTTCTGTGGTTTGGACTATATATAAAAGGCGGTTTTATTATAGTTTTAAATTTAAAATAAACTTAATAGAAGATGCGTACCAGAAGTATCTTTTGGTATTTTTTTGTACGCTATATTACAACTTAATAAAGGAGGAAAAATGTCAAAATTAATTCAATTTGACGGCATTTGTAAAGATTTTAAAATCTCTGTACGCAAAAAGGGATTTAAAAATGCCGTTCTTGGCTTCTTCAAACGTGAACACAAAACTATTAATGCATTAAAAAATGTTAGTTTTGAAGTGGAAGAAGGCGACATTGTTGGGTACATTGGTCCTAATGGCGCTGGCAAAAGCACAACCATTAAGATTATGAGCGGAATACTTACCCCAACCTCTGGCGAATGTTCAATTATGGGCTATTGCCCATGGAAAGACCGCAGACAATATGTTAAAAACATAGGTGTTGTGTTTGGTCAGCGCTCTCAATTATGGTGGGATGTTCCTGTAATTGATAGCTTTGAACTACTAAAGGACATCTACAAAATTCCTACCAAGGAATATGAAGAAACGTTAGACGAACTAACCGAAACGTTGAACTTAAAAGAATTATTAAACCGCCCTTTACGTCAACTATCGTTAGGTCAAAAAATGAAATGTGAATTGGCTGGCTCGCTAATACACCGACCAAAACTACTGTTCCTAGATGAACCAACTATTGGTCTGGATGCGGTAACCAAACTTGCAGTTCGAAAATTTATCAAAGATATCAACACTCGTTGGGGTACAACAATTATACTTACCACCCACGATATGAGCGATATCGAGGCACTTACCAACAAGATTATTCTTATTGGACGCGGACAAATTCTGTATAACGGAAGTTTTAGTGCTATCAAACATAAATATGATAGCGTTAAACAAATTGAAGTAGAATTTAAACACGAGTATGAAACTATCAATCTAGCAAATTATGAAGTAATTTCACACAACAACAATATGGCGGTGCTAAAAAATAAGCCAGATGTTGTGTTTAACACAAAAGACTTTGTAAACGAAATTAGCAAGGACTATGAAATTGTGGACTTCTCAGTAAAATCAATCGGTGTGGATGAAATATTGGCAAAATTGTATACCGAATTGGATTTATAGGAGGTGCTATGCAGTCATATCGTGGATTATTTAAGATGAGTTTTAAGGGCGAATTACAATACCGCGCCAAAGCCATCTCCGGAATCAGTACACAATTTTTTTGGGGATTACTATACATATACCTCTACACCGCATTTATGGGTGGAAATCTAATTGAAGGCTTTTCAGTATCTCAAATGTGTAGTTATGTATGGCTAGGTCAAGCATTCTTTGTATTAAGATATATCGATATGCCTAAACACAGCGCGCGCGAAATTGAAAATGGTGATGTGTGCTACAAGTTTGTTAGACCAATAAATATATACAATCAATGGTATTTTGAACACCTGGGTCAAAAACTTTCAGCCACACTGCTCCGCTTTTTGCCTATTATATTAATATCTAGCATACTACCAAAAAGTATCAAATTGTCATTGCCTGTCAGTTTTGCAGCATTTGGATTATTTGTACTAGCACTTGCCGTAGGCGCGCTAATGGCATCGGCAATTTCAATGATAGTTGTGTTCCTTACATTTAAAACACAATCTGCACGTGGTACACAATATATGGTAAACACATTGGTTGGAGTGCTAGGCGGATTTTACATCCCCCTACCATTTATGCCTCAGGCTTTACAAAACGTGTTAAACTATCTACCATTTAGATTTATTGTAGACCTACCATTTAGAATATATATTGGAAATATTGGGCTTCAAACGGCTATACAATTTATCCTTCTATCAGTCATATGGTTAGTAATAATAATTGTTTTGGGCAAACTGCTAATGAAAAAAGCATTAAACAAAACAGTTATTCAAGGAGGTTAATATGTTGTATAATAAATATGTAAAAATGCACTCAAAATCAGCAATGCAGTTTAAATCAAACCTATTAATGTTGTCATTTTCATCAGTTTTGATTTCACTAAGTGAAATATTTGCAATATTCCTAATGTTTAAACGATTCGAATCGGTTGGCTATTGGGGATTTTACGAAACAGCACTAATGTTTGGAATTATCACCACCGTATTTTCATTTACCGAGTGCTTTGCACGTGGATTTGATGAATTTGCAAACCTTATTAAACATGGCGACCTCGATAGATTAATGGTGCGACCTGTAAATATAGTGTATCAGATATTTGGCTCAAAAATCGAATTTTCCAAAATTGCACGTGTAATTTTAGGCTTAACAGTTAGCATTATAGCAATAGTTAACTTAAATATAGCCTGGACGTTAAGTAAAGTTGTGGTTTTGGTGCTAACCTACGTATGTGGATGCTTTGTAATATTGGGCGTAATGATGGTTGGCGCAGGTATAAGCGTGTTTAGCGTGGAAAACTTGGAATTTATTAATATATTTACCAACGGTGCCAAAGAAACAGCATATTACCCAATCAATATTTACGCTAAATGGCTATCACGAATATTTACATTTATAATACCAGTAGCCTGTTTTAACTACCTACCGCTATCCTACATTATGGGTTACGGCAGTCTACCTAGAATAGTGTACGCCTTATCTCCATTAATGGGAACACTATTCCTAATCCCTTGCCTACTATTCTTTCTATGGGCACTAAAAAGATACCAAAGTAGCGGAACTTAGCAAAGCAATCAAAATACTAGTCAAAAGTTTAAAACTCTTAAAAATAGTAAAATAAAAGGTAAGCCTTAATAAGGTTTACCTTTTTAAATGCAATTTCTTAACTACATATTGACTTTTATAGTCTCTTATGATATACTTAATCATATGAAAAAAGTTTTTGTTTTATTATTTCCAGTGAGATCTTTTTTAGGAACTGATCCTTCCTTATTTAATCAATGCATTAGAGAACGATATATTAGTAAAGGATATGAGTTTTTTGTCGTTAAGTTTAAGGATTCTAGTTTAGGCTTTGTTGATAGAGTACCTAATAGAGTTGTAGATGCAGACATAACTTTTGAAGAATCTAATTCCGCTACATCAAAAAATTGGAGGTATGCAGATTTTCGCAGTATAGCAAAACAGCTTAATATACACAATTGTGAACAAGTTGTTGTGGGAGGTTTTCACTGTTATGATTGTGTTGAAAAGCTTGCTACTGCGATTTATTTCTTAGGTAATAATGTTTTAGTAGATACGGACCTTACTGAAAATTTCGGAAGAGTATCAAAATATCGCGAAGATTGGAATATCAAAAAGTACAACCCTAAAATAAATCTTGAAGAACTTCTTTTATGGTATTATGATTATGGTAGTCCCAAAGAAAAAATAGAAAAATATATCAATAAATATAAAAATCCAGTATATGGAATATCCGATAAAACAATGCAAAAATTAAAGGATAAAATCAAATCACAATATGAAGACGAAACTTCGTTACTTAATAAAAAATAACAGCATAGTTTAATGCTGTTATTTTTTATTGCACTAATTTCAAGATTTAGTTAAAAATTCTGTGTTTGTTCTTCAAATTTTAATAATTTTCGCTTCTTAATTCGAAGTATGCTTTAGGATGAGCACATACTGGGCAGATTTCAGGTGCTTTTGTACCAATTACAATATGTCCGCAGTTACGGCATTCCCAAATCTTAACCTCAGAGCGTTCAAATACTTGCATTGTTTCGATATTATTGATAAGTTTACGATAACGTTCTTCGTGCTTGCGTTCAATTTCAGCCACCGCTCTAAACTTTTCTGCAAGTTCAGGGAAACCTTCTTCATCAGCAGTTTTAGCAAAGCCATCATACATATCAGTCCACTCATAGTTTTCACCATCAGCCGCTTCGCCAAGATTATGCAATGTGTCGCCAATGCCGTTTAATTCCTTAAACCACATTTTTGCGTGCTCTTTTTCGTTATCTGCTGTATGTAGGAAAATTTCTGCAATCTGCTCAAAACCTTCCTTCTTAGCAACAGAAGCAAAATATGTATACTTATTACGTGCTTGACTTTCGCCTGCAAATGCATCTTTTAGGTTTTGTTCACTCTTGGTTCCAGCATATTTATTAGCCTTGATTTCAACTTCTCTTTCGCCAATCTTAATGTTTTTATCGCCAACAACTCCACATTTAGGGCAAACAGGCTTAACACCTTCTTCCATTTCAAAAATTTCTCCACAAACAGAGCATTGATATTTAATCATTTTCATATTATTTTCTCCTTTTCCTTTTAAATCTCCACTTTTATCTTCATAAGTTGTGTGCAATAATTCTACCGCCAACTCACTATGTGGTTTTATTAAATAATTCTTATATAACTCAATAATTTCAGGATTTTCGTGTGAAGCCCTTACTTTCATCTCGCTATCTCGTTTATAAAGCGCTTGTATACGTGCCTTTTGCGCATCAACCTCACGATTTAGATGTTTAGGTTGACCGCCTCCACCAATACAACCACCTGGGCAAGTCATAATTTCAATAAAATCATACTTTTCGCCCGACTTGATTTTATCTATAATCTTTCTTGCATTTGCCAAACCGTAAACAACCGCAAGTTTTAATGTTAATCCATTAATCTCAATACTGGTTTCCTTAATTCCATCCAGTCCGCGAACCGCCTCAAAGTTTAACACCAAGTCCGCAGGCGATTTATTTGTTAAATAACTATATGCTGTACGAACAGCTGCTTCCATAACACCGCCAGTGTTACCAAATATCACTCCACCACCACTAGCTTCGCCCATAAACTTATCAAATGGCATCTCTTCCAAGCTATTAAGGTCAATATTTTGCTCCTTTGCCCATTTTGCAAGTTCCACGGTTGTAATCACGTAATCCATATCACGCATATCCTCAACATTGTTTACTTTAGCCGATATATTCATCTCATTACGCCTAATTTCAATCTTCTTTGCTACACATGGTGTAAGCGCTACGTTAACAATTTTACTAGGGTCAATACCCATCTTTTTAGCAAAATACGTCTTAATTATAGGCCCTTGCATACCTATAGGACTTTTGCATGTCGATATATTAGGCAATATATCTGGATAAAACGTTTCAGCAAACTTAATCCATGATGGACAGCAACTTGTAAATTGTGGCAAGTTTTGTTTAGTTTTAATTCGCTCAATCAATTCACTTGCCTCTTCACAAATTGTAAGGTCAGCACCAAAGTTTGTATCCAGTACATACTTAAATCCAAGTTTTTTAAGCAGTGCCACCATTTTACCTTGAACAAAACTACCCATTGGCAAACCAAATTCCTCACCCAGTCCAACACGTACCGATGGCGAAGTTGACACAATTACAATCTTATCACGATCCGCAATGTGACCAGACACTTCCTTGTATTCGTCTTGACCTACAATCGAATCCATAGGGCAAGACTTAATACATTGTCCGCAGTTTACGCATATAGGTTTTTTAGTAACTTTTAAGTCATAGTTATTATTAACTGACACAAACTCATTACAAACTTGTGCACATTGCCCACATTTTACACACTTACTTTCAATACGCTTAATGGACGGATTATCCTCATCAATCGCCACCCTAATCTTTTGATTAATGTTATCCATTATTTCTCCTTATCACAATTTTTACATATTCCCATAACAAGTATTTCGTTACATAAATAATAAATGTACATTTTTAGTATATCATTACTTAACATTTTCTGTCAAATGATTTAAAAACAAAAAAACCGTATTTGAAATTTACGGTTCTTTTTTTATTAAAACTTTTTACCAATCTTTTTATCACTAACATTAGAAGCGACTTCAGCAACCATCGAGTACTGTTCCTTCTTGGTTTTTAATTCAGCAATATCAACAACCGAAACGTTTTTATCATTTTCATCCACAACTTCTAATTTATTTACTTCTATTTGCAAATCTATACAATTACGAGTTGCAATGTATCTAACATTTGCAATATATATTTCATCAGAAAACCCATCAAACCAGGCCAAGTTTTCTTCAGCTGATTTTTGAGCAGCTCTTTCAACTGTGACTCCAACAAAAATTGACATCAAAGCGTCTCTTATTCTCATTTTTGCTTTATTGCGAGAAACATCTTCACCCATAACCAAATTTACAACATCCTTAATTTCTTCATCAGAAAGATTATTACATTGTTTTTCAATATGTTCACTCACTGCCTTATACAGTTTTCCCGCTACACCAACTCCATCTCTAACGCTCTGAACCTTCTTTCTTTTTTTCTCTTGCTCAGCTGCAGATTGAAAAAACTTAGTATCTTCTTCAATAACAGTGTCCAATTTACATAATGTTGTTGCATTTTTTAACAATCTTTGAGCAATTTTCTTAATCTTTTCTTCTTGTTTCATAACCAAACTCCTTTAAATATATTGAAAGTGTAACACAAAATACACGCCTTGTCAATATTTTTTTTAAAATGCAAATAAAAAAACCTAGACCAGTCGTCTAGGCTTTTAATTTGTAGATGGCAACTTCCTATCTTCTCACACAGTCTCCGCGTCGCAACTCTCCTTTTAGGCTTGATTGCTATTCGCAACCATACGCACTTGTAGTCGATTTCTCCTTCTCCCCTTCAAAGCATGCGCTTAGTGGGGTCCCCGTTTAGATTGCATGGGAGACACTAAAAAAAGAACTACACCTAAGTGCAGTCCTTAATCTTGTAGATGGCAACTTCCTATCTTCTCACACAGTCTCCCATGCAATATTGTCGGCGTTTGTGAGCTTAACTTTTGTGTTCGATATGGGTACAAGTGGGTCCTCACAGCTATCATCACCACCCTGGTTGATTGTTCTTAAGT
>JBGVOQ010000006.1:0-117312 GCA_045126575.1 Candidatus Onthoplasma sp. | reverse complement strand
TAATACCGCAGTCCACGGTAATTACAAGGTCCGGGGTGGTATTTTCCAACACTTTATTTAGTGTTTCAAGATTTAATCCGTATCCATCAATATATCTATTAGGTAAAAATGTTTCAACACGAGCACCAACACTGGTTAAATACTCGTACAAAGTGGCTGTAGCGGTTATTCCATCTACATCATAGTCGCCATATATCAAAATCTTGTGATTTTGGGCGATATGTTCATTAACCTTTTGCACCACAAGACTCATATTTTCAAACAAAAATGGATTATGCAATTGTGATAAGCTTGGGTTTAAATATTCACGCAATAATTTTTCGGTGTTAATACCTCTAACGTACAGCAATCTAATAACACGCTCGTCCAACAAAAATTTATCAGCCATAGCAGTAACAAATTGTTCATCAATTTGCTTATCTTCACATGAATTTACATATTTCATAATAGTCCCTCTTTACTAGCATATACAAAAAGCCGCCTATTAAAAGGCGACTTTGATTATTCGATGGTTATATTATCATCATTTGATGGTGTTGAACCATCATCTTCCTTTACTTCAATCACTTGATTTTCAGTATATTTTTGTTCCAATTCGCCTTCCACTTCTTCAGCAGTTTGTTTTGCTTTGATAGTTTTCTCTTTTTTCACTCTTATTTTATCACTAACTTGAGTAATTGTCAAGCACCACAAGAAAGGTAAAGCATAAACTGCAACAAATAATAATACAACTACTGCAAACAACATAATCAAACTTGCTTGTTTAATGGCTGTTGGCATTAAAATTATAAATACTAATGCAAGCGCAAACAATGCAGCATAAGTGAATTTTTGTCTAAACGAATTTGATTTTAAAGTGTTAGCCACTTGAGTTGAACGGTCATTTTTGTCGGTTAATTTAGCACGTTCCTTTTCCAAACTATCAAACAACATTACACTTTCAGCCAATGCTAAAACTAAGGTAATAATATTAATAGCAAGGAATGAACTGTTAATTGTAAATCTAAATATAGCGGTTAAAGCCATCAATAGTGCAACACTTAATAGTGAACCACCCATAGCAGTGATAGCGCATGCAAGGTTGTATCTAATGCCAATATATATTACCGCAAGTGTAAGAATAATTAGTCCGGCAACTACGGTATAAATATAATCTTTGCTCTCCAAACTAGCACTAACTGAAGTATGTTCGCTAATTTTAGTTACGTCCAATTGTATATCATTAGCAAGTTCCTGGTTAAGCTTTGCAACATCTTCTACCTTGCCTGAATATTTAACTATTAATGTGGTAGAGTCACCCTCGCCTGTTAGTTGTACAGATAAAAGTTCTGCCTTACTATCAGCCAAGTTAACATTAATATCCTCGGTATAACTTGATAATTTATCAGCCTTATATTCTGAGCCTACTTTAATTGAAAATGTGTTGTAACCTGAAACGTCACTGCCACCCTTAAATCCGCCAAATACGCAAAACATAATAACGCCAATTGCAAGTATTGCAGCCAAGGCAATTAGTACAAATTTATTTTGCTTAATATATTGTTTGCCAGACTTTGTAAAATCTCTATTTATCATTATTTAAGCCCTCCTTAATAAAGTTGCATTTTGAACCATCCTCAGGATTTAAAGGAAGATACAATTTTATCATCAATCTCATCAACGCCTGAGCACAGAAAATGTTAACAAGGCTTAATACCATTGTAACAATACCAAATGATTGTACAGCCATTGTTGGCATTAGCGCACACACAATTCCCACAATAGCAAGCATTACATTTACAGTAATTGTTGAACTGATTGTAGAATTGATGCCCTGCTTTAAGCAAGTATGCAATTTTTTACCCTTAGCATATTCGTTACGAGCATTTTCCAAAGTATTTGTAAGTGCTACAACAGCCAAAACATAGCCTAAAATCATAGCAAATACACCGCTTAGGTTAATGTGTACCAATGGTACAGATTGTAGGAAGAATAAGCCTAATACAACGTAGAACATCATATTAAACATTGCCATTAAACCAATTTGCTTATAACGTAGTACAAAGAATACTATTGATGCTACAACCATTAATCCAAACGCTACCCAAATGTATAACATTGGGTTGGTTACATTGCCACGTACACCCGCACTTGCAGAAATTGCACCAGTATAGGTGCTAATCAATTCAAGTGGAAGCATACCTGTACGGATTTGAGTTGCATAACTCTTAGTGGTTGTTTTATCAATAAAGCCTTCACCGGATAATGACAAAGTTTTGGTAGTAATTGCTTGAGTGCTGCTACCAATTTGAGTATCGCCTAATAGCATATAAATTGTGCCACCTTCTTTTGCGATTTCGACAGACTTTTTAGAAATTATATCAAAACCTTTATCAGTAAATGTAATCTCCACATAATATGCGGTTTGTGCACCGTTAGAAAACTCCTTGGCTTCAACCTTTTCCACCTCACTAGCAGTCATAAAAGCGTCGCTAGCATTTGTGGTAGAACTAAATGTAAGTAGTTTTGGAGAGCCAATTAGGCTGATAACTTCATTTTGGTCATCGCGATTAACGATACTTCCCACCTCTACACGGATAGAATCATCACCATTTTGTGTAACGGTACTATTTTTAAAGCCACTATCCTTTAAAATTTCGTTAATACCGCTAATAGTTTCTTGCATAAGTGCTGAATAATTGTCCTTGTCAGAGTCATTACGAGTGTTAGCCTTATATTCAATCAAAACGCCATCACTAATGTCACTGCCAAGCACTAATTCATTTGCAAAACTTGAATATTTATACTTAACCCCACCAACTGATAATGGGTATGTGAAATTAATAAAACTTGCCACAAGACCAACAATTAGTATTAGAGTTAGAAAAATAATAAGCATTTTAGAACGATTTTTAGTCATATATTTCTCCTAATTTCCTTGTTATTATAGTTGATTAACCAATTTATGTCAACTAAATTTTAACCCCTTAATAAATCTTTGACTAAATTTTGATAAAAAATAACGAATCGTCACATAATGCTTATTATTTTTCTAGTTGTTATTGAGTATTAATATCCTACTTTTTTTTAACAAGATTTAACAAAATTGCACTTACACCGCCTACAAGGGCTGAAAATGCAACATCTGTAAATATTGCTACACTAAAGTTAACTCCACCGTTTAGTATAGTAAAAACTATAAATGCAAGTAGTGAATACACTGCTCCTACAATCAATCCTTTTAATAATAATTTATCGCTACCGGATTTGCTTAGTACAAAAACTGCTACAAGAATGCTAACAATCTTGATAATTTGGTCCACGATAGTAATTATATTTGAATTAAGGTCAACAAATTTTAAAATAAATGCAAACAGCAACACCAATAATATTGACGCAACCACACCAACCAAACTTGCCTTAATAATACTAATAATATTAGCAGGATTAACTTTTAACTTTTCTTTCATACACGCCTCCATACTAACGTATGAAAAAAAGAGCTAATATATTAGCCCTTTTAAATAATTTTGTTAATTATTTTTGATTATTTTGTAGATTTTTTAGTTGTTTTCTTAGCAGGTTGTTTAGCAGATTTTTTAGGCTCAGCTTTGGCTGGCTTTTCCTCTACTTTAGCAACTACATTTTCTTCAACTTCTTCAACATCTTCGGTTGATGCATACACAGGATTTTCCTTATCAAACACATAGTACACAGCATTAGCATGAACTTTAATGTATCCAAACTTATCCTTAGTACCAGTTTTGATTGTAAAATACTTGTGTTCGCCCTCGGTTGAAACGTCAACAATTTCGCCTACCACGCCGGTATCGGTCATCACCTTGTTACCAACCTTAACATTATCACGAAGGTCTTGAAGTTGGGTATTGAACTTACGACGTTTAGCATAGCCTAACACCATTAATACTACTAAAAATGCTAAGATTGCTAACATCAAAATACTTTCAACACCTAAAGCTAAAATATTTGTCATATTATTATCCCCCACAATTTAAATTTAACATAAACATAAATGCAAAGTCAAATATATTTATCAAATAAAAATAAATTTAATACATATTTGACAAAATGATTAAATTTTTTACAAATCAAAGCAAATTCATTAGCAATTTTTAACTGCATATTAGCAATTAATTAGTCCTTGCCATACTTATTATAAAACTCTTGTTTAAACTCCAAAAATCTATCTTCATTGATTGCTTTACGAATATTTTCCATAAGTTTTAAACTAAATCTTAAGTTATGAAGTGACAACAACCTTCCACCTAAAATTTCACCAGTTTTTACTAGATGATGTAAATATGCTTTGGTGTGATTTTTGCAACAATAGCAGTCACATTCATCATCAAGCGGTGTAAAATCTTCCTTGTACTTGGCATTTTTTAATACCACTTTACCATGATTAGTCATAGCGGTTCCGTTACGTGCAATACGAGTTTGAAGCACGCAGTCAAACATATCAATACCACGCTCTACACCTTCTAATAAGCAATCTGGGCTACCAACACCCATTAAGTAGTGTGACATATTTTCAGGCAAGTGTGGTTTGAGTGCATCAAGCATTTCATACATAACCTCTTTAGGTTCACCCACACTTAATCCGCCAATGGCAATACCGCATTTAGCGTATTTTTTAGTTTCCTCAAGACTCTTCAATCTCAAATCCTTAAAAAACGCGCCTTGCACAATTGGAAATAGCATTTGATTATCATTTTTTTGCACCTTGTAACATCTATCTAGCCAGTTAAGTGTGCGATACATATTTTCTTCAGCCTTTTTGTGCGTAATTCCATACTCACTACAAACATCAAACGCCATAATGATATCTGCACCCAATGCATTTTCAATTTCAATGGCCTTTTCAGGACTGATAAACAATTTTTCACCACTTAGATGATTTCTAAACTCAACGCCTTCCTCTGTAATTTTACGTAATTTGGATAATGAAAACACCTGAAAACCGCCACTATCGGTTAGCATTGGGCGATTAAAATTCATAAACTTGTGCAATCCTCCAGCCTTTGCCACCAACTCGTGGCCTGGACGAATGAACAAGTGATAAGTGTTAGCCAAAATAATTTGCGCCTCAATATCATATAAATCCTGACTGGTTAAACTTTTAACCGTTGCCTGAGTCCCAACTGGCATAAATATTGGGGTTTGAATATCTCCGTGTGGAGTGTGCAAAATGCCTGTACGTGCACCACTATTTTTATCAATATGCGTAACTGTAAAACTAAATTTTTCCATAATAATCCTTTTAACTTTATTTCCTGTATATAATAGCATATTTTAAATTTTTTGTCTATAATAAGTTGTATTTCTAATTAATTTTAATAAAATTTTAATAAATAAAGCCTTTACAAAAACAAATTAACAAAATTGTTTGCTATTTTTGCTTAGTTTTAATATACTAATTCAAGGAGATTATATGATTTTAGACGAATTTGATACCGAAACCTCTGCTATAGTAACACCCGTGGCATCTGTTAAAAAGAATATTAAAAATTTTCCAAGCACTGCCGTTGCATTTTACTCCAAGGCTTTGATGGAAAAATTTATTGAACTTTATAACCCTAAAAAAATTGCCGAACTATCACATAGTTCTGGCACTTTTCCTATATACAAAATTACCGAAGATGGTGTGAACATTGCAGTATACAGGTCAATGATTGGAGCGCCCGCTAGTGTACTTCAATATGAGGAAATGATTGCCCTAGGCGTTAAAAACTTAGTAGCAATTGGCTCCTGTGGTTGCTTGGATAAAGCAATTGAGGAGTTCTCTATAATTATCCCTCACGAAGCTGTTAGGGATGAAGGCACCAGTTACCACTACTACCCTAAAAATGATGAAATTCGTATGAATGCACGTGTGGTAAAAACCCTTGAAAAAGTACTACGCCAACGTGGAAATAGTTATATTAAGGCTAAGACTTGGACAAATGACGCATTTTACCGTGAAACAAAAGCAAAGGTTAAACGCCGTAAGGATATGGGCTGCCGTGTGGTTGATATGGAATGCTCAGCAATGATTGCCGTAGCAAAGTTTAGAAAAGTGCATTTTGGCCAACTATTCTACTCTGCCGACAACCTTGATAGCAACTACTGGGACCCAAGAAATTTGCGTAACTACTCGCTTGAAAGACGTCACCATATGATACCTCTTGCAATTGCTTGCGCAAAGGAAATGCATATCGAATTAGAAAAACAAAGCCGTGCTTAATAAGCACGGATTTTTTATTTGTTTTTAAGTTCTTTTTTATATTTTCGTATTAGTTTGTCAAGTTCACAGGCTTGCTTGTATATTTCACGCGCAGTCTGCTCACAATTCAGTTCATCACCTGGGCATAAAACTTCATAATCAAGACTACCTTTGTAGTTAATTTCTGCTAATTTCCTAGCCACATCATCCCAATCAATGTTACCGTACCTGTTTAATGTGTGTGCATCAAATTCCCCATTGTTGTCGTGCAAGTGTAGGCACACTATTTTATCGCCGAACTCCTTGTAATAGTCCGCTCCTGTATCAAAGCAATGTACATGACCCACGTCTAAACAGCACTTTAGATGTGGGTGTGAAATATTATTAAACACGTACAAAAAACAATCCGCACTTTCAAGATTTTCGATAGCCAAATTTACATTATATTTGTCGCATAATTTTAACAGCCTATTAACTCTATCCAAGCCCACATGAGACGGAGTTCCCTTTAGGTGAGTTACAACGTGTTTTATGCCATATTTATGGGCCACCTTAATATCCTTTGCTAGGCGCTTTTCCATCCAATTGCCCATTTTACCATCTGTCCAAAACAACGGTAAATCCTTACCATTATAACGCATATGTAATGAGGAAATTCCAAGATTATATTGTTTAAACCATTTAATTTGTTGACCTATTTTCCCATTTTGCCTATTAAACTTACTATCTGCATTGATAATTACATTATCAAATCCTACTTTTTGTAATAACTGCGCTCTTTTCTTAGGAACTTGATTAAATCCCCAATAAAATACGATACCTTTTTTCATATATATCCTCCGCATATATGATATCATAAATCTAACAGTAAAATCCAGCAAATTTCAACAATAAGTCTAGCAATTTTTATAGTAAAAAAATAGGTGTCCAACCCACACCTACTTTTTAAGATTTCAATAAATGTATTATACGTTTCCGCCAGCTTGTGCAGCAACTTCAGCAGCGAAGTCATCTTGACGTTTTTCAAGACCTTCACCAACTTCCCAACGAACAAATCTACGAACTGTGATTTTTTCGCCGATAACCAAAGTTAAATCGTTGATAACGTCTTGTACAGTTTTGTCGCCATCTTTGATGAAAGCTTGATTTAACAAACAAACTTCTTCAAAGTGCTTATTTAACTTGCCTTCGATGATTTTTTCCAAAACAGCTTCAGGCTTGTTAGCATTTTTAGGGTCATTTTTAAGTTGAGCCAAGAACAATTCCTTTTGTTCAGCAACATAGTTAGCTGACAAATCTGCTGGGCTAACAGCAATAGGGTTTGTAGCAACAACTTGCATAGCTAAATCCTTAGCAGTTGCAAATAGTTGAGGGTTTTTAGCTGCGAAGTCAGTTTCACAGTTAAGTTCAACCATAGCAAATTTTTGGTGCATATTCATATGGTCGTAGTAACCAACAACACCTTCAGCAGCAATACGGCCAGCCTTTTTAGCAACCTTAGCCTTGCCTTGTTCACTTAAAATTTTAACAGCCTTGTCCATATCGCCATTAGCTTCGGTCAAAGCCTTTTTACATTCCATCATACCTACACCTGTCATTTGACGAAGTTCGGCAACCATTTTTGCGGTAATTTCCATAAAATTTATCCCCCTAAATTATTTATTTTCTTCTGTTTCTTGAACTGCTTCTTTTTCACCAGCAACTTTATTAGTAACTGTTGATTTAACTACTGCGTCCATTGAAACATCATCATCACTTGCGTTCATATCACGAAGTACAACACCATCACGGCCTTCGATAATAGCGTCAGCCAAAGCGTTAAGAATTAACTTAACTGAGCGGATAGCGTCATCATTAGCTGGGATGCAAACATCAACATCATCAGGGTCACAGTTAGTATCAACGATACCAACAACTGGGATACCCAAGCGCTTAGCTTCCTTAACACAGATGTGTTCGTTTTTAGGGTCTACCATAATGATAAGTCCTGGAAGTGTGGTCATGTCCTTAATACCTAACAAATTAGCTTGTAATTTGTCACGTTCGTTTCTAAGCTTGATAACTTCCTTCTTAGGCAACAATTCGAAGTCACCCATTTGCTCCATAGTGTTAAGCTTGTTCATACGTTCGATACGAGTACGAATAGTGCTAAAGTTAGTAAGTGTACCACCTAACCAACGGCTGTTTACATAGTACATACCAGCACGTTCAGCTTCTTGCATACAAGTTTCGCTAGCTTGTTTTTTAGTACCAACGAATAATACGCTAGCACCAGCGGCAGCCTTTTCCTTAATGAATAAGTATGCCTTATCGATTTGCTTAGAAGTATCTTCCAAGTTAATGATGTGAATGCCGTTACGGTCTGTGAAGATATATTTCTTCATCTTTGGATTCCATTTACGTGTTTGGTGACCAAAATGAACGCCGGCTTCAAGTAATTGTTTCATTGAAATAACAGACATTTATTTTTCCTCCTTGTTTTTAGTCTTCCCCACAAAGTCAACTCCCTCGTCAACCCTATGTTTAGCGCAATTTTTAGCAAGCATATATGCGTTAAATTTAGGGCAACCGACAATGAATATTTGCAGGTGCTTATTTTGTGAAACATACAACGGCATAAAAAAATATGCCCATTGCATATTAATAATATAACAAATAAATATTGTAATGTCAACACTTTATATAAAAAATTTGCACTATATTTTACGATTACATTGATAAAAAAGAGTTTACTCCAAGTAAACCCTTTTAGTTATGTAATTTATTTTTTTAGTTTGCGCAAGAATGGTGGAATTGATGTATCGCCTAAATCAATGTTGCTAGTGTAGGAAATATCCTGCACTGATGCACTGCTTTCGTCTATTGGTTCTTCAATTTCTTCCTCTTCAGGTTCTTCCTCTGGCAATTGCTCCGTTGGTTGCACTGCTGGTTGCTCTGCTACAGGTTGTTCTGGTACTACTTGTGGCTGAGTTGGCATTGTATTAAATATGTTTTGTGTTGGAACTTGTGATTGAACTGGTTGAACAGGAGGTTGAACTTGGTTTACCTTATCCTTCATATCAAAACCAGTGGCAATAACGGTAACTTGCACTTCGTCCTTAATATTTTCATCAATTGTTGCACCAAATATGATATTGCAATCACTATCCACAACATCACGCACTAAATCAACCGCTTCATAAATCTCGGCAAGTGATAAATCTCTTCCGCCTGTGATATTAATCAAAATACCTGTTGCACCTTCGATTGATGTTTCTAGCAACTGACTAGTAACTGCTTGACGAACCGCTTCCATGGTCTTGTACTCGCCACGACCTTTACCAATACCCATATGTGCAAGGCCTTTATCCTTCATAATAGTGCTAACGTCAGCAAAGTCCAAGTTGATTAGACTTGGCTTAACAATCAATTCGCTTACACCTTGGATACCTTGGCGAAGTACATCATCAGCATATCTAAACGCATCAACTAGCGAAATATCTTTTTTCAAAATCTTGGTTAGTTTGTCATTAGGAATAATAACAAGCGTGTCCACCACCTTGCGTAATTCCTGCAAACCATACTCACTGTTAATTAAGCGAGTTCTACCTTCAAATGCAAATGGCTTGGTTACCACGCCAACGGTAAGTATGCCCATATCCTTGGCAATCTTGGCAATAACAGGAGCAGCACCTGTACCTGTTCCGCCACCAAGGCCGCAGGTAATAAATACAAGGTTGCTACCTTCTAGCATATCCCTAATTTCTTGTTCACTTTCCTCAGCCGCAGCGCAACCAATTTCTGGCTTAGCACCAGCGCCTAGACCTCTAGTTATTTTGCGACCCAATGTAATAGTTTTATCCGCCTTACTAATATTAAGCACTTGTTGGTCGGTGTTTACCGCCACAAAATAAGCGCTAGTAATACCAGCCTCTATCATACGATTAACTGCATTGTTACCTGCACCACCAACGCCAATAACCTTGATGTTGCACACATTGTTATAATAATTTTCCATAATTTACCTCCTACACTAAATCCCCTATGATGTTTACTAAACTTATTTTTGATGTTTGGTACTTATCTGCGCCATTATGTAAATGACTTTTAAACAAATATATTTTGCGTCCGCTTACTGCTTCAAACATATTGATAATGCCTCTAAAATTGCACACTCCGTCACCTGTTAGGTATATAGGCAAATCTTTAAATGCTGGATTAGATAGCACACGCTCAACCACCGTTGCAATATTTTCAAGTCTTGCTTTAACAATGTCATTAGTGATATTGATTATTGCCTTAATTGGTTTACCGTTGTTGTACACAACATATTGCTCGTCCTTTTTGGCCTGAATAGTTAAAGCAACTTTGCGCTTAATCATATCCGCCTCGGCATAACCCAGGTTGCTAACCTGCATCAAGTCAGCAGTAACATGACCGCCACCTAACGAAAATGAACTAAGCATCAACAGCCCATCACCTTTGCTAACTGCAACACTTGTAGTGATATGGCCTATATCCACAACGGCAATAGGCTTAAGTTTGTTTGTATCACCCTTGCGAGCAAATTGCGCTTGAGCAAGCGCCGTTGATATAAAGTCAATATCTTCTATGCCAAGGCCAAAGAATATGTCTTTCATAAGTGTTACAAATTGCTTTTTAACCAGCACGTAACTACAATCCATAACAAACTGGCTTACACGCTTATTGGTTAGCCTATCTGTTACAAAACCATCAATCTCGTATTGCAACGGGCTAAAACTGATAATCTCGTAATCGTCCTTTAAAGCAAAGCCACCAATACCATCAAATAACTCCATTAGCGTCGACTCATCAACAACCTTGCTAGGAACAAAACTTCGTGTAACACGCTTACACACACAAGCACTAAATTCGCTAGGAACACCTATGTGAATGTTGTTGATAGTCTTTTTTAGTTGAGATGACATTGCACTAACCAAAGTGCCAATCACATCTCCCACCTGTTCAGTAGAAAAAAACTCACCATCCATAAACCCATCATAAGATTTATCAATGCATGTAATTATTGATGATTTCCCCTTTTTTACTTGGCATGCCAACAAACTGATTTTTGAAGAGCCAATATCTAGGATAAATGCTAAATCCTTCATTGCAAACTCACCCGAATATAATATATTAATATTATAGCTTATAAAAAAAAGGCAAGTCAAACAATTTTGCCTTTTTTGATAGTATTTTTACTAAAAAATATTTATTTTTTATTAAAATCCTGAGTTATATGCCTTATTGCGACATATTTAGACAACTAACAATCATTATTAACCCTACATTATTTACGATATTCGCAAACAATTGACTGATTGTTGTCTTGGTCATAATCATATATCACGTTAATGTTACCGCTTGCCCTATTAGCACTGCTTAGTGTTCTAAGTGCCGAGAAAGCCTTGTTGGCTTTTAGCCATAAATTAACCTCAGGTTGAATTATGTTGATTTTTACACCATAGGTTGTTTGAAGTGTAATTTTATCCACTTCGCCATGCAAATCAATGGATTTACCGAAATTAACACTCACAATTACATCTCGCATATCGTCACGAGTGATTGTATCGCTATCTAACACTCCGTCATTATTAGCATCTTCGCCTAGGTACATGTACATTGCCTTAAACAATTCGGTACAAATTGCTGAATACTTACCTCCAACAAACTGCCCTGCAATAGTATTTTCGATTGCACTAAAATTATTTTCAAGTTTAATATATTTATCCGCTACTGATGAATTGGTTGTAATATCCAAAATCTTACAATCTTCGTCTAGAATATAGTACACTGCATCCTGAACAAAATAGTACAATGGTGTACGATTGGATAATGTGATTTTTACACGATTTAAGCCCGTTAAATTAACTGATGCCCTCAAATTTGGATACGAGGTTTCAATGTTATTTGCAATTTCTGCCCGGTCAATGGCAAATATGCTAGAACCTTTCTTTAGTTTGCTGGCTGTTAGTATTTCGCTGGTTTGATTTTTGTACACAAAATCATCTTGGTACACCAAATCAATATTCCATGCGCAAAAAACAACACCAAACAATATGGTGAAAATCATCATTATTCCAACTAATACGCTAGTTGTGATAATAACACTACGTTTTGTCATACCCTTTTTATTTCTGCACCCAAATCCTTTAGTATATTTTCAAAATTTTCATATCCTCTATCAATGTGATACACGTTGTTAATGGTAGTATATCCGTTTGCTTTAAGCCCTGCAAGCACCAATCCTGCCCCTGCACGCAAATCGGTTGCGTCAACAGGTGCTCCATTAAGTTCCGCCACACCCTTAACCACCGCAACTCTATCACGAAGAATGATATCTGCGCCCATCTTGATAAGTTCCTTAGCATGTTTGTAGCGATTTTCAAACACGTTTTCACAAATAATGCTTACGCCATTACTTACCGCCTGCAAACTCATCATCTGCGCCTGCATATCAGTAGGAAATCCTGGATAAACTTGTGTATCAATTAAATCAACTGAGTTAAGCCGTCCCTTTGATGTTATATATATATTATCACGTTTTATATCTATTTGGCAACCAACTGACGAAAGTTTTGCAATTAAACTTTGATTATTTTTAAAATTTGTGTGTTTTAGCTTGATTTTGCCACCCGTTATGGCGGTTGCAATCATCAATGTGCCCGCCACAATGCGGTCGTCAATTGGTGCATATTGTGTACTATGTAAATTATTTACCCCATTTATTGTTATTTCTGCAGTGCCTGCGCCAGAAACACATGCACCCATGCTGTTTAAAAAGTTTTGCAGGTCCACAACTTCAGGCTCTTTAGCAACGTTGATAAGTTTTGTGGTTCCCTTTAAAAAAACCGCACTCATCATAAGGTTTTCGGTAGCACCAACACTAGGGAAATCCAGTTGCACAACACCGCTTTTCATATTCCTACCATCACAGCAAATTTGGCTATGTCGATTGGTAATTTTTACACCTAATTTTTGCAATCCGCTAAGATGCAAATCAATAGGTCGGTTACCTATATCACACCCTCCTGGATATGATATAACCGCTCGTTTAAATCGTGCAAGCAATGGCCCTAACAAAAAAATTGATGATCTCAAAGTCTTGCACAAATCTTGATTAAGTGTAAAGTTAGTTATGTCGCTTGCATCAATTATACAATCCTTATTATACTCCAACCTAACGCCTAAATCACGCAAAATATTAAACATATTCTGCACATCTAATATGTTTGGCACATCCTTGATTACTACAGGTTTGTTGCACAAAATACTGCCGGCAAGTATTGGCAGCACGGCATTTTTACTGGTTTGGACATCAACCTCACCACGCAATTCATTACCGCCAACAATTAAAAATTTATCATTAAAAGTACTCATAATCTAGTATATGATTGCGTTTTGCTTTGCGTTAAAAAACCACGAATTTATATCGTGGCTTTTTAATATAAAAGTTATGTTCCAATGTAATTTTAAAACAAGTATTACTTCTTTCTATAAAAATTTTTCATATATTTCTTATTATCATAATCTAGCACATCTATCATCTTTTTATTATCTGTGGTACCTGAAAGTGATATAAACTTTTTCTTTCCTTTTTTTGATGTGATAATAAGTTCATTACCTTCAGGAATTAAACAATGATGAAGACCTCCTATTCCTGAAATAATTTCTTGATACGCACCAATTGAAAATATTGCAATATACAACGTTTGTCCTGGATTAATTGTTGGCATAAATAGTTTTACATTACTATCGTTTAGGAAGTATCTATCATCAGGGTCACAGGTTTCACCGCCCAAACATACAGGTTTATGCGGATTAGATAGTAAATTTATTGGAAGTATTGTAAAGTCCTGTTGAATCCCCCATATATCCGGAGCCATATTCATTAAACTACCATTGATTATATACCAGTTCTTGTAGTTATCTTCTTTTGTAAAGTCTATTTTATAGATATAAAAACTATGATCCGCTGTTGTAAAACGTCCATGTTCGCCAATTAGTTGAGGACAATCAACTTTGTTTTTTGTACAAATTAATTTAGCCGTTTTAACCATCTCATCAACTAAATAATCATAATCAAATGTATAAGTTAGTGAATATTTAACCGGCAATCCGCCACCAAAATCAAAATACTCTAGAGTTGGACAAGTTTTCTTTAGTTCACAATAAATTTGTAGTATATTTAAAAATCCTTTTATATAATTGTCAATGCTGGTAATGGTTCCACCAAAATGAAAATGGAAGACTTGAAGATTTAGGTTTTTACACTCCTTTATTTTTTCTGCCATTGTAAACATCTTTTCTTTAGTGAATCCAAAACGATTGTTAAAAGCCTCATCTTCTGCAAAGTTATTTTTAATAATTCTACTTTCAAAGTCGCTATTATATCTTAACCCAACGTTTATATGATAATTAGTTAGGGATTGCACCAAGTCCAACTCTCTTTCGTTTTCAATAATAGGAATAACATCTATGCCTCTATCCAGTAAAAACTTTAAATTTTGTACGTATCTTTCATTTTTAAATCCGTTACATAGAACTGTAAAACCTTTTTTGATGTATCCCTTTTTAGCCAGTTCGCAAATAATACCTATATCGTATGCCGAAGATGTTTCTAGCATATCAACATCATTAAGCGCGGTTAGCACAACTTCGCTATAATAGTTTGCTTTGGTTGCATAAGCGTAATTATATTTTTGAGGGTACTTGTATTTTTTTATCTTTTTAGCAAACAAATCTTTTAAGTACTGAATTTTTTCGGTTATCATTGGGGTATAGGCCACTTCCAAAGGTGCTTTATATTTTTCTACTAATTCTAGAAGGTTTATATCTTTGTAATATAAAACGCCATCTTTTACTGACAAATACTCATGTCCTTTTAGCAACGATTTATCAAATGGTTTACGTGTGTACTCTTTTTCATATAAATCATATAATTGGGTTACATTGCTACATTTAGAAAACATTGAAGGTGTAAATAGTTTTGCAAACTTAGAATCATTAGACAAGGTTATACATGGTTGCATACCTAATGATCTAAGATATCTTTCACCATCATCTGAAACCCTTTCACTAAACACGTAATTGATGGACACGCCTTTTTTCTTAATATCACATATCCAATCAACAAAAGCCTCATTTAATATCTTAAATGCAGATTTGTTATAGAATTGAGATGTTTTATCTACTGGCATTTTAATATTTCTATACTCAGATACAATCACAGTGCTAAAAATATAAATATCAGCCGTAATGTTAGGGCCTGCAGTAACAAAAACAGATTTTTGAAGAGCCTGCTGATATGTTTGGTTCGATATAATATAATCTGATGCATACTTATGAGTAACTAAGTATGGCGAAAAATACCCTACTAAACAATCCTTCTCATTATCCCATAATACTATAGTGCTTTTATTTGAACTGTAAAACAATTCTAATGCGCGTTTTTTAGTAAGTTTGTCTTTTGGTTCAAACGTTTTATTGTCCAACTTCCATGTCTCTAAATACTTTTCCTCGCTTAAATTGTCAAATGAATATATTGAAAATCTTTCCATAATAACCCCCACATATAAAATATTTTAGCACAATTATATAAAAAATGTATGCAAAAAAGCATACATTTTTATAAATTATTATTTTTTTACCTAAATTTGTAAATTACATGTTTATATTTTTATGCCATAATTTATTTTTCATTATACTTAGAAATTGCTTTATCAAGCGCATTTTCCTCTAGCATGATTTTTTTACCATGTTTACAAAGATATTTAGTCCATAAGCCATACACTTCAACAATTCCACGATAATACTCTAAGTTAGGTAATAGTTCTCTTTTTTGAATATACTTGTTGTTAACGAACACAAAAAATATGTAACTATACATATCATTTATGAAGTCAAAAGACAAAATATCCCTTTTAATTGTCGCACAAAGCGCTTCTAGCCACTGAGCATATGTAACAATTCCATCATAATCATCTTCTGCAAAATGAGTCTTTTTTGAACTCATATCGGCATCGCATTTATTTTGGATTACTATAAGTTTATCATTTTCGGAAAATGCTTTCCAGTACTCCAACATAAAACTTGCTTCATTGATGCTTTTGTCCCTTTTAAATTGCAAAAACAACGCAATTGCGCCCACAACCGCGGTAGCGACAGTAACAATTTCGCTTATTCTGCTTGCCAGCCCTTCCTCCAACACAAGCGTGGAAAAAAGACCACCACATATCATAAAAATGGAAACAAATGTTATAATTCTTCCTTTTTTCATACAAACCCCTTTTACAACATTAAGCTAATTATATCACAATATTTATAAAACACATACTAAATTTTGTAAAATTTTTTAATTTTTTAAAAAGCAATATTATGTAATTGATTATATTTTTAAATCTCGCAAGAAATATTTGCTGCGCTATTTGTTGTATTCTAACTTTTCCTTATACTGTTTTCTTTCCGAAACTTTCCAATGGATTAAACCGTATACATCATTTATTAAAAACACGAAGAACGATATTACCGTTGGCAAATATCCTACACCATTATTAACAACTACAAATGACCATAGAATAATCAACGTTACATCATTTAAAATAAATCCCACAGCATAGTAACTACATCTTCTAAGCATTAAATATGAAGCAACTATTGAGGTTACAAATGCTAATAGGCTAACCACTAATTCGCTCGTATTTAAAGCCTTTAACAAAAAGTAAAATCCCACAGAAGCAACAATCATCACTATGGTTAAATATATATATTCTTTAAGGCTTATGGTGTTAACCTCAACAATATCCTTGTTATCTTTATTTCGATTTTTTCGCCATGAAATAATTGCCATAACACTAATAGGAATCATAATAAGGGTATAAATAATCAATTCGCCATAATACCCTTGGAATATAGATATAATGGCGTATAGCACATTGTATACAATATCAATAAATGGAGCAATAACCAGCCCTTTTGCAACCGTTATAACCGACAAAACTCCTATTAAAGATGCAACAAATGAAAACACATTTTTATCAGCGCTAAATACAAAGCATAAAACAAGGGCAAGCAAACTGCCAATAAAAAAACAAATCTCAAATAAGTTCCAATTCTTAAAAAAGTTCCGCATCATCCCACCTACACCCTCATTATAACACATAAATTAAAAAATGCATACTAACTGCATGCATTTTTTTAAAGATAGTAAATTTTGTTTCACCTACTAACGTTAATTTTTGCCATCCGTAAAATTAATATGTTTTTTCAAAATACTATAATCTTCGCCAATATGTCTGTTTAAATTTTCCACTATATATTTTTCCAATATTTCGACATCTAAAAATCCGTTTTGTTGAATGATTTTAACATCTTCAAACATCGACATACCGCTGCCTTGCTCGATAATTAAATAATCATGAGAAGCAAACGTATATGTTCCTGCTAAATCTAAATCCTCATACCTTAGTGTAGCGTCATTCCAAACTTTAACATCATAAACCCTATACTCTCCATCTACCCCGGCAAACACTCCGTTAGCATCTTTAACTACTGAAGATGAAATTGAAGTATTAAATGAAAATATTATGCCTGAAACATGGGGAAATGCCCCATTCTCGTTAGGATATGAACTCATAGTAAATTCAAGCATATCCAACAACTTCGCACCGGTAATCTCACAAACAACCAGTTGGTCATTGAATGGGAAAACATTTAATATATCATTAAACGTAACGTCCCCCGCCTTAATGTCTTTCCTTATTCCGCCACCGTTAATATAACTAATATTTGCTCCGCTTACGTATCTATATGCGTCTGCACAAAGATTTCCAAGATTTGTTTCGGTTGTTCTTATAATCCTATTACCATCTTTGTCATGAGTAATCAAATTAATATCGCTTGTTGCAATTACACGATTACCCAATATTCCATATTCTTCTTCAATAGTTTGAATACGCCCATCTATTTCACTACTAGTTTTTTCATATATTTCAGTTTTTACCAGGCTTGTTGAAATATTGCCATCCTTAATTCTTAATTGACCAATATTTTGAAAATTACTACCAGTTGATGACAAAATAACATCATCGCCTTTTTTATCATCAATAATCATCTTTTCAATAATAGTATGTGAGTGTCCATCAAGTACAACGTCAAATCCGCTTGTATTCTCAATCAAGTCAGTTACATCTTGCTGAGGACTATTTTCATAATATCCCATATGAGAAAGACAAATTATATAATCTGCACCTTTACTTTTTGCCTCATCAATATTTTTTTGAACGACATCATATAAATTTTCAGCGTTAAATGTATAAAGATAGTTACCTTGTTCGTCTTTAAATTGATATGGTACTGAGGATGAAATTGTTGATGGAGTTGTTACCCCTATATAGGCTATATCCACGTCACCATAAGATACAATATTGTATGGTTCAAAAAAGCTCCTTCCTTTCCCAATTTTTTCAAAGTTACAACACACTGGTTTTGTATCCATCATACAACTTAGTTCCGACAATCTTGGTAACTTGTAATCGAACTCATGGTTGCCAAGAGTTATAGCATCATACCCAACCATATTCATAAGGTCGACGATATACTCACCTTGTGATACAACCCCAAGGCTTCCACCTTGTATAAAATCTCCAACAGAAACCACTCCCACATAGTCCATAATAGAACTATATTCATCTTTCATAGCGGCAATCTTTGAATACCCATCAATATTGCAATGCACATCATTTTCATACAAAATTAAAATATCTACTTCGTTTTTTGAGTGTTCTTTAATATGGAGTACTCCCAATACAGTGCAAACACCTAAAATCAACAATAAACAGAAAAATAAAGAAAATCTCAATATTTTTTTCATTCCTACACCCCTATATGCTTAAATTATACCACATAAACAAAAAAAATGTATACATTTTGATGACAATTTGTATACATTTACATTAAAAATTTTAAATTTAGGTCAGGCTAGTAATTCTTTAAATAAAAATATAAACCATCCATATCTTAAATATGTTCGTTTATTAATAACTTTAGTTTATTGTCAAAAGCATTTCTAAATTCAATATCTTCGTCATATTTTGTATTAATAATTTCTCCATACATAGGTTGTTCATCTCCTTCAATGCCACAAAGCGAACAAAATTCTTTCAATTCAGGCATAGCATCTTCACTATCTTGATATTCTATCTCAATATATTTACCCAGCAACTCAACATCGTCAAAAAAGATTTTTAAACCTTTAAATTTTTTCACTTCCCTTGTTCTCGCAATATATAAATAGGGCTTCATTCCCGCTAAAGTTAAAAAACTTATTCCCCTTTTAACTGAATCCAAAACGATTGCTTCTTCCTGCCAGCCATCAGCAATTCGATTTTTTATTTCAAGAGTAATTTTATTAGGTTTTTTTCTAACCCTAAACACTTTTCCAGTCTTTGCGACACTTTCTCGTCCATATGCACCCATAGTAATATCTAGCATTTCGACTTTGTCTTTATAAGGCTTTGTTATCTCTTGTGCCTTATTCCAAATATCATCGTCTACAAGAAATCTTACTTCTTTTTCTAATTCCATATTAACACCTCCACTTTTTCTATTGTATCATAAAAGAATAAAAAATGTATACGATTTCGCATACATTTTGACTCTTTTGTAATTCACTGCTGAATTGAATTTTTCTGCGATTGCCTATCTACATTCAATACGACACCGATAGCACTCATAAAAACAAGCAAAGAAGTTGAACCTGCACTGATAAACGGAAGTGGCAAACCAGTTGGCGGGATTGAGCCGGAGACTACGCAGACGTTGAGGACGGTTTGGATACCTAGTACGCAGGCAATGCCGATGCATAGGAATTTGGAGTAGTTGTCTTTTGCCTTTATGCCAACTTTGATGATTGTAATTATTAGTGTTAGGTAGGTTAAAAGTATTGCCACACCACCAATAAAGCCAAGCTCCTCACAGATTATGGAAAATATAAAGTCACTTTCAGCAAATGGTAAAAATAGTTGTGCCTGACGGCTATTACCAAGTCCCACACCAAACAATCCGCCACTTGAAATTGCATATAAGGATTGAATTAATTGATAGCCTTCCTCTAGCGGATTTTGCCATGGGTCGATAAATGCCACAATTCGTTTCATTCGATAAGGTTCCAGCATAACCAGCCCAACACCCAACAAAATTATAGGTATTGCCCCTATTGCAAAGGTTTTGAGGTTAAGCCCACCAATAAATAACATTACAACCAGTGTAAGTCCTACACAAATTGTAATTGACATATTAGGTTCTAGCATAATTAGCACGCAATACACCACACCAGCCATCAAAACGGTAAGCAATTTACTGGGCTGATTGATATCCTTACCCTTGGTAAGTGCCACACTTAAAAATAACACAAGACAAAACTTGGCAATTTCGCTGGGCTGAATTGTAAAAAATCCTAGATTAATCCACCTTGTTGCACCATAACTGGTTTTGGCAAGTCCAGGGATAAATAACAATGCAAGCAACACCACGCCAATACCATAGGCAACCAGATAGAACTTTTTGTAAATCTTATGATTGATAAGTGATGTGCCTATCATGCCACCCAATCCTAGCACCGCACCAATCAACTGCTTGGTCATATAAAAATACTTGTTGCCATAGTTTGCTTGTGCCGAATACTTGCTGGCACTGTACACCATCACCACACCAACACTAACCAAAATTATTGTACACACACTAATAATAATTGTATTTTTATACGACTTAATCATACGTTATTATATTAATTATGCCATAAATTTATAACTCACAACTACACAAAAAATAATGTTAACATAATTGTTACCAATCCTACCATTAGGGTTATGATTTGGTAAATGTAACCAATTTTTGCCTCGGTATATCCGCACATTTGAAAGTGGTGATGTATTGGCGCCATTTTAAATATTCGTTTACCTTTAGTCTTTTTAAAATATACAACTTGTACTATTACAGATAATGCACTTAATACAAACATAATACCTACGATTGCTAGCATTAACTCAAATCCCATAATACAAGCAGTAGATGCAAACAATCCTCCAATACCAAGCGAACCAACGTCGCCCATAAATATACTTGCCTTATTGGTGTTGAACACCAAAAACGCCATAATTGATGCCATAAATATTGCAAGCAGTAGCCTGATATCGCTGTACATACTTACAAATATGTCACTTTCGCCAGCATTAAATGATAGGCCTATAAATATGCTGATTAGTGCAATAAATATTCCGCTATACACCACGCTAACACCACCTGCAAGCCCATCAAGTCCATCGGTTAGATTAACGCTATTGGTTGTGGCAAGGCATACCACAATTACAAGCGGAATAATCCAAAATCCAAGGTCGATTGCCTTGAATGTAAATGGCAGATATATAATCCCCTTGTTAGGTGAGAAATAGTAGATATAAAAAGCCAATATCACAGCGATGCCAACTTGTCCAATAATTTTTTGATAAGGCCTTAGGCCTAGGTTTTGCTTAAGTTTAACCTTGATAAAATCGTCCATAAAACCTATGATAGCAAAACCCAAACCAACGCCAAAACACATTGCAAGAGGCGTGCTATAATCCATTAAGCACACCGCAACAATAAGTGTAGTTACAAAGAATACTACCCCACCCATTGTAGGAGTGCCTTGTTTTGATTGGTGAACTTCTACGTACTTTAATATGGTTTGGGAGCAACTTAATTTGCGTATTAACCTGATTATAAAAGGCATCAAGATTACCCCTACTAAAAAACTTAGTAAAAATCCACCAATCAATTTTATCATATCCGTTCCCCTTTACTTTAGCTTATATTCATCTACTTCTTCATCTTGTGTAATCCTAGCAAAATAATCGTCTACAACTTTATAATCGCTATAAGGATATTTAACACCATCAATTTCCTGATACGGCTCGTTACCCTTGCCAAGTATTGCAATTATATCGCCTTTACCCGCCCTATCTAGCGCATAACAAATAGCCTGTTCACGATTTTCAATATTGATATATTTTCTTCCCTTTACACCCTTATTGATATCCTCCATAATGTCGTATGGATTTTCGTTGCGAGGGTTGTCGCTGGTTATAACCACATAATCGCTCATAAGGCTAGCAATTTCACCCATTTGACAGCGTTTACCCTTATCACGATTGCCGCCACAACCAAATACTGTTATTAGTTTACCTTGATTAATTTTGCTAAGAGTTCCTAATATTTTTTGCATTCCGTCAGGCGTGTGCGCATAGTCGATAACCACAGTATTGCCATTAGGCGTTTTGATAGTGTTTAATCTGCCAGGGACTATAATTTGACCTTGACCTAGCGCTTGTAAAATATCCGCCATCTCAAAGCCAAGTTCCTTACAAAATCCAACCGCCATAAGCGCATTGGCAAGATTATACTCACCTACTAGCGAACTATTTAGCATATAGCGCTTACCATCTACATTTATAACCGCTTGTGTGTTAGATGTTCCAAGGTTAGTGCCTTCTACCATTATATCAGCAGGACGTTTTAACGATAGTGAAGTTGTGTCCATTTCAGTTTTACGCTGTATTGCACGAGTGTACTTATCGTCAATGTTTATTATTGCACTTTTTGCATGTTTATATGTAAACAACTCGGCTTTTGCTCTTGCATAATTTTCCATAGATTTAAAATAGTCTAGATGGTCCTGCGTGATATTGGTTATGCCAGCAACATCATACGTAATACTATCCACCTTATTTAGCGCAAGCGCATGTGCAGACACTTCCATTACAACATAATCCACTCCATTTTGGTCCATATCATGGATAACTTTATGCAATTTGATAGGGTCCGGTGTGGTTAATGTGGTTGGGATTTTAATATCGCCTATATATGTGCCTTCGGTTCCTATCATGCCCACTTTATGCCCTAAATTTTGTAAAATATGGCGTGTTGTAAAGGCTGTGGTGGTTTTGCCATTAGTCCCTGTAACACCAATAAACTTGATATTAGACTTATCAAAATCATAGAATTTAGCACTAATAGTACTCATTGCCTTGCGGCTATTATCCACCAAAATCTGAGGCACTGGTAAATCTAAATAATGCTCTACCACTAAACATTTTGCGCCATTTTCTACTGCCTGGGCAGCAAAATCGTGACCATCAACTTTACTGCCTTTTAGACAAAAATAAATTGCATTCTGCGTATCAGTTATGCTTGAATTAGTTAAATTATCGATCTGTATATTTTGATAGTTTTTTATCCCCTTAAATGGTAAATCCTGTATAATTTGTTTTAATTCCATATTTCACCTCGATATCATATTATATTAATCATTTGTAAATATTAACACTTCTTCACCGGTAAAAATTTTGGTTCCAGCACTTGGCAACTGATTAATAACATATCCGCCAAGGCCTTCAATATTGGCATTTAATCCCAAATATTTTAACGTGCCGGAAGCGTCCGCCACTGTTTTGCCTATCAAATCCGGCATTGAAATATTAGGTTGATTATCCAGTTGAGATTGATCGTCAGGCGATATGTTCTTAACACTAAACATTTCGCTAAACACTTGTTGACCAATTGGCTTTGCTACCATTCCACCATAATACACCCCATTGGACGGCTCATCTACGCTTATAAACACCACATATTTAGGACTTTTCGTAGGATATATACCAATAAAACTGGATACGTACTTACCCACCGCAAGCGCACCGTCCTTAAACTTTTGTGCAGTACCAGTTTTACCACCAACATCATAGCCAGGAACAAAGGTATATTTGCTATCAGTATTTATGTTGTTTGAAAGCATACTATTAATAATATCGACCGTACTAGATTTTAATTGTGTGGTTTTACTTGTTGGAGTATAGTTATATAGCAATTTACCGCCTGCACTTATGCTATTAACCAAATGTGGAGTATACGATTTACCGCTAGTAATAAAACTAAAAATATTGCTTAACTGTAAACTAGTAACCGCCACCGATTGACCAAATCCTATACGTGCAAGGTCAACATTTTTAACTAGGTTTTTACTCATAACAATGCCTGAACTTTCGCTTGAAATATCAACGCCCGTTTTCTGTCCTACACCGCAAAGTTCCATATATTGATATAGTTTGTCAACCCCTAATCTAAGCGCAAGGTTAACAAACACACAGTTACAACTATTTTTAAAGCCTTCCACTAACGTTTGTGAGCCATGGCCTTGAGTTCGCCAACATTTAATACGCTCACCGTCAACGCTGCAACTTCCACCGCAATAAAATCTTTCATCTACATTAGTTAAACCCTCATTTAATGCCGCTGCCATAGTGATAATTTTAAATGTACTGCCAGGCTCGTAAACATCCACAACCGATTTATTTTTACTAGTTGAAAATAGGCTATTTAAATCGTCACGAGGGACGTTGTTAAGGTCAAAATCCGGTAAATTACTCATAGCCAAAATATCGCCATTGGTTGCATCAAGAATTATACCAGTTACACCTTGAGCCTTGTGTTCAATTAGGGCTTGGTGTAAATATTTTTCCAAAATTATTTGAAGCGATACATCAATTGTTGTGGTTAAATTAGCGCCTGCTATGCTCGGGATATAATAGCCCAAACTATTTTCCAGTTCCAACCCTTGAGCATTGGTTTGAACAAGACTTTTACCGTCTACACCCTTTAGGTATTTGTCATAATAACTTTCTAAACCCGTTTGACCAACGTTATCAATCGAACAAAATCCCATTACTTGCGTAAGTAGGCTAGAATATGGATATACTCTGCCAACATTTTGCGATAGATACACGCCTTTAAATCCAGATGAAGCAATATTAAGAGCCGTTTTCTCGTCTACTTGCAATTTAATTAGCGTTTCAGACACCGACTTGTTGGTAACCTTGGTATATGTTTTGTCATACTGCAAATTTAAACTTTCGGCTAACAGTTTAGTAAGTTCTGATGGATTATCTACACTACGGGCACGTACATATATATCGTATGTGGTTTCAGTAGTAGCCAGCAATACTCCATTACGGTCCATTATATCTCCACGTTTTGCTGAAAGCGGAAGGTCCCTAAGCCACTGGCTAGCCGCTAATACTTGCATATCCTTACCTTTAATTAACTGCAAATATCCTAGCCTAAAAAAAATCATGCTAAATATCATTATAAATGCTAGCAATAGTATAAATACTCGCCTATGAAAAGAAAAAAGATTGTAAAATTTTTTAAGTTTCATACCTAAATTTATTTTACAATCCTTTTATTTATGCATTTTAACCAAATAGTTTCATTAAGAATATGCTAAGTTTGTCAAACCAAGTAAGTTCTGATGTATCGTCCGGATAATTACGTGGTAATGCAAGTTTGTATCTAACCTTTTCGGCATCTCCACCAATCATATCGTCCACATCACCTTTTAGTTCGTCCACTTCTTGCGTAAGGGTGGTTATTTCCTTTTGATTGTCTGTTCTTTGGCCGGCAGCCAACGCTAAGGCAACGCCATTAATCATTGTTAATCCAAACAACAACACACCCACCACAGCAAAGCAACTTGCAGCAATTTTAAAACGCCTTTTTGCAGTTTTGTTAACCTTAGGTTCCTGCTTTGGCTGTAACTTAGTTTCAAAGAAAGGTAAATTGTTAACTTCCTGCATATTTTCCAGCTCTTTAGCTTGGACAGTTGTTGGCTGTATTAAATCTTCATACTTAGGCAAGTTTTCAAGCTTAATATCTTGATTTTCCAACAAAAATTCCTGCATATTTTCGATTTCAAAATCTTTATCGGTCATAACAGATTTTTGCTTTTGTTCGTCCATAATCTACCCCTCCTCTTTTATTTTTTTTATTATATACGCTCTATAATTCTTAACTTAGCACTTGCTGAGCGCGAATTGTGTTCCAACTCCTCCACGGACGGCATAACCGGTTTGCGGCTAATAAGTTTAATGTCAGCCTTGTGACCACATACACACTTAGGGAAATTTGCAGGACACAAACAACCTGTGGCATGAAGCCTAAACAAATTTTTACAAATCCTATCCTCTAATGGATGGAATGTGATAATACAAAGTCTACCCTCGGTGTTTAGCAAACTAATCATATCCTCCAAACTATCAAGGTCGTCCAATTCGTTGTTTACCTCAATACGAATAGCCTGAAACACCTTGTTACATAGTGCTGGCTTGTTGCGGTCCTTTGGAGGATAACAACTTGTAACAATATCCTTTAATTCGAAAGTTGTTTCTATCGGTTTAATTTTGCGATTAGCAATTATCTTTTTTACAATGGCAAAAGTATTTTTCTCCTCGCCATAACTAAACAATATTTTTTGCAACTCCTTGTCGCTGTAAGTATTAACTACATCATATGCGCTAATGCCCTTGGATTTATCCATACGCATATCCAACTTTGCATCATAGCGATAACTAAATCCACGTTCCGCAGTATCTAGTTGATATGATGACACCCCAAGGTCACATAGTATACCATCGACCTTTTCAACACCTAACTCGTATAATCTTTGTTTAATGTTTTTGAAATTGTCATGAATAATAGTTATTTTGTTTAAGTGCTGATTTAAAACTCCACTAGCATACTCGATAGCATCTTCATCTTTGTCAAAACATATCAATCGCCCAGTTGTCAATCTTTTAGCAATCTCAAGCGAATGGCCACCACCACCCAATGTGCAATCCACATAGATGCCATCAGGCTTAATATTTAATCCATCTATACTTTCCTGCTTTAACACTGATATATGATTAAACTGCATGTGAAAACCACCCTCCTATTTAAATAATAAAACTTATAAAGTTTTTTGTCAAATAAATTTAAAATTAAATTAAAAAATATTAATTCAAACAAATAAAATATCTAAAAATGCCATAAAATGGTTAAATTTCTTATTATTTTTATTGCAAACGAGCAATTTGTGTGGTTTTTTAATAATTTATTAATGCTTTATAAGTTGTTTTATTTTTTATTTAATTATTTTATTGTATATATTTTCTGATATTTTAAATATTTTACTACTTTCCTGTATACTACACGTTTTTAGTTTGGATAGTTTTGGTTTGCCCCAAACACTAAATATTTTAGGTCCTATCCAACAATGATAATCTGTATCCCTAAACACACCTGCCAATATATTTAAGCTCGCACGCTTTGGTGATGGGAACAGAAATTTCATTGGGTATTTAATTAAAGCATAAATCAATTTAGGATAGTGATTGGTAATATTGGTAAACGTAACACCAGGATGAACTACACTTAATTTTACTTTATCCTCACCTTTAAATAACTCATATAAAGCAAACATCAAAAACCGCTTCGAATTGCCGTACACTTTGCTATGCTTTGGGTTTGAAGCAAAATCTATATCTCCTTCATTTAACTTGGTATAGTTATGAGCAATGCTGCCAACCGCCACCACCCTACCTTTATCGGATTTTTTTAAAGTTGGTAGCAACTGTTTAACCATATAGTAGTGTGAAACAAAGTTTGTGGTAAATACATTATCATATCCAAAATCGCTAGTATATCGTGGCACGCAATATATACCCGCATTTAGTATTAATACATCAACCTTATATTGCTTTAATTGTTCGGTTGCATTTTTCACACTTCCAAACTCACAAAGGTTAGCAACAATTATATCTATAACTATGTTAGGAAAAATTTTAAGCAACTCATTCTTAAGCTGCTCACTTTTAGCCAAATTTCTGTTGACTAGTATAAGGTTAGCACCACATGATGCCAAATGTTTACAAATCTCAACGCCTAAACCACCCGTTGCACCTGTTATGGCAACGGTTACGCCTGCTAAACTTGTAGTGTTATTTTTAATCCATTTCTTCATAGCTAAATTATACCACAAACTTCACATATATCAAAACAAATGCAATTATTAAACCATTTTATACAAACATTATTAAGCAAATAACGTTCTACAACTGAAACAATTTTAAAAACTTTGTTAAATTTAGATACAAATACAAAACCTTTATGTTATAATGTAGGTAATAAGCGAGGTTTTATGAAGGATTCAAAATTTTCAACAACCTTAGGAAAGGTTTTGTCCATCGTATCTATTGTGATTATGTCGATTATTGTAATAGGCTTATTGGGCCTTTTGGTATATTTGGAATTTTATATATCAAAGCCTGCATTTAGCCTAATATGGATACCGCTGCTTCCAACCTTTGCTTTAATCTCCAACAGATTTATAGAGCATTTGGTGGGAGGTAAAACATATGGAGCAAATTGGATTGAAGATGCCAAGAAAGGAAAAGGCGTTGTAAAACATGGTAAACACAGAACTCAAAAAGTGTTAACAACATTTATCGAGTGCGTACTATTTGCATTACTAATAGCAAGATTTATCGTTTTACTACCTGTACATAAGGTGCTTGCAATAATAGGTATAGTATGCTCAGTCATTGGATTTATTTCATATTTTGCAATAGGTGTAATACCAACCGAATAGGACAACAAAAAAAATACGCTTAAACCAACCTTTAAGCGTATTTTTTATCAATCAAACATTAAGTTGATACTTACTTTACCAACATTTCAGTATCACGAGCAATAATAAATTCCTCATCTGTTGGTATACGATATACCTTAACCTTAGAATTTTCCTTGGTTAAACATTCAATTGTACCACGTGGAAGTGAGTTGTTTTTATCAAAGTCAAAATCAATTCCAAGATATTCCATATCTTTCATAACTTCGGCACGTACAAACTCGTCATTTTCGCCAATGCCACCAGTAAAGATAATTGCGTCCACCCCACCCATAACAGCAGTGTAGGCACCAACATACTTTTTGATACTGTAACACAACATATCAAAGCTTAGTTTGTATCTTGCATCAGTTGTGTGCTTTTCATCAATGTCACGCATATCGCTGCTTTCGCCATTAATGCCAAGCAAACCACTTTGTTTATTTAAATAATTGATAGTTTGGTCGATATCCATATTTTTAAGTTTCATAATTTGTTGAACGATAGATGGATCAATATCGCCTGAACGTGTACCCATAACCACACCAGCAAGAGGAGTAAAGCCCATTGATGTATCAATACTTTTTCCGTCCTTAATTGCGGTAACGCTGCTACCATTACCTAGGTGACAAGAAATAACCTTTTTACCCTTTAATCCACCCATAATCTCGCCTAGCTTTTCAGATACATATCTATGAGAACTTCCATGGAATCCATAACGGCGAATTTGATGTTTTGTATACATCTCGTATGGGATTGCATACATATAAGCTTTTTTAGGCATTGTGGCATGGAATGATGTATCAAAAACCACAACATTTTTCTTATCAGGCATAGCCTCCATACAAGCACGCATACCAACAATATGTGCAGGATTATGCAATGGTGCAAGGTCTATAATTTCCTCAAAAGATTTAAGAGTATTTTCATCTAACACAACAGACTTTACAAACTTTTCACCACCATGAACCATACGGTGACCAATAGCATCAATCTCATTCATATTTTTGATGCAGCCATAGTCATCACTAAGCAATAGTTCAATCAAACCCTTGATTGCGTCACTATGCTCCTTCATTTCATAGTCAAGTTTAGTTTTACCCTTATCGCTTTCAAATTTAATAAACGAATTGTCAAGACCAATACGTTCACATGTGCACTTTGCATAAACTTTTGATGTTTTACTGTCAATTAGCTGAGCCTTTAACGAAGAGCTACCAGCATTAATTACCAATATTTTCATACCTTATTTTTCTCCTTCAATTTGTAATTTTGTTATAACAACTGTGTTATAAATATCATTTACCGAGCAACCTCGAGATAAATCATTTACTGGGTGATTAAAATTAATCATAATTGGGCCAGTCGCCTTACATCCACCCAACCTCTGTGAAATTTTGTATGCAATATTTCCACAATTTAGGTCTGGAAACACAAAAACGTTAGCCTTACCCATAATCTTTGAACTTGGACACTTAGTACGTGCAACCTCTGGAACCACCGCCGCATCAAACTGCATCTCGCCCTCTATAATGTAGTCACTATTTTCCTTAGCAATTTGAGCTGCATTGCGCATCTTTAACACCATATCACTTTCTGCACTTCCAAAAGTTGAATATGACATAAATGCAACCTTAGGGTCGCGATTAATTACATTATGATAGAAATCTGCACCGGCAATGGCAATTTCAGCAAGTTGTTGCTGGTCTGGGTTTTCGTTTAACGACACGTCCATATATAGATATGGCTCCACAAAATCATCTCGGTCAATAATCATAGAACCAACCACACGTTGTCCCTTTTTGCCCTTGATAATTTGAAGCGCTGGACGCAAGGCGTCTGCCGAAGTGTAATATGCACCTATCACCATACCATCTGCCTCGCCCATTTCCACAAGCATTGTACCAAAATAACTAGGCTCCATAACAATATCCAACGCCTGTTCACGTGTGTAGTTATTTTTCTTACGCTTTTCAATAAATAGGTCCAGCATCTCGTCCATGCGGGAATATGTGGCAGGATTAACAATCTTTACATAAGGACTATTTTTAAGTTCAACCGGGAACTGCTCCTTTTGACCAATAAGCACAAGGTTACAAAAAGCGTCCGAAACAATCATCTTACACGCCTTCATCACCCTTTCATCCAGAACAGCCTCAGGTAATACAATTGTACCCTTCTTAGCCTTAGCTCTCATATATAATTTATCGATAATATCCATAGTTATATAATAGCCTAATTCCATATATTTGTAAAGCAAAAAACATAGTCTTTTCAAAAAATCTTTGCGCCTAGTCACGTAAACTATATGTAATAATTGTGCATTTATTTTCACAAGCAACCAATATGTACATTTCCGATTTATAACACACTTGGTCATACAAAAAGAGAGTTAACTAAACCAACTCTCTTTTTATTGCTTATCAACCTCAACCACCAACTGCTTAGTTAGATTAATCCAACCATAAACCTAACTTCTAGTCCATCGGTTTGAGTTGTTTGTTAGGGTAGTTGCAGCAGTAGCTGGGTTTACTAGGTCTGTTGCACTTATTTCTTTAGAACCAGATTTCCACCCTTCAGTCATCTCAAATATAGCAGATTTAAATGTTCCGTTAGTAATATTAAATGCAGCGCTTCCAATACTTGTTACACTTGCAGGAATAGTTATACCCTGTAAACTAGAGCAATTTTGGAATGAATAGCCACCTATCGTAGTTAGTTGGGAATTTGATTCGATTGTTACAGTGGTCAATTTTGAACAGCTATTAAATGCATACTCACCAATACTTGTTACACTTGCAGGAATTGATATTTTAACCAAATTAGCACACTCTCTAAATGCATTATTTGCTATGCTAGTTACTCCAGAAGGAATAGTTGATGTCATATTACAGCCCTTAAGCAAAGCACCTGTTGCAGTTTCGATAATTGCATTACAATTATCACGGCTATCGTATACAGTATTGCCACTTTCCACTACTATACCCGTAAAATTGCAACACCTATTAAACGCATCAGAACCTATGCTCGTTACACTAGCAGGAATAATTAGTTTACCTATCAATTGCGAATTTCCACTAAATGCACTTGCGCCAATAGTTAATAATCCTGATGGTAATACTAGGGTTCCTTGTAAGTTACAACCCGAAAAAGCACTTGCGCCAATATTTAATAATCCTGATGGTAATACTAGGGTTCCTTGTAAGTTACAATCCGAAAAAGCACTTGCGCCAATATTTAATAATCCTGATGGTAATACTAGGGTTCCTTGTAAGTTACAACCCTGAAACGCATAATCTTTAATGTATTGCAGTTTACTATTGCCTGCAAATGATAGATGTTTTAGATTAGAACATTTTTGGAACGCATACGTATTAATTGTTTTTACATTAGCTGGTATTGTAACACTTGATATTTCTGTACACTGATAAAATGCATAACTACCAATAGTTGTTGCTTGTAAACCGGCTTCAAATAGAAGTTCGGTAAATTTACCGCCACTAAATGCATAATTAGAAATTGTAGTTACAGCGGAAGGTATCACCACCTTGCCACCTATGATACCTGAAAATGCATACTTGCCTATTCCGGATAGTCTTTTAGGCAATACCAGATTGGTTATATTATTTGCGCTAAACACATAATCACCTATAGACAGTGAATTTGGCCCAACTTCAAATGTTACGCTAGTTAATCCGCAACTACGGAACGCATATTCTCTTAGACTTGTTAATGATGAAGGTAGCTCTATAGTTTTAACATTTCTCATGTCTGAAAAAGCGTATGAATAAATCTCAGTTAGTTGTGAACCATTTTCAAACTCAATTTCGGTAATTTGATTACATCCATAAAACGCTCGATATCCTATAAAAGTCACACTGGCAGGTATCACAAGTTTGCCTTGCAGTTTAGTTCCAAATGTAGCTCCGCCACCAGTAGTTCCTCTCACGGAAATACTTTTTAAATTTTTAGGCAATTTAATACCGGTTAGGTTGGTGTAATTAAATGCATCAGGACCTATATTCTCCACACTATCTGGCAAATTAATCTCAGTTATACCACTACACCCATAGAATGCATTAGCAGCAATTTTTGTCACCCCATCTGGGATTACGGGATTGACTAGTGAAAGACAATTATAAAAGGCATTACTATCTATTGTAGTTAGTTGAGAACCTTCTTCAAATACAACCCTTGCTAGATTAACACAATTTTTAAACATATTACTAGGTATAACGGTAACTGTGCTAGGTATTGTAACACTAACCAAATTGGTACAACCACTAAACAATCCTGATGGAATTTCAGTAACCCCTTCAGGTATGGTAACATTGGTTACCGACTTATCATCCAATTTAATAACATCAATTGAAAAACCATCGTTATAATATCTAACGCTATCTAGAACAAACTCATCACTCACTAAACTTGTACCATATATTATTTCCTCAGCATATTCTGCCACTCTGCCAAAAGAACTGCTTCCTAATGTTAGTTGTAGTGATGGATTTAGACAGCATACTGTGCGTAGGTTGTAACACAACCAAAATGTACTATATAGTCCAAAATGTGTTAGATTTTCAGGAATTACTATTTGAGTAAGGCTTTCGCAGGAACTAAAAACATAATCTGCTGTGATACTTTTTAATTGAGTACAAACACCTAAGTTTATATTTGATATACTCGAATATCTAAAAGCTGCTTCCCTTATTCCTGTTAGCTGTGAACCATCCTCAAATAATACAGACCTCAAAGCACCACAGCTATAAAATGCTTCAGAACCTATAGTTTGTACACTGGCAGGTATTCTTATGATACGCAATGTATCGCAATCATAAAACGCTTTACTATCTATCCTAATGGTACGGCTATCTAATACAACCTCCGTAGGTGTACCAGTATATCCAGTGACTGCCAATCCGCCATCTACTTCGGTGTATGTAATAGTAAATGCTATGGATTGAGTTCCATCCATCGAATTATATATATTGGTAGCATAATAGGACACATATCCATGAGTAGAACTTCCCGCAGTCATATCCAAAGCTGATAGATTATATACTGTTTTTAACTGAGAACAACCATTAAAGGCATTATCTGCTATACTAGTAATAGTACTAGGTATTATTATAGATTTTATCTTAGAACATCCCCTAAACGCATCAGTTCCTATACTGGTTACACCTTCAGGAAGTTCTACCTTTAATAGTTCCGTGCATCCGTAAAAAGCCTTAGCCCCTATACTGATTAGATTCTTAGAGAATATCACATTCTCTAATTTAGTACAGCGGCTAAATGCGCTATTACCTATACTTGTTACACTATCTGGTATTACTATATTTACAAAATTTGTACAACTAGCAAACGCTTCAGTGCCAATACTTGTAACACCATTAGGTATTATTGTACTGCCACAAGCAACTATTAATGTGTTTGTAGCAGTTTCAATAAGCGCATTACAATTATCCCTACTATCATATATAGGGTTATCCTCATGCACGATTATGGAGTTTAAATTATCAAACTCTTTAATTACTCCTGTCGAAACACTAGTTACAGAAGCAGGAATTGTTATAGTATTTACACCAAAACAATCGTATGGGCTACCCGTAACAGTAACCACCCCTTCAGGGATATCTATTCTAGCTAATCCGCGACAATAATAAATTGCGCTAAGATCTAACGTTGTTAATGATGATGGAAAATCTATACTCGATAATTTATAACACTCTCTAAAAGCCCCAGAATTCAATGTGGTTAATGTATTGTCCGATTCAAAATTAAAAGAACTTAAATTATAGCAATATCCAAACGCACTAGAGCCTATAGTCTGGACACTGGCTGGGATGGTTATAGTTTCAAGCTTTTCACAATGACTAAATGCACTACTGCCTATACTTGTAACCTTAGTATCGGGCGAAAAAGTAACCTCCGTCAAATTTTTACAACTACTAAATGCCGACGAGCTAACAGTTGTTATACCAGAACCAATATATACTCTTTGCATTAAATTGGCTGAAAATGCACTAGAACCCAATGAGGTAACGCTATCAGGAATTATAACATCATTTTGTATTTTATTGCCACCAAACGCATATTGACCAATAGTTGTTAACTTACTGTTTGGCTCAAATATCAAATTTTCTATTTTGTTACTCTTGAAAGCATGGTCACCAATAGTTGTTACACTAGCAGGTATTACCAATGTGCCACTAACCGATGCAAATCGATAGAGTGATGAACTATCACTAAATGCCTGTTTACCTATGGTGGTAAGTTTGTCGCCAGCAAACTCTAAACTTGTTAAACTTTTACACCCTCGAAATGCGTAATCACCTATCTTAGTGACATTTTCAGGTATTATGATACTCCTAATGTTGCTAACCTCAAATGCTTGACTCGGTATGCTAGTTAACTTACATCCATCCTCAAATATAACACTAACAAGATTGTCACAATTGCTAAATACATTACTTCCCAATGTTGTTAAGTTGGCTGGAACAGTCATCTCTGTTATACCGTCACAATTAGAAAATGCATAACTGTCTATATATGACACACTGCTAGGTATGGATATGTATGATATCTTGGTACAATTTGCAAATACACTACTATTAATACGTGTAATACCTTCAGGGATTATAATACTACCTGTTAAGCTTGAACAATTTTGAAATGCAGCGCTACCTAAACTGGTAAGTGCAGATGGAATCTTTATAGCAACCAAACTTTTACATCCGTTAAAGGAATACCCCCCTATGCTGGTAACGCAATCTGGAATTGATATATTTGTTAATGCCGAGCAATTATAAAATGCATAACCTCCAATCTCAGTAATGGTAGATGGAATAGTAACATCTGATAGATTATAACATCCATCAAACGCATAACTACCAATTACTGTAACACCCTCAGGAATTGAAATGCTTGTTAAACTTTTACATCCTTGGAAAATACAACTGCTAATATAGCCCACAAAACCTTCCTCAAATACAACCTTAGTTAAGTTTGTACAACTTCGGAAAGTAGAGTCTGTATATTTAACCGATTTAGGAATATACGCTCCTTTAATACTGGTATTATTTTGAAAAGCATAACTAATCTTCTCCATCGTATCCGGTATTCTAATATTGGTAGCATCAGTGAGTGTCACATTTATCAATTTAACTTCCTGACCATTATGCACCTCTGGGATAATTATATCCTGACTTTTTAATGTAGATAACGGAGTTCCTGTTGTAATAACACCATATTTTTGATAGTATGGGTCTGAGATGGAGCTGGTATACGTGCCGTACCAGTCGTCTGGGAGTGGTGAGCCTACACGGGCATACATTTGTTTGCCGCTATATGCTAGTGGGAACTGTACTGGCTGAACATAGTCTGCATCCCAGTACCAGCCGCCAAAGGCATAACCTTCTTCCATGTTTGGAAGTAACATGTCTTCTTCATTAATTGGCATGTTCTTGATATATGTTTGAGTAAATGGCAAGCCACTTACTGTATGTATTTTGGTGATATTGCCGGCTTCGCCATAGTTCCACTTTATCTCTGTATCTACTACCACCGAAACATCTTCATCTTCTGGTGTTAACACTACATACAAATACTTGGCTCCGTTTGATGATATTGGTTGGGTGATAAAGTGTGATTCACTTTGGGTTATTTCATCTAGCTTAGTATCGCTCCATTGATATGACACCGTCGCTCCTGTAACCTCTATCTCCTTAATATTTACCGCCATTTCAGTGCTTAATGAATTTTTAAATACATACTCATATGCTACCGGTGCGCTTGCTGTTTGATTGACATCATAGGAATACACCAATCTGTCCGAACCTTTAGCCATTCGTACTTCACCATCATCAAAATAATATGTGGTTGGTTTAAACTCCTCTGCCACCAATCCTTGGTTATGCGGTTGCGCAAAAATTTGTGGTTCAGTTTTACCACCCTTATTAAATCCCAGTACGCCAACAACCACCGCTAAAATGGTAGTTACCGCAATACCTAACCCTATCGCTATTCTTTTTGCCTTCATCTGTTTTCCCCTTTGTATTATTTTGATTTAGTTGCAAAATATTATGTCATTCATTACTAATTTCACAATCATTTTAACATATATGTTAAACATTTGTCAAAATAAATTAAGTATATTTTTAAACAAATTGATTTTTAGGCACAAAAAAGCCCTCCAAACCGGAGAACTTTTCACATACTATTTATCTTCACTTTTATCGCTTGTTTCGGCAGACTGTTCAACGCTTAAAATCTTAACCCGTGTCGCATCAGTTGCTGATTGATTATTGGTATTTTCATCAAGCTTAACATCTGGATTTTCCTTTAACTCCTGCACCTCAGTATCTTTAGATTTTCCTAGTTTAAAATCCTTTTTAAACGCTGCACGAATATTGGTAGGATTTTCCTTACCAGCAAACAATCTTTTGATATTTCCACGGTGCACAAACATAATTAATGTTACCACAAATCCAAGTGCAATGTAGCACAACCAGCCATAATTTGAAGGGTTAATGCGGACAAATTGCACTGTTGCTGAAATTAGCACAAAACCAAGAGTTCCAATAGAACCGATACTTGTAATAACAACAAAAGTAAAGCAGCAAACCAAAATAATTAATGCAACCCACCATGGAAGTGCAACAAAACTAAAACCTGCAAATGCAGCAACGCCTTTTCCTCCCTTAAACTTAGAAAAAACCGGGTAAATATGGCCTAAAATTACTGATATACCGGCTACATACACAGCGATTTGGCTTAAACCTAAATCCTTAAATACAAGTTTTGCAATTAATGTTGGCACTACGCCCTTAAGTATTTCAAGAGTCATATTAAATATCGCCCACTTAAAACCAAATGTACGCAACATATTAAGCGTTCCAGGATTACCACTACCATGCTTTGTAATATCATCTTTCTTAGACCTTGAAATAATCTTAGCAAAATTAATATTACCAAACAAATAACTACACACAGCCAAAATAACTAAATAAAAAATTTTCATATACACCTTTCCTATTATACACCTACCATATTAACTAACTTTTAAATTTTTAGCAAGCAATTTTGATAGAGTTGTTAAAATTGGATAATATTTAACAAAAAACGCCCACATTATGTAGGCGCTTAATTTTAATCATTTTCATTACGTGACTTAAATTGAATTTTGATTGGTGTACCGCTAAAGTCAAAGGCATTTCTAATACATTTTTCCAAATATTTAGTATAATTTGTGTCTGCAATTGATGCATCATTACAATATATATCAAACGTTGGAGGGCAAGTACCGCTTTGCTTGCCGTGTGTAATTTTCAACCTACGACCATTTTTAACTGGTGGCTGTGTAATACCAATAGCATTAACCAGCACATTATTAAACAATCCCATTGTAACTTCACGTGTAGAATTGCTATATACCTTTTCCACCATCTCCATAACCTTGCCGGTACGTTTATGCTCCTTACAAGAAATAAATACTGGAACAAAATACTTCATAAACATAAGGTCTACTTCCATTTGCTTTTTAAATGCTTCAAGCGTACCTGTTTGTTTATCAACCAAATCCCACTTATTTACAACAATAACACTAGGCTTACCCTGCTCATGAATTAGTCCAGCGATCTTAACATCTTGTTCGGTTATACCTTGCTCTGCATCAATCACAAGCAACGCCACATCACATCTAGCAATAGCATCAAGGCTACGCACCGCACTATAACGCTCGATACTTGATGGCTCAATTTTGCTTTTTCTTCTTAATCCTGCCGTATCAATAATAATATAATCCTCATTGTTATATCTAAACGGCACTTCAATAGCATCACGAGTAGTCCCTGCAATACTACTTACCGCCACACGCTTTTCACCAACCAAATAATTGGTAAGTGTGCTTTTACCCGCATTAGGTTTACCAACGATAGCAAGTTTAAGACCTTTGTTTGCCTCAGTTTCTGGTATTTGTTTAATTTGAGCCACAATAGCGTCCAACAAATCACCAACACCCTTACCGTGCTCTACCGACACACCATAAGGCTCACCCAAACCTAAATCATAAAATTCGTAAGTTTTTTCTACCTCATAATTATCAAGTTTGTTTACAGCCAAAATTTTAGGTGCCTTTGCCTTACGCAAATATGCAGCCACTTCTTTATCTTGCGCTGTCATACCTTCACGGCCGTCTACAAAAAATACAATTACATCTGCCACGTCAATTGCAAGTTGAGCTTGTTCCAAAATATTTGCATTAATTTCATCTTTGGCTTCAAAATCCAAACCACCAGTATCTACCATAGTAAATGCATAGCCACACCATGTAGCATCTGCAAAAATACGGTCACGTGTAACACCTGGAGTATCTTCCACAATGCTAATCCTGCGACCTACAACTTTATTAAAAAATGTACTTTTACCAACATTGGGTTTTCCTACAATTGCAACTATTGGCTTATTCATACCATCACCTCTTTTAACCAATCCTAACCGATTGAACCATTATCCTTATTATTATAACAAATATCCCCTCAATTTTCAACCATTATTTAAAAACTTTTAAATCAAAACTCTAAAATTGAAAATTTGCACACTTCCACAAAAGCAACCTTTTTAGCACTTTTATATAAACCCAATAGTGCAATGAGATGAGATTATTTTTTTATAACACAAAAAACAGGCAAAACAAATTACCTGTTTTATTTTTTACATTTGTTACAATTTACGCAATTGCAAAATAACTTTTTATCTTTGTATCTTTGATACATAAGTTTTATGCTTACAAAACAAACCAAGGCAACCACCAATCCAACCATAAGCTGCACAAAGCCTTTAGTTGCGATATTGTAAACAACGTATGATGAAATATATGCAACACTAAGCTGCATTGCACAACCAACAACTGTATACTTTACGCCCACCTGTTTTAACAACACTCCAAAGGTTGAGATACACGGAAAATATAGTAATGTAAAAACCAAAAATGAAAGTCCGCTAGCAATATTAAAGCAAATTGGATTTCCAGCAACTGTTAAACTTGCAGCAAGCATTGATACCGATGCAACCTTATTACTAATTGCGAAACTGGATAAAATCAACTCTTTTGCAACCAAACCAACCAGTAGTGCACAGATTATATTAGGGTTGTTAAGTCCAATTGGTTTAAACAGCCAAGATATGATAGTGCTAAAACTATATAGTATCGACTTTGACGTTTCGCCAACGTATTGAAATTTGATATTAATATTGCTTAGCAACCAAATCAAAACACTCGCTCCAAAAATCACTCCAAACACTTTTACCAAAAATTGTTTACATGTTGATTTTACACTATTAAAAATTTCAAAAAATTTTGGAAATCTCAGTGGCGGAAATTCGATTATAAAATTTGTTTTGCCTGTTGGAAGAATTGTTTTTTCCAACAAAATTGCAACCAATACCGCTATCACAATTCCAAGTAAATACAATCCAAAAATTACCCACACTCCGAGGGTAGAAAATAATGCCAAAACCATGGTTAGATATATAGGTAATTTTGCACTGCAACTTATAAACGAAATTAAAAGTGAAGATTTAATTTGTGAGTTTTTGTCCACCATATTTTGAGTGGTTAAAGTCGCCGTTGTAGAGCACCCAAACCCCATTAAAAGTGAGTAAACAATTTTACCATTTAATCCAACTTTTTGCAGCACATCATCTAGTAAAAATGCCATGCGAGAAACAAGACCAGAACTTTCAAAAAAAGTCAATGCTATATACATCAAACATATCTGAGGAAGAAATCCCAAAACACCAAAACACGCACCAAAAACACCCTCCTCAAATAGCGCCAAAACAAACCTAGAATTGGTAGAAGCTTTTAGTATTGCCATAATTGGTTTTTGAATTATGACTTGCAACAATTTTAAAAATAAATCACCAATAATTGGACCAATAAGAAAAAATACTAAATAAATTACACCAAAAATAAATAAAATAAAAATTGGTAAAAATATACTTATTTTAAGCATATTCTTGTCAAATTTGCCGTATCCGTAAATTATATTTTTATTTTTTATGGCATTATTTGCAATTTTTAATATATATTTATATACGGTTTCTATATTTTTATATTTTTTATTTTCCTGTGCATTTTTGCACTGATTATTTAATGAATTATTTGACATATTTTCTTGCTTAGAATTCAGTTCATTAAACAGTGTTTTTATAAATGGTGTTAGCGTTGTTTTAAAGCTAAAAAAATCTTCCTTAAGTTTTATTTCTCTTGCATCAATAATCTCCACCTCACAACCCAAAATTCGCTGCAAATATTTAACATCTATTTCACCTCCGGACTTTGAAAATTTATTATAATTATTAATTAAAATTTTTATATTTTTGCCTAGCATTAAAAGGTTGATTGCAAGCAGCATACTGCGTTTAAAATTGTTTGCATCTAGTAGGTATAAAATCTGTTCATCTACACTAGAATTAATTTCGTTAATACTAATATTTTCCTCTAACGAAAAAGGATTTAAACTATATATTCCTGGCAGGTCAATAATTTCGTATTCGTTTGATTTAAACTTAATTATTTTGCTTGTTTTTTCAACGGTTACACCATGCCAATTTCCGGTATGTTCCGAGCTTTTAGTTAGCGAGTTAAATAAGGTTGTTTTGCCACTATTAGGATTGCCAACAATATACACTTTACGCATAATCAACCTCTATCAATTTTGCAACATCTCCTTTGATTGTAAAACATGAATCCAGCACATTTACAAGCAGAGTTTTGTTTAAAAATGATTTATTAAGTACCTTGATTTTTGAGCCGACAAAAAAACCAATTTCATACAATCTTAGTTTTAGTTTGGGGTCAGAAATATTTAATTGTTTAATGCAAAATTCCTCATATTTATTGCAATCATATATCGTCATACCCAAATATATGCAATATTTTTATAAAATATTTAAAAAGTTGTAAAATTTATTTGATTTTTGTAAATATTTTTGCTAGTGTATTAATAATATAGATTTGTTTTTATAAATTTTTTTGTACGCTGTTTGATTGCCAGCGTGTTTGGCTGCCGTACACTTTTAATACTTGCACAATAAAAATTTTAAAGGGGGAATTTTTAGATGGAAAATGTTACAATATTTGAACAAGGAAGAACCGACTTAATTAAATTTATCAACAACGAGTACAAAAATTTTGACTCGATGCTTTTGTCACATTTTTTAAATAGTTTTAACGAACTTTTGGATTATCGTGAAGAAGGCACCCATACCAAACCTAAAATTTTGTTTACCAACAATATTGATGCAGTACTAAAAACAATCCCAAAAGCATACAAACTTCAAGTGTTTGAAGATGATGATGCTATTATGTTTAATAGTAGATTAAAGCCTCTTATCGCCATTGCAAAAAAGGAATGGTGTATTTATATTGAAAATAAGGATGATAAATTTACATACGGAATTTGTAAAACATTTAACAGCCTTAAGGAAAAAAGTTTGATTACCGAAATTAAGCAAAGCACTTACCTACTTGATCGTGCCGACAAGATTAATTGTATTGTTGCTGAAAGTATTAGTGATTTTGAAATGAGTTTGTTTAGCACCCACGGCAACACCATTCGCATCAATACCTCACTACACGCATCACATGATGTAGATAAAAATCAAACGATTGCCGAATTTACCAAGGACTGCTTCTCAAAACTTCGTACTACTAAGAAGAAGTTAGATGAAGTTCATATAATGTTCTACAACATATTTAACAAGGTTATTGAAGACCTTAATGGCGCAATGTGCGTAATAGTTGATAAGGACTACAAGGATAACGGTTTCTTTGAAGACGGTATTTGGTTGGAAAATCCTATTTCGTTTAGCAAATTGTTTACTCAAAGCAAAAGTTATAGTGAAGAAAAACTGCAAGCCTTTGCTACCCTATTTATAAACATGCTTAACTTTGATGGTATAACTGTAGTGGATACAACTGGTAGAGTTCTTGCATACAATGTATTTGTCGAAAGTAACATTAAGCGTACCAAAAACGTAATCGGTGGTGCACGTAAGCGTGCAGCATATACAATTATCAATTCCCGCCGTAAACATATACTTGGCGTGTACTTCCAATCACACGAAGGTGAAATTTTCTACAAATCGCTTAAAAGGCCAAAAGCAACTACTCCAAAACCAGCGCCTAAGGCTGAAATTGTAGAAGAAGTATCTGTTAGTGATGAAAAAATTACAACAGCCGAAACTAGCGCTAAAGAACTTGATAAAGTAGTGAAAGAAAAAACTGAAGTTAAAAAACCAAAACAGGAAACATTTACTACCGACACAGCCGAAAAGTAATACAAAAAAATCTCCTAGAATTAGGAGATTTTTTGTTTTTATTTGCCTTCTTGTTCGGTTAAATAATCTTCGTAAGAAATGTTTTTGTCATATTCGATAGTTGAATTAATACGAATAATACGATTAGCAACGGTTGAAATAATTTCTTCATCATGAGTTGCAAATATCATATTACCCTCAAAACGTTCCATACCCTTATTTAGCGCGGTAATAGATTCAAGGTCAAGGTGGTTAGTTGGCTCATCCATAATTAGGAAGTTGCCACCAATCAACATCATACGAGCTAGCATACAACGAACTTTTTCGCCACCAGATAATACTTTTGCAGACTTTTCAGCCTCTTCACCGCTAAATAGCATACGGCCTAACCAGCCACGTAGGAATGACGCTTCGGTTTCCTTGGTAAATTGACTAATCCATTGTACAAGGTTCCCATCATAATTTTCGAAAAACTCGTTATTATCTTGAGGAAGATAAGTTGGGTTGATTGTTTTACCCCAAATAACTTGACCGGTGTAATCTTTATCAACACCTGCAAGAATATCGCAAACTGCCTTAACAACTGAGCTGTTTTGAGATATTAAAGCCACCTTTTCATCTTTATGCAAGGTAAACGACACGTTGCTAAACAATCCTTCCTTACTTAAGTTTTTAACCATTAAAATATCGTTACCGATACGGCCTTCAAACTTAAAGTCGATATATGGATACTTACGGCTGCTTGGCTTTAAATCTTCGATGGTAAGGCGTTCCAACTCCTTTTTACGGCTGGTTGCTTGGCGGCTTTTACTTGCATTAGCAGAGAATCTTGCAATAAATTCCTGTAATTCCTTAGCACGTTGTTCTGCCTTCTTGTTTTGGTCCTTCATTTGACGAAGCATTAATTGGCTAGATTCGTACCAGAAATCGTAGTTACCTACAAACATATTAATTTTGCCATAGTCGATATCGCAGATATTGGTACACACTTTGTTTAAAAAGTGACGGTTGTGGGATACGATGATAACTGTATTTTCAAAATTTAATATAAAGTTTTCAAGCCAACGGATAGTTTTTACGTCCAAGTTGTTGGTAGGTTCGTCCAAAATTAGATTATCAGGGTTAGAAAATAATGCTTGAGCAAGCAAAATTTTAACCTTGATTTTGCTATCAATATTAGCCATTAACTCATAGTGCAAATCGCTTGGCACGTCTAGTGAGTTTAGTAACGCTTGTGCCTCACTTTCCGCTTCCCAGCCATTCATGTCCATGAACTCTTGAGTTAAATATGCAAGTTTTTCACCTTCCTCATCAGTTAGGTCGCCCTTCGCATAATACATTTCCTGCTCGTCCATTAGTTCTACAAGGCGCTTGTGTCCAAGTAAAACGGTACGAATTGCAGTGCAATCGTTGTATTTTTCCTGATTTTGCTCTAATACTGACAAACGTTCAGTTTTAGGGATTATCACCTCGCCCTTATTAGGTTCAATTTCGCCAGATAAAATCTTCATAAATGTAGACTTACCAGCACCATTAGCACCAATAACACCATAGCAATTGCCCTTATTAAATTTAAGATTTACATCTTCAAATAATTTTCTACTTCCAAATTGTAAACTTACACCACTTACTGTTATCATAATTTTCTCCAATAATTTTATTTTATCACAATATTATATTATAGTCAATACTAAACCTCAACAAAAAAGGGCTTTAACCCTAATTGTTTATAAATTTACGCACGTCCTCAAAATTAGAACAATCTGTGTGTTGAGTATAATATACTAGCGCAGAGATGTTGTCCACCTCGCTTATTTTATCAATTGCAACCTTTACAATATCCATAGTTGTAATTTCTTGACTATTAAGCGCTAATAAATCACGCTCGATAGAGTCTGCCAACTCTTGAACATCGCTAATATTTTGGCAATATGTTGCATACTTTAAACTTTCGATTAACTTATCAATCTTAAAAGGCTCACGCTCGTTAAGAACATTAGTTACAATCATTGGGCTAGATTCAACAGTTTCGTATGTTGTAAAACGCTTACCACAATTAATACATTCTCTACGTCTACGAATGGCAGTATCCTTTAAATATCGGCTATCTACAACCTTATTATCCTTACAGCCACAAAATACACATTTCATAATTTATCTCCTAAAATTTAATATATTTAAATTATTGCATATTTTATAAAAAAACACAACCAAATTATTACAACTTTTTAAATAAATTATACATTTTGTGCTACAAATTAAAAAATTTAACACAAGTTATTGTGTTTTACAATTTTTGTTACATAATTGTTTGCTATTTCTTATCGCAAGAATGTGGATTACACGGCTTTGGCTTGGGTTCATCTGGCGGAGGTTTTGCATGATTGTTGTTGATATATAATTCAACCAGTATTACATCTACACCAATCTTGCAAATACAATCAAATGGAATGAAAATTTCCTTACCGCTTTTAAAACACGATAACCAACCACTGCTAGGACTTGGCACAATTAATCCTAGCACTTTGCAAGTTTTTATATCAACCACAATATCAACAATCCTGCCCAGAGTTTTGCCGTCAACCACATTGATAACTTGCTTACATTTTAACTCCAAAAATGTTGTTTCCATTTGTTATTATATATTAAAATTTTTATAATTTATGCTACTTTTATTTTTTTTTAAAAACTTCTTGTATATCGTTGACATATATTTTTTTATGTGTTATCATTCAATCACTTTTAAGGGGGCATACCTATGGAAAAACCAATGAAACGCATAATAGCATCTATGGTAATTGCTGTATCCATATCCATAACCATTGCATCTGTAGCAATGGCATTAAGATGCACTGATAGGCAAACTGATTTAAATAAACAATTGGAAATAAAGCAATCTCAACTTTACAATTTGCTTAAAAAAGACCCTGATTATTGTATGGCATATCAAACGCGACTCAATCAATTGCAACAAGATTTCTTCTCTGGCAAAATTGGAGCAAACGAATATGATGAAAAATTATTTGAATTAACCAAAACTTCTTCATTTGTATCTGAATATGCAAAAAGGCCTGAGGTTAAACAGGAATACTTCAAGGAAACTAGCGCCATTGATGAAATTAAGGAAGATATTCATGAAGATTCTGTAAGGGTTGGCGCTCCTTCCATTATCGCACTACTGCTTGGTTCGGCAGGTTTGGCAACCGGGGCTCAAATGCTAATATCAACCTTTGATGATTTAGATAAGGAAGATGACTACACTTTGTAGAAAAATAAAAAATTTTAAAGAATATATTGACAAGCCAAACTATATGTGCTATCATATGAGTATAGAAAGGGAGTAGTTCCTAATTGTGCATAGGCGACAACCGACGAATAGTCCGCTTTATGCAGTGTAAATATGTTTACATAACAAGACTTTCTAAATCATGAAGGTCTTGTTTTTTAATTCTTTTACTTGACCTTCATTTAATGGAGGTATTTTTTATGAATAAAAGATTAATTGCTTCTATGTGTTTGGCTGCAATGGTTATGTCAACCCCAGCTTTAACTGGATGTGAAAACCAAACTACAGAAAACACAGACAGATATCTTCGTGCGGTTGTAGATTTTAACGACAACGCAACTCTACACAAACTTACATACTGCAACGAAGGTGCACGCGCTTCAAACTTTAGTTACTATGAATTTGGATGTGGAGAAACATTAAAGATAAACGGCGATGTTATAACCTCACTCAACGATATTGACAAAAAATATTATGACGAAGTGTGTACTGGATGTTTTTCAGAAGAAGAAATTGAAAGGTTATCAAAATAAATTAGGTAAGGAGGTAAATATTTATGTCAAGTAAATCATCATTAATTTTTGATCTAATTATGGGAACTGTATGTCTAGCTGGCATAGTTGGATACTGTGCATATAATGAAGCAAATAAGGTTGCTCCTGGAATGTACGTTTCAACAACTAAAGAAGACGTCTATATCTGCGTTTACGACGAAGAACTAGGTAGATACACTCTGCATGAAGGTGATGTACGCTATTTAAAAGATGGATATTCAAGATTTGCTGTGGGCTTAGACTCAGTAAAATTTGACTTTAATTGTGGAAAAAGCATAATCTCTAATAGCAAATTTTCTATACACGAAGAAAAGCCATCAAGCGAACATTATCAAGAAGTTTGCAAAGACTGTTTTAAAGATAAACACGTTAAATAGAGATACAGTTACTGTATAGTTTATAAAATCATATTAAAACACATAAAAAAGATATAGCACCTCCATGCTATATCTTTTTTATAGAAAACTAAACGATTTAAGTTCTACATCATATTTAAGTAGAAGTATTGTGTTTAATAATTTTAAGCACGTTTTTTTTGTTGCGCTATTGTTGGATGGAACGGTAAGTGCCTTATATACTTTTTTATCAATCTCCACACTATTTACCGTAGGTTTTGGTGTAAAGTCCGCCACCATTTTATCTAAATATACTCTACCCTCTGTATCAAACAAATTAAGCCCTTCACCCATCTCATCTATAATAGCTATTATAAATTCAATTAGTGATTGCTCGGCATCTTCCTCCTCAATCTTTTTTAGCGCATTTACACTAAGTAAAAATATGTCGGGCTCTGCTTTATGTCTTGGTAAAATGCTTTTAAGTATGTCTACCAATATAAATGCACATATTGTTTTATTGTAATCGCTAACTATTTTAGGGAAATTATCAATTACAACCCCTTGTTTAACTGTATTAAAGTCCTTTTTGCTAATTAGTTCAAACTCTGCCAATGTAAATGGCTGCGCCAAGGCCTTTAGTTTGGCCTTCTCCTTTTTAACACCTACAAACTTAGCACTAATCACACCCTGCTCGTATGAAAAAATGGAGGCGATTTTATCCGCCTCTAAATAATCATTAGTGCTTAGAATAATTCCTTTAACCTTTGTATCCATAATTTACTATTTAACGAACAAATTCCTCATCATCACCAAAAAATTCTTCGTCAGAAATATAATCCTGACCATAGGTATCCACCAATTCGTGGACAGCCCTGCTTAATGCTCTAATAGGGAAATAACGTTCACGCAAAGTAGACCTACCTTCACGATATGGGCTTAAATCTGTTATAGCACTTACAAGCGCCAAATGTTCTAACTCATATATCCCTTTAACTTTATCCATATTATTATCCCTCCTATTTTAGTATATGATTTTACAATCAATATATGCATCAATACAGTTCAATTTACCATCAATTATTCACCTTGCAGGCATTACTCATAATTTGGTTTAACCAAAAACTAATCCTTATTGCTATAACCAAATTCATCTAGCATCAAGTGGTCTACACGCCAATTAGGCTTAACCTTTATAAATAAATCTAGGTAAACTTTAGCATCCAACATCTTTTCGATTGCTATACGTGATATGGTTGATAACTTTTTAATAGCCTCACCATTTTTGCCTATCAAAATCATTTTGTGTGAATCCTTTTCACAATAGATATCGGCACTAATTTTGATTACGTCTTCACTTTCATCAAACTTGGTAATCTGCACCGCTACACCGTGAGGTATCTCCTCATTATATAATAGCAGAACTTTCTCCCTAATGATTTCAGCCGACAAAAATCGAACATTTTTGTCAGTAAATTGCTCTACTGGATAATATCGCATTTCGTAATCAAAGGTTGGAAGATATTTTTTAATCATATCAATAAGAACGTCCACATTTTTGCCTTTAAGCGCTGAAAGTGGTAAAATTTCATCAACCTTGGCAATTTCATTAAGGCGAGCAAGTTGTGGGTATAAACGTTCAAAAGTTGTGTCATCAATCTTATTGATAACCAATATCTTTTTACTACGCTTATCACCCTTATTGGCTAATTTTTCATATTGCTCCACAAGTGGCTTCTTACCATCAATTACATATATAAGCACGTTTACATCACTATTGATTGCATTGTCAATATTTTCCTGCATATACTCATCTAGTTTATGCTCGGTTTTGTGATAACCAGGTGTATCTATAAATATAATTTGACTGTTGTCGTCATTGTATATGCCAATAGTGTTGTCCCTTGATGTTTGTGCCTTAGGTGACACAATAGCCACCTTTTCGCCAACAATACGATTGATTAGCGTGCTTTTGCCAACATTTGTATTCCCTATTATTGTTACATATCCGCATTTAAATTCCATCTGTTTTTCCTTCTTTATTTTTAGTGACAATGTCACTCAAAATGCAAGCATTTTGAAAATTTTGCACTACGCGTGCCACGGGCGGATTGTCCGCCAGCAAATAAATTAATTTGCTTATTTATATAGATTAATATAATTATTTATCAAATTAGTCACGTGTAATTTTGCATTTATCTAAAATTTGTTTTTGTACCTGCTCCATAAGTACTCTATCATTTTCGTCTATATGGTCATAGCCTAGGCAATGTAGCACTCCGTGTAGGAACAAAAAGCAAAATTCACGTCTATAACTATGATTATATTTTTTTGCTTGTGATTTGGCTACTTCGTTACAAATAAAGATTTCACCAACCAATAAACTATTATCCATAGGGTCAATATCAAACTTATATTTATCCAAATCCAACACTTCGCCTGCCACAATATCGGTGGTTGGATAACTTAATACATCAGTTGCCCTATCTACGCCACGTGTAGATAAATTAAGGTCATGAATAAAAGCCTTAGACACCACGTAAAGATTGTATTTTATATTTTTAGTAGGTTGCTTAAGCACCTTAAAAGTGGTTTTAATAACCTCTTCCAAATCACTTATTATACTATCATCAAATGTGCGTATTTTTGAATAAACATTAAGCATATTGTTCTCCATTAGTTTTTATTAAAAATTCCTTCCTTGTCTAGTTTGTCCAATTGTTCAAGACAATCTAAATATTCACTATGTTTATCGTTGTATTGTACTTGCAGTTCAGTAATTCGTTGCTGAATTAATGTCATGTCCTTTTGATCTTTATTAAGTTTTTGTTTGTACACTACCTTGAAAGGTGCTTTTTTTAACTCCTTAATAGTTTGGCTATCAAACTCATCACATTCATCATCTAGCCTTAAACTAAATGGTGCGTGCATTGCTTCAGTTAAGAAATTGATTGTTCCCATCTTGTCGCCATAAATTAGTTTTCTGTTTACTGTGCAAAACGGAATTTCTTTATCTCCACATACGAATACAACTTGATAAATATAATGATGATGTATGTGGTCTCCGTAGAAATCCGGAACAACTGTATTTTTGTAAGATACTTCATCTAAATAATATTGCCATTTAGGTTGTCCCTCGATGATGTTTTTGTTTAAAATGTTTAAACATTCAGAAATATATAACTTTAAATCTATATTTGAATCAAAATCACGTTCATCAAACAACTCTTGTTTTAATTTACCATATTGTAGTTGATATTTTTTTAACATTTGAGCATAACTTTTAGGGGATTTGTCCATATCCATCGATTCCAATGCTTTGATATGGTCTCCGATTTGACACATTTTTGTGTATTTTTGTAAATCTAACATAATTTTCTTCTCCTGATTATAACAATCATTTCCTAACCCCTAATTAGAAATAATTGTAAATATTGTTAAAGTAGTGGTTGAATATAGTGTATCGTTTACTATTATGCTGGTAGTTTTTTCGTCTAGAATTTCGCTATTGGTTGGTAGATTTTGATATGCTAAGTCCTTACTTTCCTGCTCTATCCTAGATTGCTCCGCCACCAGATCGTAGTTTACAACCCTATACCCCAACTCGTAAAATGTTGTTTTTGTTCTAACAACTGGCAACACGCTACTTATATACTCATTATACACGCTAGTTTCGTAAATATCAAATGGTTTTGGCAATTTTGTTGAAAATAAATTTTTGTTTAGCAGGGTTATGCTAGATGTTGTATACTGATTTCCTGTACGCACTAATTCGGTGCTTGAACCACTTAGTTTTGCCGAGCCAACCACATAAGCCTTGGCTTTAACCTCGGCTATAGGCTTAACGTCTACTTGGTTACCGTCCTTATCTAGCGCAAACGGATACACTAATATATCGCCCTTGTTTACAAAATCGCCTACACTTACCGCCATAGTGCCTGATATTAGTGAAAAATTAGTTATAATACCGTTTAGATTTGCTCGTATTGGCTCATATGTTTCGGGTGTGTACACAAGTTTAGGGCTAACATTAATAACAATAGTTGTTCCACGAGTCATACAACTTACTTGTGCCACATTAGGCAACTGTTCTAGCAATATTTGCTCTATATACTTGTTGTTACCAGGCAAACGCCCGCCAATTTTAACATTGTTGTCGGCTAATATCTGTATGATTTGATTGTTTAAAGTATTTTCGGCTCCATATATCTTAATATTCCACGTAAAGCGAGTTGAAAACCACATACCTACAATAATAAACGGTACGGCAACCAATATTGCTAAATTGCACTTAAGCCAAGTTTTAAAATTTGCAAAACCTAAATATCTGATGTTGTATTCATAGTTTACAAGCAGCGGTTTCAGATTTTTATACTGGCTAAATTTTACATTAAAAAACATAACATTGGCTTTTGGCTTTTCAATGTCATAAATCGTTATATTTTTGCTATGTATTCTGCTTATTAGTTGGTCAAGATTGTATCCAGTAACCCGCACTTTAACCATTGGTTTCATAGCACCACCACACTAACAATACTACCATACACCAATGCTGTGTTGTTATCGTAATATTTTATAAAAAGGTCTGTACCCTTAATAGTAAATGTTTTAGTTTTTAACTTAAAACTAACTTCATCTTTAGTTAATGTTGCTATGCCTCGCTGACCTTCAAGATATATCATTTTGCCACCAATATTTGTATACCGGTATTCCTTTAATGTTACACCTAATTCCTTGCTTACATAAGTATCTAATTCATCTAATAACATACTTAAATATATTAAATATAGGCAAAAAAAATACCAAACTTAAAGTTTAGTATTTATATTGTTATAAAGTATTGTTAAGAGTATTATTAATCTCTCCTACTAATCAAAAAATTTCTTGTCAAATATGTCGCTTAACATAAGCACTTTCATTTCGGTAGACATTTCGTTTAATTCCTTTTTGATAGGCTTTTTCTTAGAAGGTTGCCTACGAGGAATATAACTAAATTCTGGCGAGTCTGGGATATATTCATCTGAGCGGTCGCCCTCAAAATCAAATCCGTCAGGAAATGAATTGTTGTCGCTAGGCTTTCTAGCATGGCGGCGATAATCGTTAAACTCACTATCTACATCATCATAGAAAGCGCTGCCAAATTCATCTTTTTGATGATTTGACATATCCGTAACAACATTATTTGTACCCGAGCCAGTGCTAATTGAGGTGTCCTTTGCATTAAACTCCTTGTAAACTTCACCTTCCTCTGGCTGAGATTGCGGTTTATTGCTATCCTTTTCGGCCTTTAACATTACCTTGATTATGCGTATTACAAATACAGTTACAATTATTACAACTGCCGCTATGATAATCCATTTAATCATAGGCTAACCTACACCATTCCGCCGCCGTGACGGTCTGGGCGTTCTGGCTTATTTTCCTTATTGTTGCTAAATGAGTTACGCATATTTGTATCCGCTTGCACATTTTGCATTTTGTAGTAATCCATTACACCAACTTTGCCTTTTTTAAGTGCTTCAGCCATAGCTTCGTGCACTTTAGATTCAGCCGCAAGAACAACCGCTTTCATTTCCTGAGTTTTAGCCTTCATTTCTTGCTCGTGAGCAATTGCTTGAGCCTTACGCTCCTCAGCCGCTGCCTGTGAAATACGTTTTTTAGCCTCGGCTTCATCAATACGAAGTTTAGAGCCAATATTTTCACCTACATCAATATCGCTAATATCAATTGACATAATTTCAAATGCCGTGCCTTTATCAATCTCACGAGGATTAATACTCTTGGAAAGGATTGAAGGATTAGCCATAATTGCAGAGTGAGTTGGGCCTTGACCTACGCTTGCAACCACACTTTCGCCCACACGTGCCAAAATAGTTTCCTCATCAGCACCACCAATAATACGGTCCAACTTGGCTTTGATAGTAACCTGTGCCACAACCTTTACCTCAATACCGTCCTTTGCTATAGCAGATATGCGGTCAGTTTTGATAACCCTAGGCTTAACACTTGTTTGTACCGCCAGCACAACATCACGTCCGGCAAGGTCAATTGCCATAGCCTCCTCGATAGTTAAATTAAGCTTGGCACTATGAGCAGCAATTAAAGCGTCAATAACCTTTTCAACACTTCCGCCAGCCATCATATGGGTTTCAATTTCACTATCATAAATCTTTAATCCAGCCTTACGAGCCAAGATGTATAAATCTACAATTTTGCGATAATCCACCTTTCTAAGTTTCATACCAACAAGCCTAATCATGCTAATGTGCGCACCTGACACAAGCGCCCTAAACCATGTATGCATTGGCACTAAAATAATCATAACAACCACTAATGCAATAAGCAATACTGCAGCGACTGCTATTAAAATCCAGCCACCTACCGATAAACCTAAAATATTGTTCATCTTATTTCTCCTTTTGTACTTTTAATTTACTTTTTAACCACAACCAAGCAATTGTTATCAACCCTTGATACCGTAACTTGACTACCTTGCGGTATGTAATTATCACTTACCGCATAATACAACTTACCATCAATATCAATAGTGCCGCCCTTGTCAATATTGGTGTATGAAGTCCCAACCTTACCAACAAGCGAATCCATCGAATGCAGTAAACTTATTGTACGAAATTTATGCCTATGAGGATTTTTGATAATGCCCTTACTTTCCAATATCAATTCGACCATAATAAACAACGCTACAACAAATGCAATTAGCGAAAGTAATGTAATAATTTGCTTAAACTTAAATCCATCAATATAATATGAAGTAAATCCCACAACTATCAATGAGCAACCTAATATACCAGTTAAGCCAATTTGAGGTACAAAAACTTCGACAATACATAACAAAATACCCACACCTAAAAGTATTGCAGTTAATAAACTCATATTGGTAAATAGATTAATAATATATTGTTCCATAAATTTCCTCTACCTGTATCTATGGCAATTATATCATAAATAGACCATTTGTCAATACCCCTATTAAAAAAAAAGTGACTATTTAGTATTAATCACCTTTTAGTCTAACGTCTCTAACTTCGTCTATTATATCTTTTATAAACTGAGGAGTTTTAGTTATTGTGCCTTTACCATCTATCAAGTTTTTAGCACATGAGATAAAATTTGTTGTATATGTATCAAATTCACTATTAATTATAGCCAACACTCTTTCAAAAGTGTCATAACCTTCAAAGCCTTCAGCTAAAGGAATTGCATCATAATCCTTAGTATGTCTACTAATATGATTATATTTAGGGTTTTGTGTATTGCCATACATTTCAAAGTGATAAATAGGTTTATATGGATGCTTCCCAAACAATTTAATTGTTACTAAAAAACTAATATTACCTTTATTTTCAAAATAGTTACAATCCACTAAAATATTTCTAACCTTTTGCCTTGAATTAACTTTATATTTCGTTATAGAACTACTATTTTCTACAATTGCTTCTTTTATCATACAATCTCCCAGCTTTTAATATCTAACGATATTATATCAAGTTTGATTAGTTTGTCAATATCAAATGTCCAAAAAATTATTACTAACAATCCAAAACTTTTTTTATCTTACCCCTTGACAAATAAAAAATTGATGCCATACTACCGTTAGATATCAGAAATATCAAAAAGGTTGGGTTGATAATAATGATAAAAAATAGACAAACTTTTAGTCTTTCACTAGATTTAAATCAAATAATTAATGAAAGACGACGCGTAAACAATAATATTTTTAAGGTTGAAGATGAAAAGCACTTGCCTGGAACTTTTGCTGAACAAAATTGTAAACCTAGTCACGAGGCATCATTGCATGTACACATTAGTTCTCATCGTGCTAAGCGTAAAGACTTAATTAGCACGGCTTTAACAATTGCAACCTCATGCACTACGGTTGCTCAGGAAAATATAATGGATACTATTAGTGTTCGCCTTGGGAAGATTAAGGACAAGGAATATCGTCAAATTGCAAAAGAATTAAGCTTGAAAGAAGATGAAATTGCAGAACAAATTAATGAATTCTTGTGTTTCTACATTAATGGATACGAAGCTTTACATAACAAATACTGTCCTAAATATTATGGTCTATAAAAAATACACCCTTGCACAAAAGGGTGTATTTTTTTATTCTTCTATTAAAACCAACTTATTTTTAACCGCATCGCAACTTGTTAAATAATATTTAATACCATTGATTTCATTTAAATACATTTTAGGGTGAATGTACCCATGTAAATGTCCAAATACAACTTTGTACACTCCATACTTTTCAAGCATATCAGTAAATGCGCTAGGCTCACGCTTGGTATTAAATGGCGGATAGTGCGTTATAAATATAATTTTTTCATCTTCCGTTTGCAACTTTTTAGCGGCTTGTAGTGATAACTCTAACCTACACACTTCCCTAGCATATATCTTTTGGTCCTCCGAGGTGTTGTACTGCCCTTCTGGGATTTGCCAACCACGATTACCACAAAATATATAATTGCCAATCTTTACAGCATCATTTTGCAATACATAAGTATTTTTAGGTAAAATTTCACGTATTGCCTTAGGGCTCTTCCACCAATAATCATGATTGCCACGAATTAAAATTTTGATGCCGTTTAGGCTATCTAGCCACTTTAAATCCGCCACCACTTCCGGCAACTTCATAGCCCAACTAAAATCACCTGCAAGTATAACTACATCATCGCTAGTTACCTTACTGTTCCAATCTGCCACAATCTCATCAATATAGTTATGCCAAACAGGACCAAACACACTCATAGGTTTGGTATTGTTAATATCTAAATGTAAATCGGATATCGAATAAATTTTCATAGTACTATTATATCAAACAATTAAAAAATTTTCAACCCTAAATTAGGAATTGCCTAAAATTAGGATATCCTTATCTGGTTATTAGCATTTAAAATTGCCTTAACCTCACCAATTAACCTAAGTGATTGTTGTGTCATTTCAGGATTTTGAGCCAAATTATCCGCTTTGGCAACCATAACAAGGTAATCCATCATTTGAAGCCCGTTGTCATTAATATTTAGTTGGTTAATTAAATTTTTGACACTATCCTTGGTTAATTGCTGCTTGTATTTATTAGTTGTAGGTTCTAATGTAAAGTTTATAAACGCATCATGATGTTCAACTAACTTTAAAATCATTTCCTTTTCGTGTGGTTTAAATTTAAATTTATCTAGCACACGATTTCCAATCTTAACGCTTGCAAGGTTGTGATTAAAAAAGCTATCTACTTCCCTGCCATATAGGTTTGAATATCTTCTAATTTTACACTCAGGTTTGCCAATATCATGCAATAGCATTGTGTATGCCAACATTCTTCTTGTGTCCAAATCTAAACCAGCAGTTTGCTTGTTAATTTCATTAACCGAGTGCAATATATGTCCCAAGCAGTCATAAATATGCCAAGGGTTATCTTGTTTGGTTACATTGCAATCCTCAATTTCAGGTAATATTGAAATAATCCAGTTTCTAAACTCTGGCTGGCTATAATTGATATAAAAGTTTTCAACAACATTATTACTTAGTAATATTTCATCTAATTTATCTAGCATTATACACCTCTATATAGATTATATCAAAGTCTATAAGTTTTTTCAATTGTAGAGTTAAAAAAAGTCAAATTTCACAAATAAAGAAATATAATCATACTATAAAATATATATCATAGGAGGTAGATAATGTCTTTTTATACTGACAGTCGACCTGGTATTTTCCCAGGGAGTACAAATAATCCATTAAACGGTTTATGCGAGCGTATTGCCGTGCAGGTAACAAAGGTGTTTGACGCTTGTATGTATCAGGCACAACTTGAAAACTATCGATTAACTGTTACAAACTTTAGCCCAGCTAATCCAGCATTCCCACTAACTTACATAAGTGCCTATAGCACAAATGCACCTACTCAGGTTAGCAATTTAGTAATTACACGCTTTGATGATAGACCAAACTTTGCACGTGTACAGGCGGATATCAATATCCCAGTAGTAGTAACCTATACAGATGCCAATGGCGTAACAGGCACAGGTACTGCAACTGTTACAATTAGCCAAGATGTAATAATGTATGTGCCACAGCCATCGATCGTGCCAATCAACGTGATTGCCTTTGCAAATGTATCATCTACAATAGGAACAAGTGCTGGTGAAGATGGCGTATTTAACGTTACACTTTGTGTAACCCTAATACTAAAGGTAGTAGCTAATGTTGATGTAATAATCCCATCATATGGCTATACAGCAATACCACCATGCACTCCATTTACCGGTGATGAGGTTTGCCCAGGAATGTTTGAAATGCCACTATTCCCAACAGCCGTAGCCCCACAAAGTTCCAATCCCAATCACAATCGCTAACAACAAAAAAAAGAAAGTTGACCTAAATCAACTCTCTTTTTTTGTTATTTGTAAATCTCGTTTTTTTAACTATTAGTTAGATTAATTCCAACCTATTAAGTCTAACTCCTAGTCCACGTACTTGACTTATATGTATTTTTCAAATACGATGCAGCAGTAGATGTATTTTCAAGTGTTGATGCATCTAATACCGTGCTGCCTGCCTTCCATCCTTCGGTTGCTTCAAATATTGCCGATTGTAAAGCAGAACAATAAGAGAATGCATTGCTTCCTATAGTGGTTACACTTGCTCCTATCACAATACTGGTTAGTTTTGAACAACTGTTAAATGCACTATTGCCAATGCTTGTCAACTGAGAGCATTCCTCAAGTGTTACAGTAGTTAGTTTTGAACAACTGCTAAATGCACTATTGCCAATGCTGTTTAGCTGAGATCCTTGCTCAAATATTACACTGGTTAGTTTTGAACACTTGCTAAATACGTTATTTGCAATTGTTACAACGCTTGCTGGGATTGTTATACTATATAAGTTTGTACAAGTATAAAATGCTTCTGCCTCTATTGTTGTAAGCTGCGAATCCTCTTCAAATTCTACGCTATATAACAAATCACATCCACTAAATGCACACTCTCCAATAGTGGTTACGCCCTTTGGAATAATTACTTTTTCCAAATCATCACATTCGGAAAAGGTGTATTCGTGTATTTTTGTTGTGTTGCTATGCAATTTAATTTCTAGTTCTTTGCCAGTATATGCGATGGCAATAAATTCCTCATCATGCTGCACATACCATACATTATTAATTTTAACTGGCAGAGATTTATATATTTCCTTAGCATTTGTTCCCACATTCCCATTACTACCTGAACCAGGGGTTATTGTTAGGCTCGATAAATTACATACAACTTTTAGCCCGCTTGAATAAAACGCTCTATTTCCAATACTAGTAACACGTGATGGGATAACACCTAATTTTAATTTCGTGCCTTGAAAAGCATATTCACCTATAGTGGTTAGTTGCGAATTTTGGGAAGCAATTAAAGCCGTTATTTTACAATCTTTAAAAGCATAGTTTCCTATAGATGTTAGGCTGTCCGGCAAGATTAAATCCCCGGTTAATCCCGTGCAATAGTTGAACGCATATGGACCTATGGTTGTAACACCTTCTGGAATTACTAAATCCCCGGTTAACCCCGTGCAATGATCAAATGCATATTGGCCTATGCTTGTAACTCCTTCTGGAATTACTAAATCACCTGTTAGACCTGAGTAATAATAGAATGCATTATCACCTATTGCCTTAATATCGTTTGGAATAGTGGTTGTATTACAACCCTGTATTAGCTTACCTGAAGCAGTTTCAATAATTGCATTACAATTGTTTCGGCTATCAAATGATGTGTTTTTAGGGTCTACCGTTATACTATTTAAATTCAAGCAATTAATGAACGGAGACGTGCCAATGCTTGTTACGTTTGCTGGGATATTTATGCTAGTAATGCCTGTACAATCCCTAAATGCTTTAGCTCCTATTGTAGTTAACCTAGATCCTGCTTCAAAAGTTAATGCTGTTATATCTGCACAATACGCAAAGGCCCCTCCCCCAATAGTTTCCACACTGGCAGGTATTACAAGTTCACCTGTAATGTTGCAGGAATTACTTGAATTATAATAGAATGCATTGTCGCCTATAGTTTTAAGATTACTATTAGCTTCAAATTTTAAAATAGTTAGGTTGTCACAACCCGCAAACGCGTTTATACCTATAGTTTCCACGCTTGCTGGTATTACAAGTTTAAATAATTTATAGCAACTACGGAACGCACTTTCTTCAATGGTTACTAGGCTTGAATTTTCATCAAAAGTTAGTATGCTAAGTTGGCTACAACCAGAAAATGCATATTTGCCAATTGAAGCTGCCTTTGATGGAATATTAACCTTTTGCAAACTAGAACAACCGCTAAAAGTATAAGTAAGTATATCTTTCACATTAGTAGGAATATAAATTTCCTTTAAGTTGGTACATTTATAAAAGGCATAGGTACCAAGTGATGTAAGATTTGAATTTGGGCTTATTGTAACACATTCCAAACTTGAACATTCACTAAATGCATATGTGCCTATAGTGGTTACACCGTCAGGTATGTTAATGCTTTTTAATTTTTTACATCCTCTAAATGCATAGTCATTTATAGTAGTTAGTTGAGAACCCTCTTCAAACCACACTTCAGTAATTTCAGTGCAGCCATCAAATGCATACGCACCTATACCCTTTACGCTAGCCGGAATAATAATCCTGCCCTTTAATTGGGAACTAAATTGAGGCTTATGGTAAAAAGAGTCTCCTGAAATAGATGTTAAACTGCTAGGCAATTTAATAGTAGTTATACCAGTATTATAAAATGCTTTGTCACCAATTATTTTAATACTATCTGGTAAGCTAATATTAGTTAAACTCGTGCAGTCATAAAATACACTGGATCCTATAGTAGTAACGCTTGCAGGTAATTTTATTTTAGATAATTTTTTACATCCTCTAAACGAGCTTTCGCCTATTTTTGTTAACTTTGTACAGGTTTCTAAGTTTATATCTACAAGATTAATACATCCACTAAATGAATAATTAAGTTCCGTTAACTGTGAACCCTCCTCAAATATTACAGTAGTTAAATTTACACAATGTCCAAATGTTACACAAGAATGGCCAGAGCCAATTGAGGTTACACTGGCCGGAATAGTAATTTGCGTTAATCCTGTGTTATAGAATGCACCATTAGCAATAAATGTTACATTTTTAGGTATAACAAATTGTGTAATATTGCTACAATTATAAAACATATCCGAAGGTATACTGGTTATACTATCTTCGTTTTCAAATGTAACAGATGTTAAGTTTTTACAATCTTTAAACAATCCCGCTCCAATTTTAGTTACCGTGGCTGGAATTGTAAAGCTAGTAAACCCAGTACCCACAAATACTGACCCCTCAAATTCGGTTACAGTGGAAGGGATATCCAATTGAGTTAAACTACTACATCCTTTAAATAAGGAACCTGTTAAAATAGTTACACATGATGGTATATTAATTTTTGTTAAACTAGTACAACCCGAAAAAGCACTATGTTGTATCGTTCGCATAGTTTCAGGCATTATTATTTCAGTTAAATTTTCACAGTTTTGGAAAGCGGAATTTTCTATAGTAGTTATTCCACTATGTATTTGTACACTAGTTATACTATTATACCAATTAAAAGCATAACTGGCTATACGCGTTGCACTGCTATTAAATGTTATATTAGTTTTGCTAATATCTGCTAGGCCTATTGCAGTAAGATTTGAGCCCACCTGGTAATACTTTATGCCATCTATTACTTGTTGCTTGCTTGCTGCATCACTAGTATATAATATTTCCTTGGAGTTTGATGTCACGCCCCCATAAGAACTATAGTTTTTAGTTATATTAAGTGCCGTACTTAAGTCGTACACTGTATACAATTTAGCACAATTATAAAATGCATTACTACCAATTGAGGTAACCTTTTCAGGTATAACTATCCTGGTTAAATTATAACACTCATAAAATGCAGAAGCTCCTATAGTGGTAAGTTGTGAACAACTTTCCAAGTTGATATTTGATAAGCAATAACTATAAGCAAATGCGCTTTTACCTATACTGGTTATTTGAGAGTTATCAGCAAAATTAACGGTAAATAAATTTGCACATTGATAAAAAGCACTTTCACCTATAGTGGTTACACTTGACGGTATTGTAATGCTGGTTATTGTTGTACAACCGTTAAACGCATTATTTGCAATGCTAACTGTGCGGCTATCTAGCACCACATCAGTTGTTTGTCCATTATATCCAGTAACCACCAATCCGTCATTTGTTTCATCATATATAATTCCAGCCCCATCTTTTAATGATGTAAGTATATTGGAAGCATAATATCCTATATAGCCATTAGATGACGAACCCTTTGTTATGGTTAAATTAGATGAATTATGTACTTTTTTTAGATTGGTACAATCATAAAATGCATATGTGCCTATACTGGTTAATGTAGATGGTAGTACTATACTTGTTAATCCTGAACAACCACGGAAAGCACTATTACCTATAGTAACAACGCCTTCCGGTATTACCAACTCACCAGTTAATCCAGTACAATTACGGAATGCAGTATTGCCAATGCTAGTAATATCATTTGGTATTACTGTTGAATTGCAACCCTGAATTAATGCACCTGTAGATTTTTCAATAATTGCATTACAGTTATAACGGCTATCGTATGTTGGGTTATCTGGATGGACAGTTATATATGTTACTCCACTACAACCACTAAATGTACCACTGCCTATACTGGTTACATTTGCTGGGATTGTAATTTCAGTTAAACTTGTACAATCACTAAATGCTGAATTGCCTATACTGGTTACATTATTAGGGATTGTAATCTCAGTTAAACTTGTACAATTCCTAAATGCACCACTGCCTATACTAGTTACACTAGAAGGAATGGTAATTTCAGTTAAACTTGTACAATCAGAAAATACACTATCTCCCATACTGGCTACACTATCAGGGATACTAATTTGGGTTAAACTTGTACAGTTATTAAATGCACTATTACCTATCTTGGTCACACCATCCAGGATACTAACTTTTCTTAGGTTGCTGCAACTAGAAAATGTGCCATAATATATAGTAGAAACACCATTAGGGATTGTAATTTCAGTTAAACTTGTACAACCGTTAAACGCATAGCTATCTATCAGTGTTACACTAGATGGAATATTTATATTGGTTAAGTTTGAACATGCTCTAAACGCATCACTCCTTATGCTGGTTATACCCGAAGGTAAATAAACCTTTCCCATTTGGTTGCCAAAGAATGTATAGTTTTTTATTTCGGTTACTCCACTAGGGATGGTTATATCATTTTTTATCTTATTATCCTTAAATGCAGAACTGCCTATACTTGTAAGTTGGGAGCCCTCTTCAAATATTAAATAGTCTATTCTGTTACCATAAAACGCATATTCGCCAATAGTTGTTACACTTTTAGGAATTATAACCGTGCCTGAGATTGAAGATGAATTTTCAAACGCATGGTCTGCTATTGTTGTCAGCTTATCGCCCTTAAAGTTTAAACCTGTTAATTGGTTGCAATTGTAAAATGCATACGTACCTAAGGTAACAACGTTTTCAGGGATTTCTATTTCTATTAGGCCACAACTTGAAAAAGCGTGTTGACTTATCTCAGATAATAAGCATCCTTCCTCAAAGTTAACACTTTTTAATTTTGTGCAAACACTGAAAGCATTTTTACCCATTGTTGCTACGCTGGCTGGAATTAGTATTCCCTCCAATTTTTTGCAACTCGAAAATGCGTATTCTCCTATAGTAGTTAATACGGAGTTTTGTTCAAAAACTATATGTTGCAAGCCTGAACTTGAAAAAGTATAACTACCAATACTATTAACACTGGCAGGAATTGTTATTGCGATTAAACTTGAGCAACCTTCAAATGCTCTATCATATATTTTTCCCAAACTCGTGCAATTATCAAGGTTTATATTAAGCAAGCTTTTGCAATCTTTAAATGCACTGGCCCCTATTTCAGTTATAGTTGATGGTAAATTTACTTCTTTCAAGTTTGCACAACCGCTAAATGTGCTATTTTTAATTTTAGTAACGCTAGATGGGATACTAATCCTAGTCAAACTAGTACAATTAGCAAAGGCACTGCCATCTATCTGTGTTACACTAGATGGAATCCTTACATTATTCAATTTAGCACAGCCCGAAAAAGCTCCATCGCTTATTGTTTCCAACTGTGACCCATCCTCAAACACAATCTCCTCAAGATTTATGCAATCCTTAAACGTCGTTGAGCTTATATATTTTACAAAGTTTGGGATAAGTACCTTTTTCACATTTTTATTACTACTGAAAGCACTGTCCAAATATTTAACACTTTCAGGTAATTTAACATTAGTTGCACCCACCAATTGTGCTGCAACCACCTCTACTTCCTTACCATTATGAAATTCAGGAATAATTATATCTCTACTTTTTAGCGTTTGTATAGGCTTACCTGATGTAACAACGCCATACATTCTGTAATATGACGATGCTGAATACGAGACCGTATCATACCAGTCGTCTGGCAAAGGTGAGCCTATGCGGGCGTACATTGGTTTATCTATATCTTTAAATGGAAATGTTACAGGCTGAGTATAATACTCGTCCCAGTACCAGCCGCCAAAGGCATACCCTTCGTCGACATTAGGCTCCAACAAATCGCCCCTGTTGATTGCCACACCCTTAATGTATGTTTGAGTAAATGGTAAACCACTTACTGTGTGTATTTTTGTTAACGTACCGGACTCACCATAGTTCCATCTTACTGTTACCTCCTCAGTAACTGGGGTGTTTATGTCGCTTGGCTGAATTACAACATATAAATACTTATTAGCACTTCTAGATATAGGCTGTGTGATAAAATAGTTTGTTGTTTCGGTTATTTCGCCCTTACCCAACCTTTCATCACTCCATTTATACGACACTATCACATCATCGGCTATTACTTCCTTGATATTTACTGCCATATCCTTATTGTTTACATTGCTAAAAATATACTCGTATGCAATAGGTGCTGTGGATTTTTGATTAACATCATAACTATACACCAAATTTTCACTACCTCTAGCAACATTAACCTCACCTTCATCAAAATAATATGTGGTTGGTTTAAACTCCTCTGCTACCAATCCTTGGTTATGCGGTTGCGCAAAAATTTGCGGCTCAGTTTTGCCACCTTGGTTAAACATAAGCACACCTACAATTACCGCCAAAGCAGCAGTTAGTGCTATACCCAAACTTATTACAATCTTTTTTGCCTTCATCTGTTTTTCCCCTTTGTATTATTTTGATTTAGTTGCAAAATATTATGTCATTCATTACTAATTTCATCACTATTTTAACATATATGTTAAACCTTTGTCAAAAGAAATTTTAGTCATATAAAAATAATTAATAAAAATTTAGTTGGCAATCAACTTTATTAAAACAGGCATTAATCAATAAACAATTAATAAATTGCAATAAAAGAACACTAAAAATAGATAACAAATTGTAGTAAAAAATAATAAAAATTATAAATATTACAAAAAATAAACACAATTAATTATCGTGTTTATTTAAAATAATTTTATCAATTTTGTGTTTTTGTGCTTAAATTAAGTATTTTTAATCAATTTTATTATTTGATATATTATTTTATTTTTTAATTATTTTTAATGTTTTTTAATATTAAATCTTTTTAGGTTTTTTACCATTATTACCATATAAAACGGTGATAGGGCTAGTTATATTAATTTCCTTAGTTAGGAATCTTGATTCCTCTCCATCTTGAGTAAATGGCTCGTTAGAATGGTTTTGAATCTTAACTGTTTTACATTTTTGAACCACAACATTTTTTTGTTTTTTGATACTATTTAATCCAAACAAAAACATTTTTAATAACGTGAATAATGCGACAATAAAACTTCGCTTTTTTTCTACCAAAACAACATCAATTAGCCCATCATCAATGTCCCTATCCTTGTTAATTTTAAACCCGGCAGCAGACGCACTGTTAAGTATCATTGCAATAATATATCTACCATGATGACGCTCACCATCAATCTCCACTGTTAGCGGTAGTGTGCGCATGCTAAACAATTGTTTAGCACCTGTAATAAAATATGCAAGTTTGCCTAAAGCACGTTTCATGCCAGTGCTGGTTTGAAAACTAGTACTTACAAACATTCCACCAGCAAAAGTATAAACCATATAGTTATCATTTTCCTGCATTATATCATATTTAATTGTTTGACCACGAAGTATTACGTCAATTGCCTTATCCAAGTTTTTTGGTATATTAAGCGTTTTACATACATCATTAACTGTGCCGTATGGTAAAAATCCAAGTTTTGGCCTACCCTTACTTTGCTTAACTCCATTAACTACATTATGTATACTACCATCACCGCCAGCAACTACAATATAATCATATTTTTCCGCATTTTTTTTAGCCAAATCTATCATATCTTCCGCGCTTTTAGTTTGCACGGCATCACATGGCGAAAATTTGGTAGAAAGGCGTGACAAAATATAAGGCATAACCTGTTTAATTTTGCCTTTACGTGCATTAGGATTGTAGATTACTATTAGCGACTTTTGTTGCATCTTTTTCCTTTTATCTTTCCATGTGATAGTTTACGCAATATTTTCATAAGGCGAAACCGTTCTCATTTATATCTTAATCTTTATTCTTTTTTCTTCGTAAAATATCATACTTGTGCAAAGGTTTATCGGTGTACACATACACCTTTTGTTGAACCACCTTTACATCATCTATAATCTCACCATCTTCGGTTTCGATTTTACTTATATTAATTATATCATTATTTTCAAATTTAGACAACTTTTCAAAGGATGAATTTACTAAAAATCTGTTGCGCATTTCAACTAACGCCTTGCCATCCTTACTATCCTCTAACACTATTGCCACAAAGTCATAATCTGCTTCTGGCATAGACGTTTCCAAATTTTGTTTAGCATTACCAAAGAAAAATCCTGTACTATATGTTCGATGACTTGACTTGTTAACCTCATTAGCAATCTCATCAGGCAAATCATAAGTATCGTGACTATACATATAGTCCAACGCCTTTCGGTAAGCATTGATAATATTGGCTACGTAATACTCACTCTTCATACGGCCTTCAACTTTAATACTAGCAATGCCAGCGTCACGAAGTTGGTCAAGATATTTTATCATACACATATCGTGACTGTTTAGTATATATGTACCCTTGCTATCCTCCTCGATAGGAAATTCTTCTGTTTTGTTGGTTTCACGGATTGTATAATTCCAGCGACACGCTTGCACGCACGCACCACGATTGGCGTCCCTACCGGTCATAAAATTTGAAAGCAAACATCTACCAGAATAACTAATACACATTGCTCCGTGACCAAAACATTCTAGTTCGATTTCACTAGGAAGTTCGGCACGAATTGTTTTAATTTCCTCAAGGCTAAGTTCACGTGCCAAGATTATACGTTTAGCGCCAAGGCTAGCATAAAGTTTGGCTGTTTCACTATTGGTAACATTGGCTTGTGTTGAAATATGGATATCTAGATTTGGCGCAACACGTTTAACCACCTGCATAACGCCCAAATCCGCTACAATAACAGCATCAACTCCAAGGTTATCCAATGTTTTAATATACTCATCAAGACCATCAAAATCGCTATCATGCGGAATAATATTGATTGTAATATATATTTTTTTACCAGCATTATGTACAAAATCTACCGCCCATTTAAGTTGGTCAATCTCAAAATTGCCGGCAAAAGTACGCAACCCAAAGCGCTTAGAGGCAAGATACACCGCATCTGCACCGTAATGGATTGCAAGTTTTAATTTATCAATATTTCCCACAGGGGCTAATAATTCCATAATTTTCTCCTTTTGCGACACTGACCACTTATTAGTAAATCCGCCACAATACGTTAAATGTTTTAATTTGTTTTAAGTTTTGTTACACAGATTCCATCGCCCATTTGATATATATGAGATTCTAGGTTGGGATTGTGTGTAACTTCGTCTACGTAAAGTCTAAGGCCGTTTACCATACTTCTACATGATGCTGGTGTAGGAATTTTACCCGTTGCCATACCATGAAAAAATATATTATCGGCAATAATTGCACCATTAGGATTTAACATTTGCAGAAGTTTTGGTAAATAATTGATATATTGACCTTTAGGCCCATCTAGGTAGATTAGGTCAAATTTTTTGTCACAACTATCTATATAAATTTTAGCATCAATCAGTTTGGCGTCAATTTTGTCCAACAAATTATGTTTGGCAATGTTGCTAAGCGCCTCACGATAATTGGTTGTATCAATTTCAAGCGTTGTAACACTTTTAACACTGTCACACATAGCCATATTGATACTACCATATGCGATTGCAGTGCCTATTTCAAGAATGTCTTGCACGTTGTTTTTGTTGATATAGTCAACAATAAATTGCATAGTATCATCTTTGGTAATAGGCACATTGTTTTTTTCAGCATACAGTTTTATAGCGGTAAAATTCATTAATTGCTCTCCACAATAATAGGTATAATCATAGGTTTACGTTTCAACTTTTTGTTTAAGAAATTAGTTAGATGCTTACGAATGCTTTGCTTTAATGCAACATATTCACGAGCCTTTAGGTCAATATCCTCGGCTGAATCGATTACCACATTTTTAGCATCTTCTAGCCATGATTGAGCTTCGCCCATATAGGTAAATCCACGTGAGACAATTTCAGGACGAGAAGCAAACTTGCCAAGGTTTGGATTGATATTTACAATAACCACGCACAAACCATCTTCCGATAATTGCTTACGTTCCTTTAATACATTGCTTTCCATCTCGCCAACGCCAGCACCATCAATTAGTCGGCTACCAAATGGAACAAATCCATTAGCCTTAAGTGTACGCTCGTTAACTTCCACTTTCATACCTAGTTGAGGCATTAACACGTTATGGCGGTCAATACCCATACTTTCGGCAATGCTAGCATGCGCCATTAAGTGCTTTTGCTCACCATGCACTGGAATAAAGTATTTAGGTTTAACAAGTGCAAACATCATCTTTAACTCTTCCTTACAAGCGTGACCAGAAGCGTGCACTTGCTCCAATTGATTATATATAACTCTAGCACCTAACGTTATAAGTTTGTTAATAACATTGTTAACCATTTTTTCGTTGCCAGGAATTGGGCTGCTTGAGAAGATGATACAATCGTTGTTACCAATTTCCAAGCCCTTAAATTCGCCATTTGCCATACGAGATAATGCGCTCATAGGCTCGCCTTGGCTACCTGTTGAAATAATACATAATTCATCATCACGGAAGTTGCTAAGTTTGTCGATATCAACAATATTAGATTTGTTTACCTTCATTTCGCCGACCTTGGTAGCAACATCAGTAACGTTTACCATACTACGACCGGTAAATGTGATTTTACGACCGTGACGCTCGGCAATATTCATAATTTCCTGCAAACGGTGAACGTTAGAGGCAAATGTAGCAATAATAATACGCTCCTTATTGTGCTCGTCAAACAATTCCTCAAACGTGTTACTAACCGCCTTTTCGCTTAGCGAATAACCTGCACGTTCTGCATTGGTAGAGTCTGCCATATATAGCAATACACCCTTATTACCGTATTCGGCAAAGCGGTGGAAATCGATACGTTCGCCATGTACTGGAGTTAAATCCACCTTAAAGTCACCTGAATGCATTACAATACCTACAGGTGTTTTAATTGCAAGGCCAAAACTACCTGCAATTGAGTGGTTTACGCCAATAAATTCAACTTCAAAGCAACCAATTTTAACCTTTTGTCGTGGACGAACCACTTGAGTTTTGTACGAAATTTTTCTAAATTCGTCCATCTTCTTTTGGATAAGTCCGCAAGTTAATGCGCTGGCATAAATTGGTGTTTTGATGTCGTTTAGCACGTATGGCAAACCGCCAATATGGTCTTCGTGGCCGTGAGTAATAACCATACCACGAATTTTATCCTTATTTTCAAGTAGATATGTGATATCTGGCACTACAAGGTCAATACCAAGCATGCTATCATCTGGGAACATTACACCACTATCCACAATCAGTATGTCATTGCCGTACTCAAACACGGTCATATTCTTACCCACTTCGCCAATACCGCCAAGGAACATAACTTTTAAATTGTTTTTCTTGCCCTTGCGTGATGGAATTTGCAACACTTCAGCATTTGCATCTGCAGATTGTTTTGCATTTGATTTTGGGCTGGATTTTTTAGCCTTTTCGGTGTTAGGCTTGCTTGCTTTAACCTTTTTTGCACCATCTTTTAAACCACTTTTACCTGTAGCACCCGCCACCTTACCCTTTGGGCGTACGCTAGATTTGTGTGCACCAGTTCGGTTAGCCTTTTGAATAGACACATTTAGGTCTTCCATTTGTAGTGATGAGTCAAACTCCTCACTTGTTAATAATTTTTCATATTGTTCCATAAATTTTTCCTTTTAATAAACTTTTAATATTTTTATCGCCATACACTATGACGTTTAGTAATTATTTATAATAAACACGGCTTAATTCTACCCACAAAAAAACAATCCTTGCAGTTAAGCCAATAACACTTAGGGCACAATACATCTATCACGCCCTTATTAAATATATTGAATAAAAAAATAACTTACTAACATTAGTATATCATAACAAAAACTAAATTACAAGTATTTTTTGTAATTTAGCCTTAAACATATTATTTTTAGTGATATTTCGACATCTCTTGATGTTGCTTAATAGATGCTAATGGTTATTTACTATGGAACATAAATGCGTCCGCACCATCAGGCATTAGATAGTGTTGCATAAAATTAATACCGCCTATCTTTTTAATAATCTTTAATTCATCATTGGTTGCCGTGGTTATGATAAATACATTTGTCCTCTTTTTACCATTCCAAAACTCAAAAAGCTTCACATCAAACATTGCAGGTATAGCAAGCAGTGCCACACTCATATTAGTAGTTGGTGAAAATGTTTGTTTTTTTTCATTTTCAAAGTACTTACCGTACCCTATTTCAGGTTTTTTAGCCACAATTTGATTGCAAACAAAGTTAATCAATTCAAAAGGCCAACTCCATTTAATGTTATCCAAATTAAATTTCCACTTTTTGTCCAAAACTATTGCCAACTCACAGTTATTATATAAACCCTTTAGTTTTGTATCGCTTAAACCAACTGTTGCAACCACATTGTAGTCATGCAATTTATTGGCACGTGACAAAATAAGTTGAGGATTAAACTTCCTTTTTTTGATTGGATTGTATTCTATTAGTTCAATATCTCCAAGACAATCTTTATAATGACTGATTAATAATTTCAAATCCTTATCTTTCATTATTTTCTCCTAATTGAATTTCTTTTTAATTTGTTTAATGGTATACACTTGGTTTTTGTTGGCATTGCCGTACACAAAGGCTTGGATTTTGGCATTAGTTAACATTTCATTAAGCTTTGCATTAACCTCTTCTAATGTTAATTTTTGAATTTCTTTATGTATTTGCTTATCGCTAACAAATCTATCATAAAAACGATATCTATTTAACTCATTGCATATATTTCTAGGCTTGTTAACCTTGGTTTGCCAGTAGTATTCATCTTTTTCCAACTCTCTTGATAGTTGCTCCTTGCTAAATCCCTTATTCTTAAGGTTGCTGATGTATTCCATTATTATATCTATACAAGGCTTGATATTTTCGCTAGATATCTCGGTTCGCAATTCTAAGTATGAATTCTTTTTATTAATCATATAGTCCGAACCCATACCGTAAATTAAACTATTATCAATTCTCAGTTCCTTAGTTAAACCATCACTAATATCATCAATAATATTACAGATTGTTCCCATTATTATACGATACTTAAGGTCTGGACCTTTTTGATTAAACTTAAGAACTAGGGATAAATAGTTTTTGCTTATATCTGCATTATATATTGACACCCTTTCATCTTGAACAAGCACATTTTCCATATATGGTAGTTTAGTTAGGTTATTGCTAGGTAGTAACGATTCAAAATACCTTTTAACTATAGCCTTTACCCTATTAAACGACAACGGCGAAACCACCGAAATTATACAGTTGTTTTTTACAAAATATTTCTTTACATACTTCTTTACATCTTTGGACTTGATTTGACTTACAGTATCCACACTTCCAAGCACGCCGTCCTTTAAATAATCTTGCCCATAGATATCATAGTAAAATAACCTTTCGGCGGTTCTAATAGGATTATCAGAATATTGCAATATTTCCTGTGTAACCACTTTTTGCTCTTCATCTACAGCCTTTTGCTTGAAGGTGCTATTGCATATCATATCCGCAACGGTTGTTAAATACTGTGGCAGTTTGCTAGTGATAATGCTGCCTGTAAAAACAATTTCCGTATTAGTAGTATATGCATTAACGTTGATAAAGTCATAATATCTTTTGGTAACATCTTGCTTGGTCAAAGTATTGGTACCTGTAAAAAACATATGTTCACAAAAGTGTGATAGGCCTGGTAGTTTATCATCACACCTAGCACCACAATCAAATGATACTTCAATACTTGTAGATTTGTTTATCCTATTTTGTTCATATAGCACTGTTAAACCGCTATCAAACTTATAAAATTTAGCCATGATTACCCTTTTAATTACATTCTCTTTTTTATCAAATTGATATTTTTATAATCACTATTTCTTTTCAGTTTTGCCACAAACGCTACACACTGTTTCGTTTGGCATCAATGCTTTGCCACATTTTGGACAACGTCTAATTTGCGCAGGACGCACATTGCGTGACTGACTATTAGACGCTCCCACCTGCCTTGGTGACATGGAATTTTGTACTGGACGTGGTGGTAATGCTGCTGCGTTTGCCGCTGGTGCTGCGCCAGGTCTTGCTGCTGGTCTAGTTTGAGGACCCACACCAGGCCTTGCCACATTGACAGTCTTTGCTTGAGCATTTGCAGGTCTTCCTATAGGCCTTGTTGCAGTATTAGCAGGTCTTGGTTGAACATTTGCAGGTCTTGCATTTGAATTTTGCCTATTTACAGGCCTTGCACCTTGCATTTGATTGTTTGTTTGGTTACGTGTTTGCATTCTAGGCTGAGCGCCTTGCGCTGCCCTGCTTGCTTTAGGACCTTCAAACGCATACTTATTATTATCGTTTGATACAAACTCTTCACTTTTACTAAATAACACACCAAGCAACTTTAATATAGCACATGCAGAGAAAATTCCGCAGATAATAAAGCAGCCCGTTCTAATATTCTTGATATAATACAATGCAGACTTTAACACATCATACTCTTTTAACAAATAGACCTCTACACATCCTGCAATTGCAAGTGGAATAAGTGAAAATGCTAGCAATGCAGCACGGTGATTAACAACCTTATATCTTTTAACATACAACAACTCTATGATTGCAAAAACCAGTGCTATGATACCAATCACGGCTATTATAGCTCCCATAATCATAAATAGATATTTTTCCATTAAAAGCTTGCCGAACAAATTTTTTTGCAACTTAACCAACCCTTGTTGATTTATAAAGAAATTAACCTCTTTAATCCCAAGCAACTTATTAGCATTGGCAATTCCCATAATGGCAAGCACTGCGCCAGCGCCTATACAAGCAGCTCCTGCAATAACTTGGAAAATGGCGGAAATTAGCACCCAGCCATTAAATCGTATGTCCTGTTTCATAATTTTACCCCTTACAAAAAACTTAAACTTAACTAAGTTTAACAAAAGTAAATACTCTTTGTCAAACATTTTTTCTATATAATATGTAATTGTTAAATACTCATATATAAATCAATCTCTTTTGCCTTTAATATGCAAAAAAAATCTCTCCAAAACTGAAGAGATTTCTTGGCAGGGGTAGGTAGATTCGAACTACCGCGTGCAAGAGTCAAAGTCTTGTGCCTTACCGCTTGGCGATACCCCTTGGTGCGGATGAAGGGACTTGAACCCCCACGGTCGCCCACTAGATCCTAAGTCTAGCGCGTCTGCCAATTTCGCCACATCCGCATATGGTGACCCATCCGGGACTTGAACCCGGGACACCATGATTAAAAGTCATGTGCTCTACCAACTGAGCTAATGGATCGTATTAAGATGTTTTATCCGTTAACTTGGTGTCCCGGGAACCCGGGCCTTCCTGTCGGAACCGGACCGCAACATTGTTGCTCCCGCTTTGTGCTAAAACAATTATCAATTGTTTCTTAACGCAGTCGCCCATGATTAAAAGTCATGTGCTTTTGCCTTCTGAGCTAATGGATCATCTTTGTCATGTCATTATACGTGACTTTGTCATTATACAACATAATTTAGAAAAAAACAAGTAATTTTTCAAAATTTTTCAATTTTTTTTCAAATTTGTTTAAATTACCTTGTTTTTATGGTGTTTTGTTGATAAAAATGATTGCTTATAACTCTTAATACAATCAAACATTAGTAAATTTTATTGCCTTGTGGTTAATTTTAACTGTGAATCGATTAGTTTTAACATCTTTTCTTTACCGCTACTAACATCTAACTTTTTTAAATTTGCCGTCATTTCCTTAATGTTTGGAAGTGCAAGTTCTATACTCTTAATCAGGGTTGAGGCGCTTAATTTAAATTCTTCAAGTATGCGTGCACATCCAAGATTGTAAAAATACCTTGCATTTTGCACTTGGTCGCCACGAGAGCCACTATTCTGCAACGGTATTAAAAGCATAGGCTTATGCATATATGCACATTCAAATACAACTCCTGCGCCTGCCCTACCCACTACCAAATCACTGATACTTAAAAGATATGGCACATTATCAGTAATTTCAATTTGGTTATAATTTGCCGCCTTATTTTTAGATAAATTTCCCTTACCGGTTAGGTGTATAATATTGTACCTTTTACATAGCATGCTTAAGTCGTCCCATACGGCTTGATTAATAACCCTAGAGCCTGAACTTCCGCCGATAACCAACACCGTAGGCTTATTTACATCAATATCAAGTTTAATATTTGCCTTAATGTTAGAATACTTAAAAGCATTTGATATTATGGGTCCTGTGTATATTATATTCTTCTTTTTATTCTCAAGGTGTTCGTAGTTCACACACATAATATTACTAAAGTGCAGTATAATCTTGTTGGCAAGCCCAAACGAATAGTCGCTTTCGTGTGATATTATTGGTATACGCAATTTCCTTGCCGCAATGCATACAGGTAGCGCCACAAATCCACCCTTTGACACAACTAGGTCAGGCTTTTGCTGTTTAAGTATCTTTTTCGCCTGTTTGATTGCCCTAACCAATTCAAATGGTACACGCAGATTAACAAAAAATTTTCCACGCCTTAACTTAGTTGCCCTAATTTCATAAAAGTCAATACCAGCCGATTTAACACGTTCCTTTTCAATCCCATTTGTTCCGATATACATTTGTTTGTATTGTTTTAATTCTTCCGCCAAATAAAGGTTAGGCATAACGTGACCCAATGTTCCACCACCAGTAAAGCAAATTGTCTTACCACTTTTTTTCATATCTACCTCACCAATATTGTATGCAAGCAAAGGTTATTTTATAAGTAGTAAAGTAAATTTAATCATAATAGCCATTAACAACCTAGCATTTAGCATTCATTTTACGTAAATGTACAGATTTTAATAAATTTTTTAAAAAATTTGTAAAATTGTGTTGACTTTGCCCAATACTTGTGCTAATATATACGAGTAACTTATGGACGATTAGCTCAGTTGGTAGAGCAACTGACTCTTAATCAGTGGGTCCGGGGTTCGAGTCCCCGATCGTCCACCAATCCAAAGCTAAATCGCACCCACGATTTAGTTTTTTTATGCTATAATAAAAGAAAACCTTAAATATTAAGGTTTTCTTCTAAAAATAAAGGACTATTTAAAAACTCGCTAACAGTCATGTTAAAACCTGACGCAATTAAAATTATAGTAGATAGCAAATTATCTTTCACGGTTTCGTGAATGATATTTTTTAATGTAGAATGAGTTAATCCACTATTCATTGCTAATCTATATTGAGTTATGTTCTGTTCTTTTAATAATTGACTTATTCTTAAAGCTACCGCTCTATTGACACTATTATTCATAATTTTATTTCCTTATAGTTGTGTATAACTATATTTTACTAAAAGAAAATTTTTATTTATGGTTGCATACAACCATATTTTATGCTATACTTTGTATGGTTGTGAATAACCATAAAAGGCGAATTATGATTAAAACTTGTTCAGTGTTTGGACATAGCATAATAGAGATAACAAAAACACTTGAAAATAAACTATTTGAAACAATGGAAGATTTAATTAAAAAGGGTTGTGAGTATTTTTACTTTGGCGGTTTTGGAATGTTTGATGAACTATGCCACAAGATTGTTAGCGAATTAAAATTAACTTATAGACATATAAAAAGAATATTTTGTTTATCTGACCCACGCCATTTAAGAATAAACAAACGACCGAAATGGTTAAAAAGTGAAGATTATGAAGAGTTTGTTTATTTAGATTTAGAGTTTGATTGGTGGTATCAAAGAATATATTATCGTAATTGTGCCATGATTGACAAAAGCGATATAGTTATATTCTACGTTGAAGAACGAGAAAACTCTGGTGCTTATAAAACATTGAAATACGCTAAACAAAAGAAAAAAGAGATTATTAATTTATTTATTAAAAGCCCAAGTATATATAAATATTGAAATATATTTTTTTAATCTTATTGAAAATTGGTAAATTTTTTGATATAATTATAATATACAAAGGAGACAATAGGTGGAAGTTAAAGATTCTATTATTGAAAACAAAAACAAATCTAAAAATATATATTTTGAAGTATTGAGAAACAAATACTATGTTTTTGAACCTAAATTAGAATATTTTGGTTTAACAGATGAATCGCAAGATATTTACGATAAATCAATAAAACAATTAGAGAAAGCAGAAGAACTAGAAAAAAAGAAAATAGATTCAAATAATAAGAAATATTCTAAACAACGTAAAGAATTTGATTCTAAGATGAAAATATCCAACACAGTTAATACATGTATTACTATCTTATTTGTAATCTTAACGTTTACGAACACTTCAAGCAATCTCGGCGCATTATTTTTAGGACTATCCATTGGAATTCCTATTCTTATATACTGGTGTTCAAGGAAATATTTTGAGTCGGAGATAACTTATGAATATTTATCGGATTCAAAAATAGATAAATATAAATATATTGATAAAGACCTTGAAAAGTCATTAACAAATTATAAAAATGCAGTTGAGAAATATAATGAATATATAAATAATACAGCATTTGAAAGAACCCTAGATAAAATTGACTATCATCCAACACTTTCATTGAGATATATGGAAGAGAGAGCAAAAACGTATTTGGAACTTATAGGATTTACAAAATTCGAAAAAACTAATGAAAATAACATATTTATAGCAACGAGAGATGAAGAAAAATTTTTAATTTGGCTAAATCCAATTTATGATAGACCCATACATTTTATGGAAGAGCTGGGAATATTAAAAGGGAAATTAACAAGATATCCTGAATGTGGTAGAGCATGGATGTATGTAAATGCAAATTCTTCTAATTTATTATTGTATGCTGATAATTCTGGATGTGAGGTCGTTGGAGAACATGAAGTTGCTTGGTATTTAAGGCATGCCTTGGATTGTAAAATATTTAAGGAAAGATGTGATTATTATGGATTAAATGATGATTCTATTATTAATGGTAATAAGTGTCCTAATCCTCATTCATTTTTCTATCCAAATGGAAATTTAAAATATTATGGAGACATTGAACAACTTAAAGAAGAAAGTTCAGCTATAAAACATCCAGCATCTAATGGATATGGTGTATACCTTGATGAAAATGAAAACATAATTAAATATGGTTATTTTATGAAAGGTGAAATAACAAACCTTGATAACGAATCTATATATACCCCAACCATCCAAATTGAAAATGATAATCAACTTTTTAATTTTAATAATGCCTTTGATTTTGCAAAAAAAGAAGCCCCTAATACATTTCATTTTGAAGAATTTATTGTTAAAACTGAAAAACAGTTTGGATATGATATTGAAGAAGTTGATGGTAAAACAATAGCTAAAAAACACAACAAAAAAGTATCAAAAGATATTAAAGTTATCATTTATGATATTAAAAATCTTCAAGCCAAGGGTTTTATTATAGTTGATACATTTAGTGGAAATGACTTGGAAGAATTTAAAGAAATACATTCATCTTGTGCTCTCGCACAATATTTACTGGGGCACAAAGTTGGCGACATTGTTGGAAAAGATGAAAAAGAATTATGTGATTGGGGTACGGATGCTTATTTAATTATGCAAATACTAGATTAAAAATTAATAATTTATTAAAATGGCACCGTGGCGTGTACTTGTTAATACAAGTGGCGTCGCTTCGCTCCGCCAACAAGTACACGCCACTAAACAAACTTTAACGGAAGCAAACTAAACCGAAAACGGAAAATGGAGTTCGCACGCAGGCTTTCTGCGAAACTCCATTTTTTCTTCCGTTTTCGTCATTATCAAAACGTTTTGTTTGTTATGTGCACTAACTTTATATAAAATTGACATATTTTGTCAGTAGGCATTTACTTTCAAATATTTATGTGCTATGATGATTTGGCAATTGATTATCAATTGCAACATTGTGAATTTCCTTTTATTCAAATTACAAAACTTCTCTTTCATTGTAATTACAATAATAGTTTTTGCCATTACAAAAAAACTATATGAAGAAAAATAATTTACAAAAAAGGATTTTTAAAAATGAGATTGACGTAAGTATTTTTAGCAATATTTTCTATACAAAGATTTTAGAAAATATTATTGACTTGAAAAAAGGTGCTAAAAGGCAAAGTTAAATGTCGTTTGGTGGTGCAAAAGTATATTTTGACGGAAGTCATTATATAGCAATACCGAAAGAATTGCAGTTAAGCAGAAAACCCAAGTCGAAACGTCAATCTAAAAAACAAACAAATTTAGTCATGAAAAGCAATAATGATAGCGAAGTGATGACAACAGCGATTGATGTAAAAGAGCTTTTTGAAGAGCTGTATAAAGAAAATAAGGACAAAAAGCAACATAATGTAATTGAAGAATTAGTTAAAGGCTTAAAGCCGTATATTGAAAATGAACAAATATTAAATGAATTTATTGAAAGTAATTTATCGAAAAAGAAAAGAAACTTAATTGAACGTAAGAAAAGACTATATAGAAAGATAAATTTAAACAAGTGGTCATACTTTTGTACTTTTACTTATGATAACAATAAGCACACTGAACAAAGTTTTAGAGAAAAATTAAGCAATACTTTAAAACATCTAGCCAATCGCAAAGGTTGGAAATATGTTGGAGTTTGGGAACGTAGTCCTGAAAATGATAGATTGCACTTTCATGCTCTTGTATATACACCAATAATGATTGGCGAGTTTGAAGAAAAACGAGATTTTAGCACTAAAAATCATAAAATGCAAATAACTTATCAAAACTCTCACTTTTTAGAGAAGTTTGGAAGAAATGATTTTCAGCCAATAGACGAACGAGAATTAGCACAGGCTGTTAATTATTTAACAAAGTACATGGAAAAATCTGGCGAGAGAATTGTTTATTCAAAAGGAATAGCAACTTATTTTGTTTCAGACATTATGGACGAAGACGTTGTTTGTACTATTGGAAATGAAGATAAAAAACTTTTACTATTTGATGATTTTAATTGCTGGGACGAAGGTGTGTTGATTGGAAAGGTAAGTAAAGAAGTTATAGACCAAATGCCAAAAGCAAACTAATTTATCTTTCGCCTTGTGGAGCGTAAACGAATTAGCTCCGTTGTCAAGGCCAAAGCAAAGTGTCTAGAAACTTTAACAATTTAATATTTGAACGACAGCCTATGACAACTCTTCGGCTAATTCGTTTATTTTCGCTCCGTCGAAAGACAAATAACTGAAATAAAAGGAGTGAAAAAAATGAAAACAGCAGTTATATATGCAAGGTATTCAAGTGATAGTCAAACCGAACAATCTATTGATGGACAATTGAGAGTTTGTGAAGAATATGCAAAAAAGAATAATATTCTCATAGTGCAAACATATATTGACCGTGCTATGACGGGAACAAATGACAAGCGTCCAGATTTTCAACAAATGCTAAAAGATAGCCATAAAAAACAATGGAACTATGTTTTAGTATATAAACTTGATAGATTTTCAAGAGATAAATATGAAAGTGTTGTTCATAAGAAAACATTAGAAAGAAATGGCGTTAAACTTATTTCAGCTATGGAAAACATACCAGACTCGCCAGAAGGGATTATACTTGAATCTTTGCTTGAAGGCATGAATCAATATTATTCAGCAGAATTAGCACAAAAAATTAGACGTGGAATGCACGAAAGTAGATTAAAAGGAAACTATCAAGGTGGTGGTGTTCCTTATGGTTATAAAGTCGTAGATAAAAAACTTATTATTGACGAAGAAAAAGCAGAAATTGTAAAATATATCTTTGAACAATATTCAATTGGCTTATATGTAAGAAATATAATAGATAATTTGACAAGTAAAGGTGTATTGTATAAAGATAAACCATTTGCGTCTAATACTATTTACAATATACTTAAAAATGAGAAATACACAGGGATATATAGACACGAAGATGAGATTATAATAAATATGTATCCTAAAATTATTGATAAAGAATTATACAACAAAGTTAAAGCAAAAACAAAAATAAACTTTGTAGGTAAACAAAGTATTAGAAATAAATTTCTATTAAGAAATAAACTAACTTGTGGTTATTGTGGTAAGCCAATAAGTTCGTCAGGTAGCACTTCAAAATTGAAGAAGGTTATTCATTACTATAAATGTTTAAGTCGTAAAAAATATCATGGTGAATGCGAAAGCAAAACAATAAGAAAAGAATTTTTAGAAACGTTTATAATGAAAACCATAATCAAAGAAATATCTAAACCAAACATTATGGATATGATGATTGATAAAATATTAGAAGTTCAATCTTTGTCAAAAACTGAAAATTCAATGTTAGAGTATTTGATAAAAGAACAAAGACAAACTCAAACACAACTCAACAATATACTAAAAGCAATTGAATTAGGAGTAGTAAATAGAACTACAAGTATTAGAATGAAAGAGTTAGAAGAAAAGTTAGACGAATTAGAAAGGCATATCTTAATTGAAAAAACTAAAACATCATTAATTCTATCTAGGGAAGATGTTAAGCAATATTTTATAGAAGCTATAAAATTAGAACCTGAAATGATTATAGATAACTTAATCAAGCAAATCATAGTTTATAACGATAGATTAGAAATTTATTTTAATACACCATTAAAAACGAGTCCAGATACTATGGACTCGCTTTTTTATTATCATAAATCGTTTTTCTCTATCTTATCCAAAAATCAATATGAAAATATTGAAGAAGAACTATATGTTTACTATCATATATGATGGCTATTTATTCCATGGTGTTCTTGACACGAGGCTCTTTGAAATGGTTGTTCTAGGGCATGCGGTCAAGGGAAAGAAATTGCACGCAATTATCTTCCTTGCCCTTGGCGACAAGCCTAAACCATTTCATCTCATGTCAAGAACCTTTCACGGCATAAACCGCCATTTTATAAATTATTTAATCTAAATAAGCTAACCCATCTATCTATGTATTGATTTATGCTTATATTTTGTGTATCATAAATTTTAGGATAAATGATATATGAAACTATACCATATTTATATATCATAACTGAATAAGCAAATATAAAAGCATCAAATTCAACTGATTGAAAATAATATTCTTCTTTATTGGTCATATCTTTATAGTTATTAAAATTTTCTTTCCACATAATTGCTTGTTCTATATTAGGACATTTTTCTGACTCATAATCTAAAAGCAACACACATCTTCTTTGATATATATGTCTAATTTCGTGCAAAATAAAGTACTCAATATGTAATTGTTCATTTAGTTTATATGAAAAATCAACGGAGTTTATATTGATATATAATTTTAAATCTTTTTTACTAGAACCAAATATAGCGACATCTTCGTTATAAAAAAATTCCCAATCCACAGTATTAGTAAATCCGTAAAATTTTTTATTCTTATCAATTATATCTTGTATTATGGGTGTATATTTTTTCTTTAATTCTTCTATCATATATATATTCCTTTATATAAGTATAACACAAATTATTAAAAAAAGATATTACTTTTTTAAAATAGCAATTTAGGTTAAACTCGCTCCACCACAAGCAACTTAACTCGAATACTTAATAGTATTCGTTTTTTTATTATAATTTAAAATTTTTATAACATTTTATTTTCTAATCAATATAATCAATATAATAACAAAAAGAACAATAATAAAAATTATTGTTCTTTTTTGGTTTGTTTATCTTGTTTTAAAATAGCATCAGCAAACTCTTTGATTAGAGTTAACCTTAAAATTGGATCCGTTATAACATCTAGATTTCTGTCTGTCTTTTCAACAATGACAAAATCATTATCATCATCAACTTTTAATAACTGTAAATATTGTTTATCTTTATAGATAATTTCATTTGTTACAACATACTTAAAGCCATCGTTTAATAATAAAATACTTTTTCTCATACAATTTACATCCCTACTCCCATAATCAATGTTTCATTTTTTTCTATTAAAGCATTTATTTTTTCACATAACTTATCAACAGCTTCTTTCTTGTAAGTATAGTTGTACATTTCTTTTGTTTCTAATTCATCAATTTTAGAATCTCCTTTTAATTCAGAGTTTAAAGCAGAATTAAAAACTAACGCACTGCCAGCAACAACAGAAATTCCAGCTAGCATGCTTAAAAGTTCATTAGATGAACCAAACAAACCAATAGTTCCTACAAGCACGCTAGAAAAACCTAATAATCCTGTAATAAAATTAGTTGCCTGATCTTTTGCTATTAACTTGGAAAAATGTGATAATCCACTTTTTAGATTATTATTTAATGTTATTTTTTTATCTACCGCATCTAGGCTTTTTAGTAATTTTTTGTATAATACTATTTTTTCTTCTGGGCTTAATTCTACATTTGCTTCAACTATCATTAACTTACTTTCGTGTTTGTCAGTTAATTTTTCAGCTTTTAATTCAGCCTTCTTCACAATCTTTTTAGTGTCCATTTTACCACCTCTCTACATAGACAATATCATAAAAATCACAATTTGTCAACCCTCTAGCATAATAATCTAAAAAAATAAGGTTTGCGAGACAATCAGTGTTCTTCTGTTGAGGCCAAACCACAACTATATTTCTCCCACGCTTTAGCTAAAAACAATTATCAAGTGTTATCTTAAGGCGTCGAACCCCAATTTAATAAAATGCCTGAATTATACATAACCGATAAGGAAATAAAATTATGAATAATAGTGTTAATAGAGCGGTAGCTTTAAGAATAAGTCAATTATTAAAAGAAAAGAACATAACTCAATATAGATTAGCAATGAATAGTGGAATAACACATTCTACATTAAAAAAACATCATTCACGAAATCGTGAAAGACAATTTATTATCAACTGTTATTTTAATTGCGACAGGTTTTAATATGACCGTAAGTGAGTTTTTAGATAGTCCGTTGTTCTTAGAAGAAAATCTTAACATTTAATAAAAGTTCTTTTTAGACGGCTGAAACTCCACCAAGGTTTATTCGGCTAGCAATAGCCGATTTTTAAAAATATTGTTTACAAATTAAATATTTAACTAAGATAACTTTTATTGTTTAAATTTAGGTCAATACCATTGACAAGAGTTCTAAAATATGTTAAATTAAAGTACTAATTAATTGGAGGTAATTATGGACGATATTAGTCGTATGTCGCAAGTTATAGATATGTTTGAGCCATCTTCAAGCAAAACCACTTTATCAAATTGCAATCCTAATACCAATCTAGGTTCTATTACTACTCATAAAATCGTATTTACCTCTAATGAAGTTTATTTTTCCGATGATGTTGTATCTGTAATACATATTAAGTCCATTAAATTTAGTCCAGCAGATTATAACAAAAAGAGTGTTAAAAATTTACTTTGCGGTGAGTTGTTGTATCGTATGAAAAGATATTTATACCACCATGAAACAGTTTCGATCGACCGCCTTATTAAAGATTTTAATAAAAAGTTTGAAAATATAGTTAGGATTGATTCGATTGAATCTATTGACGCATTTTTGAAAAATAAATTAGAATACGATCAACATAATAATATCTCTAATAAAACCAGACGCCCTAAAACAAATCTTGACCAATCTACTGAACTATCATTATAAAAAAGTGCTTAAATCTAAGCACTTTTTTTATTTTATTGTCTTAATTTGATATGCAATTCTCTTAATTGCTTTTCGCTAGCTTCGATTGGACCGCCCATTAGTAGGTCTTGAGCCTTACTATTCATAGGGAATGCTACCACATCACGAATATTTGTGATACCTAGCATTAACATTAGTAGACGTTCAAATCCTGGAGCGCCACCTGCATGTGGTGGAGCACCATATTGGAATGCTGTGTAAAGAGCTCCAAATCTGTTTTGGATTTCTTCCTCACCATAGCCTACAATTTCAAATAGTTTAAGCATAACATCTTTATCAGTGTTACGAACTGCGCCTGACGCTACTTCATAACCATTAGCAACAAGGTCATATTGATATGCTACAACATCTAATGGATTGGTTGTAGTTAAAGTTTGCATTCCGCCCTTTGGCATATTAAATGGGTTGTGGCAGAATTCGATTGTGCCCTCATCACTTAATTCAAACATTGGGAAGTCTACTATCCAGCAGAATTCAATGCGAGATTTATCAATTAAACCAAGTTTTTCACCCACTTCAGTTCTCAACAAACCTGCAAGGCGATAACACTTTTTAGGGTTAGCATCTGCTATTACAAATATATCATCACCTATTTTTGCGCCAGTTTTAGCAATTAGGTCTTGACATTCCTTTTCGGTAATAAACTTAACAATTGGTCCTTTAAGTGTGCCATCTTCTTGTACACGTACCCATGCAAGACCAGCAGCACCTTCGCTAAGCATTAAATCTTGAAGCTTGTCAAAGAAACTTCTTGGTTGGTCCTTAGCATTTACAGCAAAACCTTCAATAGTGGTGTTTTTAAACGCACCAAAAGTAGTGTTTGCAAACACATCTTCAAGACCGCACATTACAATAGAGTTACGAAGGTCTGGCTTATCAGTACCATACTTAACCATTGCTTCCTTAAATGGAATTTTTTGGAAAGGTCCCTTATTAAATGGGAACTTACTAAACTTGCCAAACAACCTATCAATTAATTGTTCGATAACTGCGTGCACATCTTCTTGTGTTGCAAAGCTCATTTCCATATCTATTTGATAGAAGTCACCTGCAAGACGGTCAGCACGAGGGTCCTCATCTCTAAAACAAGGTGCGATTTGGAAATACTTATCCACTCCGCCACACATTAATAATTGTTTAAATTGTTGTGGAGCTTGTGGAAGCGCATAGAATTTGCCCTTATGAACACGACTTGGAACCAAATAGTCTCTAGCGCCTTCTGGACTAGGAACTGTTAATATTGGAGTATTAACTTCGGTAAATCCAAGACTTCTCATCAAACATCTAGTTTCAAAAGCAACATCATCTCTTAACTTTAACATTTGTTGCATTTTATCATTTCTTAGGTCAAGATAACGGTGTTTAAGTCTTATTTCCTCACCGGTTTTAAAGCTATCCTCAACATCAAAAGGTAGCATATTTTTAGACTTTGACAAAATTTGCATTTCGCTAATTTCAACTTCTACTTTACCTGACTTTAGGCTTAGGTTTACAGTTGATTCATCTCTTAACACAACCTTACCCTTAACACTAATCACACTTTCACGTGATAGTGAAGAGAGCAAACTGTCATCATGAGTAGTTAGTTGCACAACGCCACTTTTGTCACGAATATCAATAAACAAAATTCCGCCGTGGTCACGAATGGTCTTAACCCAACCAGCAAGTTCAATTTCTTGCCCAATAAGACTTTCGTCCACGTCTCCTAACATCATTGTTCTATACATAATTTTCTCCTTATTACTTTAACTTTTCTCTCAATTTTTCCATAACATCAGCAGCACTTGCCTTACCCTTAGTTTCTCTCATAACTTGTCCAACCAAGAAGTTTAATATCTTAGGGTCTTGTTCATCCTTATATTGGGCTACAACGTCTGCCTTGTCGGCTAGCACTCTATCCAAAATTTCAAATACGAAATCACTAGAAAGGTCTGCCATAATGCCTTGCTTTTTAGCTTCAACTTCTGCATTTAAATCAGTGCCCCAAACAAATGTTAATAAGTCTTTTGCAGAATTACGTTGAATTTTGCGTTCATCTACCGACTTAATTATCCATACCAAATTTTCCTTAGATATATCCAGTTTGTTACCACCTTTGATACGTGCAAGAATTTCGGTTGTAAACCAGTTAGCCACAGATTTTGGTTGGAAGTACATTTTTAAACATTCTGCATAAAGGTCAGATACTTCCTTTTCTGCCAAAATCACATCTGTATCGTATTCATTTAAGCCATATTCCTCAAGATATTTTTTCTTCATCTCGTGTGGAAGCATTGGCATTGTATCTTTAATCTTTTTAATCTCTTCGTCGCTAATATTTACAGCCAACAAATCTGGGTCTGGGAAATATCTATAGTCTTCGCTATTTTCCTTTGTGCGCAATGTGAAACTTTCGCCCTTATCATTATCCCACTTGCGGGTTTCTTGCTCTATTACGCCGCCATCATCTAGGATATCCTTTTGACGTGCAATTTCATAGGTGATTGCACGATGAATAGACTTAAATCCCATAATATTTTTCATTTCAACTTTGGTTCCAAATTCCTTACTACCCTTTGGACGAAGTGAAATATTTACATCGGCACGCATTTGACCTTTTTCCATCTCACAATCCGCTACACCTGCGTAAATATAAATCTGACGAAGTTTGGTTAAAAATTCAATTGCCTCATCAGCAGTTTCCATATGAGGCTCTTTTAATGCATCGGTAACAAGTTCGATAAGTGGAACACCACCACGATTGTAATCCACTAGTGATGTATTACCAACGTGCACAAGTTTGCCTGCATCTTCTTCTAAGTGTATACGGTTAATAGGAATATCCTTTTCGCCTACTCGCAAACTTCCGTTTATACAAATAGGTTTTTCCAACTGGCTAATTTGATAAGCCTTTGATAGATCTGGATAAAAGTAATTTTTACGTTCAAATATTGCAGTATTGTTAATATCAAATCCAAGTGCTAGACCTGCACGAATGGTTTGCTCAACAGCTTTCTTATTTAATATCGGCAACGCTCCAGGCAATCCCACACAAACAGGACAACAGTTGCTATTAGGTGTACTGCCATATTCATTTTTGCACGAACAAAAACATTTAGTTTGAGTTCTTAATTCAGCATGGACTTCGAGCCCAATAATTACATCATATTGCATACTATTCTCCTATTTTATCCTCTACAAATTTTGCCAATTTGTAAATATTAGATTCGTCAAACTTTTTGCCCATAATTTGGATACCTAAAGGCATACCTGTTTCACCTTTACCAAATGGAATAGATAACGATGGCAATCCCACAACGTTAGCGGTGATTGTAAACACATCCTCCTTGTAAGCATCAATCGGATTTGACTTACTACCAATTTCAAAAGCTTCACCCAAAGCGGTTGGCATTATAATTAAATCGCACTTTTCAAATGCTTGATTAAATTCATTGATTAACAAGCCTTGAATAGCCTTAGCCTTCTTGTAATAAGCATCATAGAATCCGGATGATAACACATAGTTACCCAACATAATTCTACGTTGAACTTCTTTTCCAAAGCCTTCACTACGGCTAAGTTTGTAAATCTCTTGTAAATTTTTAGCACTATCACTACGAGAAGTGTATTTAACACCATCAAAACGTGCTAGGTTACTTGTAGCCTCCGCCCAAGCAATAATATAATATGTTGAAAGCGTAAGTTTACTGTTTTTAATTGAAACATCCACCGTTTCAATATTATTAGCCTTTAATAAGTTTATAAAGTCCTTAACATTTTTTTCACTGGCGCTACCCTTGGTCATCTCAATAATTTCGGTTGGTATACCAATTTTTAACTTAGTTACATCACCTGTTAAATTTTTAGTATACTCATCAACCGCCACCCTTGCAGTTGTTCCATCATGTATATCTTGTCCAGCCAGAACTTCCAACATAAGTGCATTATCTTCAATATTCTTAGAAAAAACTCCTACTTGGTCTAGTGAACTACCATATGCAACAATTCCATAACGCGAAATTCTGCCATAGGTTGGCTTTAATCCGTAAATACCACAATAACTTGCTGGTTGACGCACACTGCCACCCGTATCGGTACCTAGCGCAATTGGACACATATCAAGCGCTACCGCACATGCGCTACCACCTGATGATCCACCCGGCACTCTATCAAAATTGATAGGGTTATGAGTGATACCAAATGCAGAATTTTCAGTTGCGCTACCCATTGCAAATTCGTCCATATTGGCACGACCTATGATAATTGCACCTTCATTTAGCATTTTTTCAACAACTGTTGAATTATACTGAGCAACGTAGTCTTTTAAAAATTTGGAACTACAACTACAAATTTTGCCACTGTATAAAATATTATCCTTAATAATAACCGGAACACCTGCTAACTTACCTCTAAAACCATCGGCAATTTTAGCGTCCATTTCCTTAGCTTTATCCATAGCATCAGCAAACACTTCCAAAACTGCATTATACTTTTCGTTTTGCTTGATTTGGTCAATAAAAGCACTAACCACTTGCACGCAGGTAAGTTGCTTGGCTTGTATTTTTTCTATAATTTGTTTTGCTGTTAATTTTACAATACTCATATCTATTACTCCATAATTCTTGGCACTGCAAAGCTGTTCTTTTGACAGTCTGGTGCATTTTGCAACAAAACTTCAGCTGGCGTGCTTGGCTGAGGTATATCCTCTCTTAATAAATTCATATCCACAATATTAATTTGTCTAACACCCTTGATATCCGCATTTTTTACAACGTCAGCAAGCTCTACCAAACTTTCAAAGTCCTTAGCAAAGTCTTCCAATTCCTCTTGGGTAAATTTAAGTTTGGATAACTCAGCTAGATGTTCAATTTCCTTAATTTCCATTTTACTCTCCTTACAGCAATCTTAGTATCCATTATATCACTTTTTAATTTTAATGTAACCTATTTTTATGCCATAATTAAAACAAATTGGCAATATTAGTTAAATTTTTAACTAAAAAGTGTACATTTTGGGTCAAATCGGTTCAGTTTAACCCTTTAAAATAAATAAAAACCACAAGTTTTCGGGCCTTGTGGTTTAAATTCCAAATTAAGCACAACAAAGGCCCGCATATTAAATGTGGTTAACGTTATTATTGTTATTATTATTGATAATTACAAACATCTATCTATTCCTTTGTCGTAACAATATTATCATATTAAAACATAAAAGTCAACAGTTTGATAATATTTTTTTGCTATGCTATAAATTACTATTACGGTATCTCATTTATAATCTGCTTATTTGTGTAATTGTAAATCTTCTTTCCTAAATGATTCTATTAAACTCTCTAATTCGGTTTTCAACTCCAAAATTGGCATTCGCTTAGTCAATATATTAGTGCGATAAGTGTGTAATGATGCAGTAATATTAACCGCCATAGCATATGCTGCCATTTGCGACACTAAATCTGCATTAGGTGTGTACACCGAGTCCACACCGGTTGAGCGCCAATTTTTGAAACATCTATCTAAAAATCTATATGAATGCTCATCATAAATATGCTTAAAATATTTTCCATTTTCTGGCGGAGGATTAACCAATCTTGAAGAAAATACAATTATTGAATCGTGGTGCACATGCTCATTATAGTTACGGCTGCTTATATTCTCTGTCATAAACTTACCTGGAGGATTATACTTTACAGTAACACCATCTAGTTTTTCACCATAGGCATCCTCATATTCCCACCACAGATTTCTATAACACCCATCGGTTAAACTGTATATATACATTGTTGGATAGAATGATTCTCTATGATTTGCAGCATACGAACAATGAAATGAATGAGCGTAAACTTCGTGCGCTTGTTCGTTTGTCAACCCTTTGTCCAACAAAATTTTGTGCAGCTTTGCTGTAATCTTATACAATTCAAAAGCGCCATGACAGTGTGTGAAAAAATTTAAAAGCGAGAAATTTTTACAAATCTGCTCAAATGGTAAAAGTTTACCTTCCTCATCAACGCATAGTGGTAATAAAATATAATTTACAATGTCGTCCCTATCTTCTTCCGACAAACAAAAAGTCTTGTCAGTTTCTTTATCCTTCCCATAATAAATTCCAACAACATCAATATTGTTATACGATGCTATTTCTCTAGGGCCATGAACACCTAGTCCAATAATACGTCCCACCGTATCACATAAGTCCTTAATTAAAGAGTCGCAAAATGTCATATCTCCGCCCAAGCATATTATAGTTACTTTTTCAACCGAAAAATGCTTTAAATCCATAATGTGACCTATTCTCCTATTGTTCATATCTTGCTTAACCAACCCAGAAACTGCATATCTAATCATAACATTTCTCCTTAATTTTATTATCGCACTAATCTAACTATATGTCAATACTGAAATTAAAATTTAACCTAAAATTTAGCTATAATATTATAATTTATTGACTTGAATGTTATTATTGCCTATAATGTGTTGTATGAATAGATTAGATAAAGAAATTGTAGAGCGCAATCTTGCACCAACCCGTGCAAAAGCGCAGGAATTGATTAAAAATGGTGATGTAAAACTTAATGGTAAAGTTGTTTCAAAGGCAAGCCTTGATGTTTTGCCTAATGATATCATTGAAATAATTGATTCTACCACCCTAAAATATGTATCACGTGCAGGATTAAAATTGGAAAAAGCAATTAATACCTTTGGTATCAACTTTGATGGTAAAAATGTAATGGATATAGGTTCATCTACTGGCGGGTTTACTGATTGCGCATTGCAAAATGGCGCAAGGCGCGTGGTGGCAGTGGACGTTGGTACTAATGTTATGCACCCTAGCCTTAGAGATAATCCTAAAATAACATTACTAGAGCAAACCAATATCAAAACACTTGACAGCAAGTATTTCGAAGATATTGATATTATAGTAATTGATGTATCGTTTATATCACTTAACAAAATATTTGAAAAAATATTTTCAGCACAAATCAAATGTGATATTATGGCACTAATCAAGCCTCAATTTGAATGCGGCAAAGCAATTGCTGACAAATATAAGGGACTTATATTAAATCCAAAAATTCACCTAGATATAATACAAAATGTTACCAGCATGGCCAGCGAATATGGTTTTAATTTGATTAATCTCAGTTTCTCTCCTATAAAGGGTGGCGATGGTAACATTGAGTATATTTCATATTTTAGCAATCAGCAACAACCTAACGAGATAAATATTAAATCGATAATAAATCAAGCATTTGACAAAAAATAACTAAACATATAACAAAAATAAGCGTAGCACTTTACGCTTATTTTTTTAATAGTTAAACTCTACTCCTCGCAATCTTCAAACTGACTATTATATAGTTCAGCATAAAAGCCATTTTGTTCGATTAATTGATTGTGGTTGCCACTTTCGATAATGTCGCCATCTTTCATAACTAATATTAGGTCGGCATTCTTAATAGTTGACAGACGGTGAGCAATAACTATTGATGTACGATTAGCCATTAGTTTATCCATTGCTTGTTGGATTAACACTTCGGTGCGTGTATCCACGTTGCTGGTTGCTTCATCAAGTATTAGCATTGGAGCATTGCTTACCATTGCACGTGCAATAGTAATTAATTGCCTTTCACCTGCCGAAACGCCTGCTTCTTCATCTAATATAGTGTCATAACCTTGTGGTAAGGTTTGAATAAAGTGATGTATACCCGCCGCCTTGCACGCCTCTATCACTTGCTCATCTGTTACCTCTAGGTTATTATAAACAACGTTTTCCTTAATTGTTCCCTCAAATAGCCAAGTATCCTGCAACACCATACAAAATAGGTCATGTACATTTTCACGTGTTAAATCCTTGATTGGTACGCCATCAATTAGTATGTCGCCCTGATTGGTTTCATAAAAGCGCATAAGTAAATTAACCATTGTGGTTTTACCTGCTCCTGTTGGTCCTACAATTGCCACCTTTTGCCCAGCATTTACTTTGGCAGAAAAGTCCTTGATAATAACTTTATCATTAGTGTAGCCAAATCTAATATTTTTAAATTCAATATCACCCTTAACATTAGTTAATGTTTTAGATTTGTGGCTTTCATCTTCTAATTCCTGCTCGTCTAATATTTCAAATACACGATAACTTGCCGCTCCCGTAGACTGCAAACTTGACATGCTTTGCGCAAAAGTGTTAAGCGGTTGGGTAAACAAACGTACATATATCATAAATGCGATTATCACTTCAAATCCAATCACACCTTTCATTGTTAGCAATGCACCTGCAACACATACCGCCACAAATCCAAGATTGCCCACAAATCCCATCAAAGGCATCATTAATCCACCCATAAATTGTGATTTCCATGAGGTATTATACAATCCCTTATTAATGTTATCAAATTTTTCATACATATGCTTTTCGGCATTGTACACTTTAACTACGTTGTGTCCTGCGTACACTTCCTCAATATGTCCGTTAATATCGCCCAAAAGTTGTTGCTGCTTTACAAAATATTTTTGTGAGCGTGAGATTATTAATCCCATAAACATAAAGCCTACCACTGATGCCACAATTGCAACAATAGCCATATGCCAATCAGTTACAAACATCATAATGATTGAACCAATAAATAGTGTAATTGCTGACACCAAACTGCCTATACTTTGATTTAGTGTTTGAGCCATTGTGTCAACGTCGTTAGTAACACGTGAAAGCACATCGCCATAACTGGTTTTATCAAAATATCTAAGTGGAAGACGGTTAATCTTGGTAGAAATATCCTTACGCATTTTATATGTTACACGCTGAGTAACGGTTGCCATAATAAAGCCTTGGAAGTATGACAACACAACGCCAATTAGGTAAAATGCAAGTAGTGTAAATGCAATTTTTGATATAAGTTTGAGGTTCATAGAACCAGCCAGACCATATTGAATTTGCACTGTCATTTCCCTAAGTTTGTCAGGACCAAGTATGGTAAATACTGTACCGCCTATGGCAAAAATTATAGCAACTATTATAGCAGGAAGATATGGCTTGCAATACTTAATAAGTTTGCCAAATGACTGACTAAACTTATGGTTGTTTTTTTCATAAACTTGATTAGGTCTAGGCATTTTCCAATTCCTCCTTGCTTAGTTGTGAATATGCGATTTCCTGATACACACTACAATTTTTTAATAGTTCCTCATGAGTTCCAATGCCCACCACTTTGCCTTGGTCTAGCACCACAATTTTGTCTGCATCAAGTATTGTTCCTATACGTTGCGCAACTATAAATGTGGTGGCCTCAACAATATTATTTTTTAATTCGCTTCGCAATACCTTATCTGTCTTATAATCTAATGCCGAAAAACTATCATCAAATATAAATATTTTAGGTTTGCGTGCAATTGCCCTTGCTATTGCCACACGTTGTTTTTGACCGCCACTTAAGTTGGTTCCATTTTGCGCAACTTCCGACTTGTACTTTTTAGGTTTACCTTCAACAAAATCCTTTGCTTGAGCAATTTGTGCAGCCCACTCAACTTCCTCCTGCTCAATATTACTATCGTCACCAAAATCAATGTTTGATTCTATAGTACCTTTAAACAACACGGCCTTTTGAGGAACGTATCCAATATGACTATGTAGTTGATGTTGAGTATATTCTTTTATATTTTTACCATCTAATAGTATCTCGCCCTCTGTAACATCATAAAAACGTGGTATTAGGTTAATTAATGTGCTTTTTCCGCTGCCGGTAGAGCCTATAAATGCAATTGTTTCGCCAGGCTTTGCAACAAAGTTTACGTCTTCAATAATATAGTCTTGTGCGTCCGGATATTTAAAGCTAACATTTCTAAATTCCACCTCACCCTTAATTTGGCTATCAACACCTTCGCCATCAACAATCTTTTGCTCGGTATCCAACACCTCGTTAATACGCTTTGCCGACACACTTGCACGTGGAAGCATCATAAATATCATAATCAGCATCATAAATGACATTACAACTTGCATTGCATATGACATATACACAACCATATCCGAAAATATTGTAATCTTGTCAAATCCTACCGCCTTGGATATTAAAAATGCGCCTATCCAATATATAGAAAGTGATAATCCGTTGGCAATAAATGTCATACCCGGATTCATAATTGCCATTACCCTACTTACTGATAGATGTAGATTGCTGACGTCCTTGTTAGCATTAGCAAACTTATCTTCCTGATATTGTTCGGCATTATATGCACGCACAACTCTAACTCCTGTTAGGTTTTCACGTGTTACACTGTTTAAATTATCGGTTAATTTTTGTATTTTTTTAAATTTAGGAACAGCAAAAATTAGTATAATGCTAAGCATTATAACTAAAGCCATTACCGCACCAACTGTTGCCATCGACCATTGCCAGCCCTTGCCAGATATCTTGCATATTGCCCATATTGCCATAATAGGAGCCTTGGCTATTACCTGTATCATCATACCAACAACCATTTGAATTTGTGTTACGTCATTTGTGGTACGTGTGATTAGGCTAGATGTTGAAAAGTTTTTAATTTCCTGCATAGAAAAGGCTGAAACTTTGTTATACACCTTATCACGCAAGCGATATGCCAAGGTGGACGTTATTTTTGCCGCTATAAAGCTAACTCCAATAGCACTAACAAGGCTACCCAATGCACAGGCTAGCATCTTGCCACCAACCTTCCATACATCACTTAATTTGTTGCCCGCAGTTTGTACTAATACCGTGATTTTTGACATATATTCAGGTATTGTAAGGTCCAGCCATACTTGAACCACAATAAGACCCAAACAAACAGCAATGCCTATCCATTGTTTTAATTTTAATTGATTTAACAATTTAAACATTTTATTTTACCGCCTAGATGTAATATATTCTATGAAATTATATGAAAATGCCATAAAATTGTCAACAACTTTGCTTTATTATTCAATTTGATTATAAAATATTTTTATCCAACCGTTGACTTTTGTTAAAGATTGTTGTATTATACATATATCCAATGGGGTATCGCCAAGTGGTAAGGCACTGGTCTCTGAATCCAGCACGCGTTGGTTCGAATCCAACTACCCTAGCCAGTTTCACAACTCAATCTCTTTAATCGTTTGCATACCACATTATGCAAACTTCTTTTTTGATTGGTTGTTCCACATCTATAAGGGGACAATCCTTTTCCCCTTATTATTCCTCTTTGATTTGGTTTGTACTATACCATAAATTATTAGTTGGTGAGAACCAACGCGTTATTAGGGCTCCCGCTAAGCGTATGCTTTGAAGGGAAGAAGGAAGGATTAAGCATCAGGCCTATAGTTAAATATATTTAACCTCTTTAACCCAAATAAAAACACCAGATGATTATTCTCTGGTGCTTTTATTTAGTTTATTAAAAGATGAAATCTATCTTCGATTAATCCAATCTATATACGCTTGCATATTTTGATTTCCTCTTTTGTGCTTACGAACAATTGCAATAATAATTTTTATAACAATAAATATCGCCAATATTGCAGCTAATACCACTGCAACCATATCGGTTTTTGACACCTTTACATCAACATATGAATCTTTAACAACTATATCGTAGTTTTTATTATTGCTTGTAGCACTTAAAGCATATTCTCCCATCCACGAATACCACGTTGCGTCTGTAATCATTGATAAATTTAAGTTATCTCCGTTGCATATCTCGCCATCAACCACTTGGTATGAATTATCATCTAATTTAAACTCAAAAAATCTTTTTGCTTCTTGACGATTTAAACTAATTGTAACACTGCGCTTTGTAATATTATAAACACCATTACTTGCAACAACATTATAATTAGGATTATGTGACTCAATGCCAATTTCATATTCGCCAACATCACTTGTGTTAGTTGCTGTAGTTGTTAATGTTACGCAAATGTCTTCCTTAGTAACATTACTTGGCTGTGATATTTGATACAAACTATTATCCAACGCAACAGCATTGCCATACACGCTGCTTTGGCTAGCGATAACCACTTCCACACGCAAAGGCATTATGGTGTATCTTCCATTTCTAAAGCTTATACTATAGTTTGGGTTATTATACGTTCCACTAATTGGATAACCACCATCAACCACATTACTGTTAGGCGTTGCAGAAGTATAAAGTTCTATATTTAAATCCTCAATTGTATCGTTTCCAACCAAACTTGATACACTTAAGTTGTGAGTTAAAGCGCTTAGTGGCATTGTATAGTAACTGCTAGCATTATTTATCCCAACAATCAATTCCTTTGCTGTTATAATATACTTTCCTATACTAAAAGAAATGTCATAATTTGGATTATTAGCAGTTGCCGTAATATCGTATTTACCAACTGGACTTAGGTTGGTTGCTGTTGTTGATGGATTTATATTCAAATCCGACAGACTATCTCCAAACGCTAGCTGTGTTTCGTCCTCAAGAATATATTCCAATTGGACTAATTGTTGACCATAAACGCTAGACACATTTACCAATTTTATATTAATAGGTCTTGGTGTGATTAGATAATTTCCACTATCTAAAATAATAGTGTAGTTTGCATTGCTATGTGAAATTAATGTAATATCATAACTTCCAATGTCGCTACTATCGGTAGCCGTGGTGGCAAAAGTTACATCAATTGAATCTCCGCTAACTATGCTACAACCACTGCTAATGATATATGTATTTTCTAAAGCAGGACTATAACCATACACTCCTGTTTGCGTGGTTGATATATGAATCTCACGTGGCAGAATCATATATTTGGCACTTGTAAAAGTAATATCATAGTTAGGATTTGTATATGTTGCATTTATTTCATATCCTTCCGCAGTAACATTTGAATTGGTTGTTACATCACAGTTTAACTGTATCTGTAAATCATCAAGAGTATCGCTACCAACCAATTGTTGTCCGTCATTTAAATTACATGTCAGATTACACAATTCTTCACCATACACGCTGCTTGCGTCATTGATTGTTACAACTATTGGGCGTGGAAGTATGATATATACTCCTGTTTCAAACATAACAGTATAATTACTTGTGGTGCAAGTTGCTAAAATCTCATAACCTCCCTCTTTTACAGGGCTAGTGCTAAGCGCTGATGTGGTGACGTTAATGTTCAAATCCGCTAGTGTATCACCATTTTCCAATGCATAACCAGGCTTAAGTTTATATGTGATTTGAGATATCGGTTCACCATATACGCTAGATGCGTCATCAACTATAACATAAACCAATTTGTTACATATCGTTAAAATTCCATTATCCAATGTAACAGCATAGTTTTTGTTAGTGTAATCCTCTAACAAAATTTCATAATCTCCAGGCGCACTAACACTTTCGGCACTTGTTTTAAATACTAATCCTAGGTTGTCGCCATAGACAAGTTGACCACCGATAATATCATATTGCTCATTATTTAAAATGATTTGTTGACCAAATTCAATGGCTTGATGGGTTTGTATAGTTATGTTTCTTGGAATAATTATATATGAACCATTATTAAATGTAACTATGTAATTAAAATTGTCCCAATCTCCGCAAATAGCATCTTTGTACTCGCCCACATTAGTGGCACTTAGAACATCTTTCGAAATAGAAAATTGCAAATTCAAAACATCTTTAAACTCCCCAGCAGCAAATGCTCCGTTGACCGTATATACAGGGTCGATAGTTGTCGGTTTATCTCCATATGTTGCTGTATAACTTTCAATATCCACCGTAATGCGCAATGCTGTAACAACAAACTTTCCACTTGTGCATGATACGTCATAATTGCGATTAGCGGAAGTTGCTGTAATCGTATGATATCCCGTATTATAGTACCCATATTCATTTAGCGTTGATGTGGTTGAAATGGTCAACATAAGGTCATCACCATTAACAACCTTGTTTGTGCCAGTTACAGTATACTTGGTTACATCATACACTACCGACTGTCCATAGTTAAACGAGTAGTCACCCAAAGTAATACTGATTGGTCTAGCCGTAACAACATATTTCCCTCTATTTATGCTTATTTCATAGTTAGTATTTGTATAGGTATCTATACTAATCTCATAGTCACCTACAGGGCTAATGTTTGTTGCATTTGTTGTAAAGGTTAGACCCAACACGTCTTTATTTACAACAGAGCCTTCATACACTTTATATAAATCCCCGTTTAATTGTGGGTTATTTCCATAAATTGACTTCTGCTCCACATCAATTTTAAGAGGGCGTTTTGTAATTTCATATTTGCCAGGATTTTCATATTGTATTGCGTACTTAGAATTTGCAGATGTTGCGTGTATATCATATGTTCCAACAATCCTTTGATTAGATGCTTCAGTACTAAGCGATAACTGCAAATCATCCAAACTAATCCCATCAGTAACTACAACACATTCAACGCCATCAAGCGCTACAGTTTCGCCATAAACACTGGTGGCATTACCAATAGTGATTATTGCTGTTTTTTCGGCTATTATAAGATATCCGTACGCTAGTGTTGCATTATAATTAGAATTATCGTATGTCATTCGTATTATATATCTACCCATTTCGCTTGTGCTGTTTGCGGTAGTGGTAAATTCAATTTTTAAATCATCACCTTTTAGAATACTTCCGCTAGTTACATCAAAATCAGTATTATCCAATACAATATCTGTACCATATTCAGCATATTGCTCAGTTCTAATTAAAATTTCCCTCTTTGTAATTGTATAATTACCATCAACAATTGTGATATTGTAGTTATTATTGTAAGCTGTACCTGTGATGGTGTAGGCCACACCGGCTGCGCTGGTTGAAGTAGCAGAAGTGGTTAATTCAACATTAAGATTTTGTTCTACACCATTATCCGCCAATGTTCCGTACTGTGTGGTATACGTTAATGTTTTTAATTCATCTCCATATTGACTAGATTTATTATCTATCCTCACAGTTATTGTACGTTGAGAAATTGTATATGTTCCACTAGTAAATGTAATATCATATTTTTCAGTTTCATTATTTTTACCGGTTATTAAATAATTACCAGCATTTGATTGATTGGTTACATCACAAACTAATTCTATACTAAAATATGGTAATTGGCTTACGCTAATACTGTTTCCTTTGTAATACAACTTATATGTTAAAAACTCGGTAGACTCCCCATACTGACTAGATTTATCAACAATTACCACATCTATTTTTCTAGGAACAATTTCGTACTCTGAAGCGGTCAATATTACATTATAATATGGATTGCAAGATTGTAAAGTAATTGGATATTTGCCAACGTTTGACATAGCGATTGCAGTTGTTGTAAATTTCAGTTTTAAATCATTATCAATATCTGCTAAACTACCTGTTTCAATTGTATACATGCTACCATCAATTGTAATATCCATACCATACTCGCTTTGTTGATATGTGGAAATTGTGATATCACGCTTATTTATGCTAAATATTCCGTCTGTAAAAGTTACATAATAATTTTTATTTAACCAATCTCCTGTGATTTTATAATCTTTAGGTATAACATCTGTTAGTTTTACTGTTAAATCAATGCCTAATGCATCACCGCTTAACACATTTCCGCTAGTGATTGTATATAGCAAATCGTTATCTTCAATAATATCGCCATATTGACACTGTCTGTTGTTTATTGTAATAGATATTGGTCTTGCTGTTATTTCGTATGTAAACGCACCTTTTGTTACTTGATAATTTGTGTTAGTATAATTAAAACTAATCACATCATTATATGTATTTACATTGCTCCTATCTGTTAATCCAGAAACTGTAAATGCAACCCCTAAATTGTCACCCACAAGAACACTGCCAGCGCTTACTGAATAATCATTATTAATCGCCACCGATTCGCCATACATAGATGTTTGGTAAGTATCTATTGTGATATTTCTTTTAGTAATTGTGTAATTGCCTTTAACAAATGTTATTTGATAGTTGCTGTTTGAATATGTGGCATCAATAACTTTCTCATATGTTCCAACATTACTGGTACAGGTGACATCTGTTAGATAAGGCTGAATGTTTAACTGTGCTATAGTATCTCCATTCACTAAAACAGCTGTAACACTAACACCGCTTAAATCAAATTCGTCGCCATACTGACCTGAAACGCTACCCAATTCCACGGTTATCTGTTTAGCATTTATTGTATATACTGCATCAGTAATCGTAACATTATAGTTTGGATTATTACATGTGGCTGTAATTGGATAAGTACCTGCATTCGCCGTCTCACTTGCATTAGTGTGATATTCTATATTTAAATCATCTATCGTTTCGCCGCTCGCTAAACTACCCGAAGTTAAAGTAGCTGTCAACTCATTAATACTCTGCCCGTAATTAGACTGTTTAGCCTCAAGAGTAATCCCTATATGTCTTGGATTAATTATTAAATTTACTTTGCCGTATGTATCACTTTTGTTATCTTCAGTTGTTGTTATAATAAACCATACATTTATAGGTTCTGATGTTGCATTTTTAAATGCGTTATTAAATTCCGCATTACTTACGTCTTCATAATATTCAGAAACATTATCTATTTTATACTTTATTGTATAATTGCTTAAGCCTCTTACAGTTATGTTTGGCTGATGGTACTTACCATCATATGTATATACCGATTCACTCGCAGTATAATCTATATTGCCATTAAATCCAACCAAACTAAGAATGCCATTTCCGTAATAAATTTCCTTCCCTGGGACATCAATTGCGCAACTATAAAGCCTTGATGTTATCTCCTCAGCATTATAACTAGCCACCCCGTTATCCCAATATCTATTATCTAGACATAGTAAAGCAACTACTGCCGCAACGTGAGGTGCAGCCATTGATGTTCCGCTCAATGTTTCATATGCAGTTTTACTACCTATATAAGCAGATTCAATAGCTGTTCCCGGGGCAGCAATATTGACCTGATTCCCACTTTCCGCACCGTAATGAGAGTATGTTTCATCAAACTCTGCACTATTATCACTCTGTTTTAATGCAGTTACAGTAATAGCATTTACGCATGATGCAAGCGATGCTCCGCTTTTCCCTTCCGCTTCATTTCTATACACATGAGGCATTCCCTTACTTTCGCTACTATTCCTATTTCCAGCAGATACTACGGTTAAAATATTTTTGGTTTTTAACTTTGATAAAATCTTGTCTATATTTTCGTTATCGGTATATATATTTTCGGGGTCTAGCCCATCTCCCTCATTTTGCCCTAAACTCATATTGATTGCTGCGATATTGTATTGAGTAGAATATATATCATAAATTCTCCATAAAGCAACATTTGACGCCAATATTGAGCCTACGCCTTCGCGATTTAAAACCTTTATAGGCAAAATTTTCACATTACTAGGTGTTAAATCACACACGATGCCTGACACATGAGTACCGTGTCCATTATCATCCTCAAAATAACTTCTACTAGTTGAGCCATAGTCTTTAAATCCATCAAGCACGTCCTCATACCAATTAGGATTAGAAGGATTATAGCCATATGAATTAGGTAACACACATGAAGTGTTTTTGTAATATGAATATCCCACGATACTACCATTGTTGTATAAAAACCTATCTTGAAACATTTCATGTGATGTGTTAATACCTGTATCCAACACAGCCACCACTACTTCCTGTGAAATTTCGCCTAAATATTCAATATATGGGTCTACTCCTATCATACTTGCTCCCCATGAGTTGTATGTACCAGCAACAACATTGCCATCCTCTTGCATTATACAATCATCAGTACTTTCCGCCATAATAACAGTATCAACGCTAACACTTAAACTTGTATCCGCTTTAAGTTGATTGTAGGCATATTCGGTTGCCGTCTCTGTTGGATAGCATAACACGTTCATATTTTCGTAACCTTTAATGCACCTACTTGCTCCATAATTGTTAGTAAGGTTACCATACACTATCAATCGTTTTAATTCAAATGTAGAATACGCTACATATCCTTCTTCCTGCTGATAAACTTCATAACCAAATTCTTCACATATTTCATCCACTTCATCATATGTAAGCGCCCCGCTATCTGACGATCGTGTACCAAATGTTGAAGTACTAAACTCTGGTTCAACATCTAATGCATCAATTAACCCATTAAATGTAATATTTTCAGCTATATTAACACCGGAGTAATCATCACTATTTAGAATATCACAAACCTGTTCTTCAAACTCGTAAAATGACATCTCATCAACCACTACAACAAAGCTTGTTCGGTTGGTAGATATCCAGCAAAAAATAGATATACTAAAAATACATCCTAAAACTAGCAAAAACTTTTTATAAATACTCATATTGTTTCCCTATGGTATAATAGTACTAAACCAACACCTCAAAAGTCAAATTATTTATATATATTGTTAGTTTATTTTAAATAAATATTAGCATGCAATGTTTGAAAAATACTTATATATAACGTCAAAGCGATACCTTACCTATAATTTACAAAATATTTTGAAAAATTTTAAAAATTGTGTTGACTTTTAATTTTGGGTGTGCTATTCTATATGGGTATGCGGGTGTAGCTCAATGGTAGAGCGCTAGCCTTCCAAGCTAGTTACGTGAGTTCGATTCTCATCACCCGCTCCAGCATGTGTCAATAGCTCAGCTGGATAGAGCATCGCCCTTCTAAGGCGAGGGCCGGGGGTTCGAATCCCTCTTGACACACCAGTAGAGCTATGGCACCAGCCCTTCCTTTTCTTTTTTTAGTGTTGTAGTTCGATTGATATAGGAGAGATTATGAATAGTAGAATTATTAAGGCTTATACTGAGATGAAAAAATCTCAAGAAAACACTCCTTTAAAAAAAATGAATCCTCAATCCAAAAAAATAAGCCAAAAAGCGAAACGTTGCTTAGGAACTCCCAAACCAAACAATGTGGAACAACCTTTACAAAAGTAATCTCTAAGGCAAATCGTTCGTAAAGTACCGCGCTTACATCATTAAGCAGCGGTCCACCTCGAATTGATTACAAATTAATATGGTGGGTATAGTTCAGTTGGTAGAGCGCCAGATTGTGGTTCTGGTTGTCGCCGGTTCGAGTCCGACTACCCACCCCAGTACAAATCTCGTCCCTAAGTGATGAGATTTTTTATTATCTGTTAACACATTATTAAGCAGAAAACAAAATTAAAACACCCTATTGACAAACTGCTGATTTATGATATAATATCCACACGAAGGAGAAATTTATGAAAACTTATTGTTTAAGCGATATCTGGTGGGTTTACTCTAATGATGGAGAAATTGTACAACCTTACATATTTAACTATACTCAAACAAAAATTAAGGACTTGGAATCTGGTTTTGTATATGAATTATCTGAAGATGATAAACAACTTTCAGATAAGGTTAAGGAAATATTTGAAAAGTTAACAAATGTATGTTCTAAAGATTTAAACACACAAACATTTTGCGACATACAAAAAGACCAGATTTTACAGTTTAAAGGATTTAATGCTATAAAATATAATTTTGTAAAAGAAAAAAAATCCACTAAAGGTGAGCACAGTATGGATACATACTACAACGCCACACTAATTCAAGTTTCGGATAAAGACATTGACACTTTTTCAAAGTTAATTAAAAAAGGCTTAGCTAGTAGATATAAAAAGGTTAGCAAATTTCAAAACACCCACAATACTACTTCTAACTTTTAGCAAAAAAAATCAGCCACATTTAATGGCTGATTCTTTTGTTTTTATAACACATTTAAATTTGAAGTTTTAACCTCGTTAGCAATATCATGTTGCTCAAATGAAGTTGGGTTAACACATTGTTCGCCCTGTTTAATTTCTATAAAATTTTCAACAACCTGAGCAGGCGCTAAAGACTCTGATTGATTGTTTACTTCTTCAACATTCTCAACTTTTGTTTGTAAGTTTTGCTCAACACCTTCAGTTGTTGTTGGTAAATTTTGTTCTGTGATGTTTGATGTTTTTTCGGTCTGAACAAGGCTTTCGTTAACTTGCACGTTTTGCTCAACAGATTTATCTTCGCAACCGTTAAAAGACTCCTTAAATTTTTCAAACTGTGTTACAACTGATAACATATTAGTTTCAATATTATCAATGGTTTGAGTAAATATTTTTCCTAAGCTTTGCGTGATATTATCAAGGTTAACATCCTGCTTATTTTGCGCTTCGCTGCTTGAACTATCGCTTACGATACCAGTCATCACAAGCACACCTAGCATAGCCATAATAATTTGACTTAAATACTCGGTTTTGATATCAACATTAAACACTGCTTGAAGTATCAACACAACAGCACTTATCATACTTACCCAAAAATTACTACTTTTTAGTTTTTTGAAAAATTTCATATTTACTCCTTTTTAAAATTAAATAAATATTTTAAAATTTAAATATTAAATTATTTAAAAATAAATATTTTTATTAAAAATAGTTAATTTTAGTGAAATATGCTATTTTTATTTGATTTTATTTATTTTTTTACTTAATTTTATTTTTTATTATTTTATATATTCTATCTCTATAGAATTTACGTAAGCATCTTTATTTTTGGATATAACTTCTATTTGAAACCTTTTACAAGGCATATACATATTAAATGTTTTATATTCATTGTTATGCATAACAAATTCTGCACTACCCTCATCAGTAACAATCCGGACATTTAACAACTTGCTAGCATCAACACTAACACTCCTTATGATAATCTTATCCATATTTTCCGGCGCAATAAAATTAGACCTATAGGTACGTTGAAATACGTCATCAAACACGTCGCCGCTATCAGTAATCTCGCCAACCCTGTACATATCTAGCGAATTGAATGTACATATAATTTTTTCCTCAGCACCCGCATGTAATGGCAACATATTCCTAATATCAACACCACGCAAAATATCGCAAGATTTATTGCCCAAATTAAATTTAATTAGTGCATTATTTTTCAAAATTGAAACCGGCATATCTTCACAACCAATACAATTATCATCACCAAAATCCATAATAGTTGCAAGATAATAACAGCCATGGAAATATGTAGCATTAGCATAAGCATTATTTGAATTTTTTAACAAATCATTAAGTCCTTCAACTATCAAAACGGTATCTCCATTAAACTTGTAGACGCCCTCGGTAGACACAAATAAAATATGAGTACCGCAAGATACAATTGTATCAGGATTAATCCTTCCCGTTCCAGAATAAATCAACCTAACAACCGGCTTATCCTGAGCATACGTATTAACACGATATATACCATAGTCACAAAACACATAAACACTTTCGTTAAATTGAAGCACCTTGCGGCCACCACCGATACCAGCATCTAGCACAATATAACTAGAATACTCATCTTCCTTCCCAATATTTGAAGGGTCCAAACTTTGTGTATACCACACCTTTTCAGATTCCGATTCTACCGTGCAGTACAGTACATCATTATACTCACACATACTGGTAATAGTTGGCACATCTGTAATTTCATAAGGAATTTGGTCAGTTGTCCAAACAACCAACTTATTGGTGGAACTAATTAGGATAGAGTCTACATCACCCTTTTTATATTCCAACACGGCAGGAATCGTATCAAACTCCAACTCGTATACCCAAGTCAACTCGTTTGTGTTTGAAAACAACTCAAACATATACAACTTATTGTCGGAACAATGAAATAGCAATCTATGAGTGGTATCGCCTGTATTTTTGAAAAATTGTTTGAAGTACATTACCTTATGAAAATTTCGCTCCTCCAAGCCTAAATCTAACATATACTGATAGGAATCAGCGGTATTGTGACCTTTAACATTTAAAAATCCAATACCCATACCTTTTTCCAGCCTACCATTTTCCGTTTTAAAGTTATAAATATTCTTACAACCCAAAGTATTATCAATACTCTGCGTAGGCTTTGCAAACTTGGAAAAGTCACTAATTAAAATTTTACCAACAGATTTTCGTAATTTTACTTTATTCATGCCAACTCCTACAAGGCATAGCAAACAATTTCGAATTTTTCAACTTAGAAAATCCATCAAGATATCGACCGTTGTAAACGTTGTACTCTTCAAACAATCCGGCAGTTAAGCAATAGTATGCATTTAGCCCATTAATAAGCAAGTCCTCACTAATGGCGCCATTTAACATATCAATTTCGTTATTTAGATAATCAGTACTTGGAGCAACTATGCATTTAATAACATACTCTCCGTCATGCTCTACCATTATCCTATCATCTTTAATTCGATAATTTGCTTTACCATATTGATTTCTTACCAACACAATCCTACCAATATTACCCAACGAACTTTTATCTATTTGACAATCAATAGCGTTTGCGGTCACTTCAATTTCCTTATTAGCATACGAATAAACCTCGCACAAAACAACTTTAGTTAGTTCAAACATTCGATTTAATTGACTATTGCTACTTAGAATTGTTGGCTGAGCCTCATTTGCAACTTCATTTAAATTAGAATCCTTCAAAATAGCTTCGATATTAAAAATCACAGCAGTTTTTTTAATTAAATCTAATATAGTCATTTGCTCTCCTTTTAAGTTAATTGTCGCAATCTATTTTCGGCAAGCATTAATGATTCATATTTCAGTTTTTCATCACTCTCGTGCTCAACTTGCTGGTTATTAAACTCAATATTTTGGATAATACTTTCTATATTATCCGTACTAGTATCATACAAATATTTAATTATTCTTTCGTCTAGTTGTTGATATGGTATCCTAAGCACATAACTTAGCGGAACACCACCTATCAACTCTACATCCAAATGTAGTCTTGTAGAATATATTTCATAAATATTTGCAACAGTGTCAAACACCAGTCTATAACTACTATCAAATTTCTTTATACGATTACACATATTATAAGTGTCGCTTTTAACCAAAATTTTCATAACGCCTCCTAAAAAATTATCGCAAGCAGGTCTCAGCCTTTACCACATTCTTCCAACCCTGTACTCTCTGAATAACCATGCTTGCGAAATTTATTGCTTATTTAACTGATTTTATTTTTTTTGTTATTAACCTACAAATGGATTAGTAGCAGAAGTTGAAAGATTTGTAAACTTAGCTTGTCCGTTAGGTTGGTCACAAATCAAGTCTGCATATTTAACCAAAGTTGCAGTATAAGTAGGATGACCTGGAGTTTGGTGTAAAATATTTCCACCTTCACCTTCAATCCATTCCCAATCGCATAGTTGATGCAATGTGAATTTAGAACTATCCAACATATATAATTCGCTATCCTCTACAAATCTATCAGCAACAACTGGAATACCATTAAATGATATAGCCTTGTAGCCACCTGCAAGATTCATCACATCAAGATTTCTACGATATGCTGATAAATATTCCATATATGCACGTCTTACACCTGCACCACATGTAATAATATCAACATTGCTTGCTGAATTTTCAGCCAAATAGTCAACTGCAGATTGCAGTAAAGTATCACTAATTTCAGTTGCAGTTGTTGAAATATAAGGATTTAACCATTGATTGTTTGCACGATTTAATCCATACAATGTTTCGCCTTGACCAAATATTGCGCCAAGACCAGTAATTTCGTAACCCTTACTTCCTTGAACATATGCAATATCGTCTGCCTTAACTCCGGTTGGAATAGTGTCCACAATTACAGTTTTTGTATTACGGTTTACACTTACAACACGTAGCCCTTTAATAACAATTGCATCACCAGCGTAGAAGTCGATACACATACCTTCGGCAAGATTTTTAACGCTATTAAAAGTGATTGTTTTGTCGGCAACATTTGTTACAGTCGCAAGTGCACCAGAGCCGTCACCATAAAGCATACGACCAAGGTTGAATTTACTTGCTGTTAATAGTCCTTCCATCTCAGCATTTAAAAGGTCTACAAATGCGCCAGAATTAGACTGACTAGCACGGATAGCCTTATCACTAATTGAAATTTGACCATAAAGATTTTTTAATGTAGTTTTAAATTGCGCATAACGTGTGCTTTTTGATGCAGGAAGTGCCTCCACTTCATCACCAGCACCCACGCCACCATTTAAACCAACTGGTGCCATCTTGATAATATCCTTACCAAAAACGTCTGCACTAGATTGTTTAATTTTTGCAAGCAATGGGTTTGCATTAGTATTTAATTGATTTGTAACCGCGTTAAGATACGCATCTTTTAACGCGCTTTCAGCTGTTGTTAAACTTATCATAATTTTCTCCTTAATAATTAAATTTGTTTAATAATGTTTTTTGCCAACTTTCCAGCTTCCTCAATTGTAGATGGAATGTTCGGCGGACTAACAGGAATTGAACTGCTAAGATTGGACACAACTTTTACAGGAGTTGTGTTTGTCAATCCAGATAAGTATTCACGAATAATGTTATCCTTAATTGTAGGATTGTTGTAAACAAACTGATTTAAAAACTGCTCGTCAACCGCATAATCATCTGCTGTCTTATAACTATCAGCAAGTCGCTTTAATAATTCATCTTTAACAACTTGGTTGTAGTTATCGCTATCAACATCTTTAACAGCCTGTTTAATTTCCTGACAAAACTTTTTGGCAATATCGTGATTTTGCTCCAAATCCTTAATAGCCTTATTAATTTTTTCATCACGACTAAACTCTGTTTTAGAATTTTCCAATTCACTTAGTCGTTGACTTTTTTTAGTAAATTCAGTTTGCAATGAGTTGTAGGCCTTTAACAAACTTTCCGCATCCTTAAACTTACCCAAGTTTATGGAGCCTTTGTCAACTTGTTCCAAATGGCTTTCAATGTTTCTATCACCTTCAGCAATGTCACCTTCAACACTAGCATTATGTAATTTCTCACCTTCGTACTCCTTTTGGATATCTTGACTGTTAGGTTGTTCCATATTATTCATAATTTTCTCCTTTTTGTTTTTTGTGTTATTATTTTATTTAAAATATTTTTATTTAAAAATTAATTAAATTTAATTAAAATAATTATAAATTATTTATTTTTATACTTATTTATAGTAGATTGTGGTATTTTTACATATTTGTATTTAAATATTTTTTAATTATTTTTTAATTAGATTTTATTTTGCATTATTTTATGATTTTCGATATGATTTAATATTCTTAACTTTACTTCATCATAATTTTTACAATCTTTAAATCCATTACTTAGGATATAAGATACATGTTCATCAATATGTATTTGATGATTATCAATTGGCAGAATTTCAGCATCAGCCGAACGCATTAAAATATTTTCCTCTTGTGCACGATTGATGTGAAGCGAGTTCAAATCGGTAGAATGTTCCCATGCGCCAAAGCCTAGTAGGTCCAAACATTTAGCGCGCATACTTGGTGAAAAATTTCCATCCTTATCATACAAAATTCCTGACTCAAGTAGTTGTAATAACATACTTCTGCGGGAAGCAACACTTTCGCCCAGCGCAGTAGATGTATCAAACACTACATCATCACTACGTATAGAATTTTTGTCCCAATAGAACATTTCCACATCACCCATTTCGCCAGCAATCTTGATTAGTCTTGGCATCATCGCAAATTGCTTATACAATCTTAGAATATGTTTTGCTAGTGCTTTTAAAGCTTGCTTAGCGCTATCGATAGCACTAATCACTCGGTTGTCATCTTGCTCGATTAACAGTTGCAACGCTGTACCTGAAAGGTTGGTGTAATTTTCACTATTATCCATAAGGTCACTTACGCCTGCAAGATTTTTAAATTCATTCATCAACCTTTCTTCCTCGGCCTCAAAGTCGGCATGGATATCTGGCGTTTCCATAATTGTTGGCGCTTGTCCACCTTGACGATAAACCAGCACTTTACCAGGCGACAAACCATCTTGCTCTAAAGCATCAGTATCAACACTCCCATCTTCAACGGTTAACACACCCATCGAAATTCGATTAAAGAACTCATGCTTGCGATTACGGATTGCATTGTATGCGCGCTGAATTGGGACAAGACGTTCAATAATGCTTACACCATAAAAGCAACCTGGCATATATGACGATGTTTGTTTAATAAATGGTAACACTCTTTCATTGTTGTCACCATTTAGGTATGGCAAGTCACCATCAAACAGCAATTTATCGCCCGCCACAATGGTAAGCCTTCCGTTTGGAAGATTTGCATTAGGTTTGGTGTATTTTTCTATTAATACACAATGATTTTTAAGATTTATATTAGTCACTTTATTAATATGCGCATCATATCCGAGTCCGCCACTTGTACCAAATCCACTATCCAGGCTAAACGAATGCACATTTTCGGGCTCCACATCTACACCATATACATTTTTGATAGTATCTATACTAACCGCTTTAGCGTGTATAATACTACCCATATCACTTATATTTTCGCACGATAAATTATCCGGCAATATTTCAAATGGTGAACATACAGATATATCCACATCTCCTTCACGTATGGCTTTTTTATCATCAGTGGCAATAACCATACCCGCATCGCTGTTCCAAGTGATTTTATAAAAAGCCGTACCGCAAATTTCACACCATGTACTAGCATATTTTGATAGTGATGGTAGATCCAGTTTGTTTGATACCGCTTTAAAAATTTCTTTTGATAATTTTGCACTTTTTATATCCGCTAAATCCATTGATGCTGGCAATACTTCAATATTAGGATTTAACCTGGTAATTTTGGATATACGAGTTTCGATCATTGGCGCTATGTGGTTAAACACTTCCTTTTCCTGCCAAAAGTATTGTTTTTCGTAATCGCTGAGATTGTTATTGCTTGCAATATAACTATACTGATTGCCTACATAAAAGTTAATATTTAACTGCCATTGAGCCTCTAGGCTACGGCGCGCCTCACGACGTGCTAGATAGTCCTGCTTAACGCTTTGCACAATATCTTGATTTGCTAATTTTCGTTTACTCATCTTTACTCCTTTTTTTGTATATAGGTGTTGGGCTTTTAGGAGTTAGCACTCCACCTATCATAGAATATAATTGTTTTATACAACCTTCACACAAATAAAAGTTGCCATCAAACACAAATTTTTTGTTAACGATAGTGTATACTGACTGATTGTCGCAACCACTTACACTACATTTTATTTTAACTTTTGTTTGCTCGATATTCATTGTTTTCTCCTTTCTTTAACAATTTTAATAGCCTTTGTTTTTCTTTTTCCAGCTCAGCATCACTCCAACCCTCAAAACTAGTAGGCTGCGCATCGCTTTTGTTAAATATCATTTTAACAATATCAGTATTGGGAGGAACTGCCTTTTTGCTGATTTTTTGCTTAGTTAATTGCTTGTTTCCATTATCATCTAACACGTATTCATTTATCACTTCCTTTACACAAAAACCTTTAATAAGTTTCTTTATCGCCTTAAAAGTTTCATCATCTAACTCTTCCAAGTTCATCGATGTTTTAACCTTCTAATCATACGCTGTTTTTGCTTTTGAATAAGTGATAAATCCTCCTTAGGTGCATGGTTTGCCGGCCTAGTCATAATGTAATATCTTAGTTCATCAAGGGCATGGTCATCAGTTTTTATTGGCACATCACTGTTACCCCAATGATACGCCTTGAGTTCTCTAATTAGATTGGTACAGGTTTTGAAGATATATAGTTTGGTTTGCCCATTTGCATCTTTTAAGTATGATTTAACTCGCTGAATACCTGAAAACATATCCTTATTAACACGTGGGTCAACCGCAATGCCAAAATCATAAAATAATTGCGTGACGCTTTTAGCGCTTGCTAATGTTGTTTGATTAGCGGCGCTATCAATAATTGCTTCTATCATTCCGTTAAACCCCCTATGCCAATTTAATTGATTTGAAATACGTTTAATTTGTTCGCTATGGTAACCGATATCTTTTTCCGCCTCAAAATGTTCCGCCACCACATACACATTACCATCATAATCCACCGCATACCAATGCGCACTTAGCGGATTTTTAAGACCTGGGTCGATACTAATCTTGTCCTGCCACTCGTGCGGAACGTCAAACGGTTCAATCACGTGCACACTTTCATCAAATTCGGTATACACACGCCCACCAAAATCCTGAAATTCGCCAAACTGACGACTACGAAGTTCCTCCTCCGACATACTTGCACGCATACTTGCCTTAGCCTCTTCGCTAATATACGGATTATCGTCCCAACTCATAAATATATGCCAAATATTCTTATCATTGTATTTGTTAAGATATATCTCATCATATACGTATGTAAGTCCCTTTAAGGGAGTCATTGTTGCAAATATTTCACCATTAGTATCCAGCACTCGCATTTTACATTCCAGGTATATATCCTGTGGTGGTTCCTCATCAAACCATACATAATCAAGACTTGTTCCTTGAAATTTTTCACGTCCTTGGTCACAACTTTTAAAGCCGATTTTTGAAGTTGTTCCAAACACATTTTTGATTAGTATATAGTCAATTACACCACCAGCCATATTGTCTTTGCGACCACTAAGCATAGCCACATCAACAATCCAATCCGGGTTAATGTAGTTGAGTATTTTTGCCTGTGCAACATCACGTTGAACCTGACTAGATAGCGACACTACCCAACCTGTAGTTGCCTTAGTCAGTTTTTTATATGGATGATTGCCACGTGCATAATACACAACCTCCACCGCACCACATTCAGTTTTTCCGCTTCGGTTCCCTCCAAAAACCCAACGATTTTTTGCTTTGCATTTGTGAAAGGCTAATTGTTTCCTATGTATTTTATCTCCAGTATTGTAATATTGAAGCTTATTCTTTTGTAATCTCATTTTTTGCTCATGAGAAATTGCTAATAACATTTCAACAATGTTCATACGCCACTAGTTTACAACAATAAAACCCAAAAACGAACACTATGTGCCAAAAATTTTTGTTAGGAGTATGTTATAATGTTTGTATGAAGATTATTGCAGTTTTAATGTTAAGTTTGTTTGGTTTATTTAAACCAATACCTTATGTAAACGCCTCCACCGGCGCTTACGCTCAAATTTTGCATACAGGGTGTTATTTGTACAAAACACCTGTTGACAACACTAACTACCTAAATGTATTTTTTATGCTTGAAAACAGTTACTTTGTGGAATTGTTAAGCGATTATAATGAAGAATTTTATAAAGCAAGATACCTAGACGTAGTGGGTTATGTTAAAAAAAATCAAGTTCAATGCGTTCAGGGCACACCTAGAAATCCCTTTTTAAACAACGTGTCCTTTAGAGTATATAACAACATCAGTCGAGCAATGTATGATAAGCCCTTTGCCAACACCAACAGCCCAACGCTTAAAGTATATTTACCGCTTTATTGTGACGATTTAATATATTATGGTAAAGTGTATGGTGAAAGTGCCATTGAGGAGCGCACCAACATTTGGTATTACTGCAAATACACAGTAACAGGAGTGTGCGGATATGTGTATTCAGATAGTTGCGACAAAATGGATACCATAGTTCCTAACAGCGAAAAATTGCCATACATCACATCACCTATGTGGAACTCCCACCCAACAACATCCACGCAGTTAATATCTATAAATAGCAAGCCCTTTAAAATAACAACAATATTAATTTGTATACCTTTTGTAATATTTGCATTTTTCCTATTCCGCTTAGCACTAAAAAAACGCAACAAAAAAGAGATTGACACCTTCAATCCCTTTGAATAAAACAAAAAAAAGTTTGCGCCTAAACGCAAACTTCTTTTTGTAGATGCTCTTTTCGCATTGCAACAATCCATTGTTCATTATTAAGTAGATATTCTAATTTTTCCTTGTAACGCGAATTATTGGCGTGTATTGTAAAATGCTCCAATGCTGTTTGCATACGCCTATACGCTGTTCGTGCAGATGGCATATCAAACATTTTACAAAAAGACTTCATTGACAGATTATATCGCATTTTTGCCAGAATAATAGCCTTATCATCTTCATTTAAACTGTTAATCAACTCATCAATCATCAGCTTAAAATTGATAAGACGATTTTTACGTTCAATTAAGTTAATAATATGATTGGCAACATCATAAGTAGAGCAATATTCTGGCGCTGGACCAAAGTTAACAGCGTGTTTGTACACAAACTCATTAATTAGGTCACAGTTCTTTTCAATAAACCTGTACGCGGAAATTAAAACTTTAGCATCGTCTATAATCACCATTCCCCCTCCCTTTGTTTGATGAGATTATAGAACATAGAATAAAACAAAGTCAATACCGTATGCCACTTTTTAATTTTAAGCACACTTTCAGTCGACAAAATTCGACATATATAAGACAAATGTTCTAATCAAACACAAACATTATAGAACATCCATCTAATCATTGTCAAACAAATTTATTCACATTGAGTAACTTTTGACACCGAAATTTCGTAAGCCACTTTGTTAATAGGGTCCAACCCTTCCTGCTTTTTCACATACTCACGTGATTGAATTCGCCCCACCATTTCAAGTTTGGTTCCTATAGGTAATTCACCTACAAAGCGTGCATTTCTACCCCAAGTAATGCAAGGGATATAATCCGACTTGTTATACGAGCGATTAACCGCCATCAACACGTCAGTAATCTCCCTGTTAAATGGAGTGGTGCGATATATAGGCGACTTACAAATATAACCGTAAATCTCTATAATATTAGGATTTATGTTTTCGTCCACTTCGCATAATTCTCGCACAAACACAGTTAGTACCAGTTTGCTTTTACCTTCATCAATCTTGTTATAACTTCTAAACTGACCTTTTAGCGCAACAGTTTCACCTACTGCCATATTTGCACTTTTTAACAACCTTTCACTGATGGTTACCGGTATTATATCGCTTTGACCTGATAGCCTAGGTATTGAAATATTTAGCGTGTAAAAGCCTTCATTTAGCACTTCATGGCTATACACTGGCTGGTCCACCACTTCTCCTTGTAAATAAACTTTATTGTTTTCCAATAATTCGTGATTCATTAGTTTCTCCTTAATTTTTAAAATATTTTTACTTGTTTTTACACTGCACACCTTGGTTATTAATTGAATAGTTGTTGTAATAAATTAATTCACCAACCGGCACAACTTTATAATTATTGTTTTTATAATATTCCAGCACCAATTTGAGCCCTGTTATAATATTGTCCGAATTGTTGTGAAACAACACAATACTGCCCGGACTTGACCTTTCGCACACACGCCCAGCGATTTCGCCACCTGATAAACCTTTCCAGTCAAGACTATCTACGCTCCACTGAACAGTTATTATACCCATCTGCCTGCACGTATCAAGCAGGTCGTTGTTGTACGAACCATATGGCGGTCTAAACAGTTTTGCTTGCACGCCACACACCGACTGTATGATTTGCTGATTTTTGCTAAGTTCCAAATTCATTTGCTTGGTACTTAGATTACACATATCTGGGTGAGTGCTGCTATGAAGACCTATCTCAAACCCTCTATCGGCAATACTCTTAGCCACGTCTGGATAGTCCTCCACCCAAAAGCCAACCAAAAAGAATGTAGCATTAACACCGTACTGCTCACAAATATCCATAATTTGGCTAGTTTTATCCGCACCCCATGCAGCATCAAACGAAATAGCAACCTTTTTCTCATCAGTCTGCACACTATAAATTGGTAACTTTTTTGCTTTGTTATTAAAATAAATATTTGCCACCTGTAATGTAGAGTTATTGGTGGCACACACAACCACCAAACCAACAAGCAATACTATTAGTGCAAATGTTCGTTTGGTTGGTATAAATCGTTTCATAGATATCTACCCCTCTAATTTAACCTATTGATATGTAAAAAAGCAAGGCGAAATGCCAAAAACTTTTGAAAAAAAGTAGGAAAACTCCCACTTTTTGTTTCATTTTGTCAAATATATAAATGGTCGATATCTAACTCATATATCGCTTAATTTGTTCAAGTGCATTTTTTTCAAGCCTACTAACCTGCGCCTGAGATATACCAATCTCGTTACTAACCTCCATTTGAGTTTTTCCAGCAAAATATCTAAGGTCTAATATCTGCCTTTCACGATAGGCTAGATGATTAACTGCGTCCTTAAGGTCTACATTTTGTAACCACTTATCACTATTTTGCTTTTCGTCCGCTAAATGTTCTAACAACAGCACCTGGTCATCACCATCATTGTAAACCGTTTCATCTAGCGATAATGGCTGCGATATTGCATCAATTGCATCTACCACTTCAAACAATGTCAAATTTAGGTCACTAGCAATCTCCTCAAGCGATACATCATCTGCCCTATCCTTACTTAAGCGTTCCTTACTTTTTAATACAAGGTATGCAGTATCTCTCAAACTTCGACTTACACGCATACTGCTAGAATCACGCAAAAATCGCTTAATCTCTCCCACAATCATAGGTACGGCATACGTGCTAAATCTAACATTTAATGATAGGTCAAAATTATCTATTGCCTTCATCAATCCCACACAGCCAACTTGGAATACATCATCCATACTTTCCTTGCAATCGCAAAATCGTTGTGCAACCGATAAAACAAGTCGCATATTACAATATATGAAGTGCTCCTTAGCCTGATTATTACCCTGCTTAATTTGACCAAGTATGGTAATAGTTTCGTCATTTGTAAGCCTTGGAATATTAGATGTATTGATGTTGCAAATATACACTTTTCTTGACATATAAATCTCCTAAGCGTATTGTTTGCTAACAATATAATTTTATACCATAAAAATGGAAAACCACAAATTTCGACCAAGTTAGTCAAGATTACACATTTATCAAAAATTTTTTGTTTAATTTATACGTTTAAATTTGCTAAATTAAAAATATGAAAGTGTATATCGAACAGGTTATAATAACCAATCTTTTGATTGATTTTTGTATACTACTTATACTATCCAAAATTCTGTTTAATAAACCAAATTACAAGCGCATAGCTTTGTCGGCTTTGTTTGGAAGTGTGAGTTGTTTAATCCTTCCATTTTGCACAACTACCCTACTTGCAAACTTGTTAAAAATATTAAGTTCAATAGTTATGCTGCAAATACTAAATGTGGGCAAAAAGCAATTAGCACCAGCAGTTATTTTAATGTTTGTAACCAGTTACATATTTGGCGGAGCAATACTTGCAAACTTTGGAACTTCAGCTCAAAATGGATATGCAATAAAACTAAAAAATTTACTACCAGTTTTTATTGTAGTATTTACATTTACAATTATCACTTGCAAACTTATATACTTTGTTAAATCAAAAATTATCACCAATTCAAACATTTATCCTATCACGCTAATCAACGGAAATACGAAAGTAGATATTGATAGTTTTATTGATTCGGGTAATGGTTTAAAAGACGACAATCAACCTGTAAGCTTAATCAATTTTGATACATTTAACAAACTAACCAATATCACCCTTGACCAATACCTCCTTAACCAATTTAACACACTTACAAACCCTCATTTTATAACCGCAAATACCATTGCCGGCAAACGAAAAATCTTGGTGTTTACAATAAACGAATTGCACATAAAATCCACACACGATAAAATATACAAAAACATTAAACTTGGTGTAGCACTACACTTTGACAATAATAAAAAATATAAAGCAATATTAAATTCCTATTTTTGTTTAAATTAACAATAAATTAATAATAAATCAAATAAAAAATATTAATTATTAAATATTGATTTACACTATAAAATAGGTATTTATATTATTTATT
>JBGVOQ010000005.1:0-64069 GCA_045126575.1 Candidatus Onthoplasma sp. | reverse complement strand
CTCTAACCCCTGAGCCATACCGCCACGATATGTTACAATGCTATTATACATAAAAGAATATGGTCTGTCAAGTCAAATTTCAAAAAAAATTAAAAAAAGTTAAAAATTTTTACAATTTCGATATTTTTTGTATATTTTTATGCTGGCTGATACACGGTTAGGGTAGCAAATACTATTAGATTTAGGCAAAATGTAAGAGTTTTGTAGATTGATTTGTGTAAATAAAATGATTTGCAAAACAATTATTTCCAGTATAGTGTTGACTTAGTAAAATAAAAATGGTATTATTTAATTAAATAATAGGAGATGGATTAATGAGTGTTGAAGCTGTAATCGGTAAAAGTAAAAAAGACTTTAATGGGGAAACCGTAATTAGAACTCGTTCGTATGTGGAGGCTAAAAGTAGCAGCGCTGCTACCCATATTATGCTTGAAGACGGTTCGTATAAATTAATTACAAGCGACCTTGTTATTTATGAACGTAATGGCGAAGAGGTTAGAGAGGTAAAATATTCTGATATTAAATCGGATGGTCATTACTTTATCAAAAATAAAAATGATGAAGGTGCAGAAGTGGAAGTAAATGTGGTACCTACACTGTTCAGCCAGATTGTGATTATGAATCCAAATCCAGAAGGTAATTTTTATAGATGTGCTGATGGAAGATATATTCATAAGGACGAAGTTCAAATACCTGCATACAAAAAGGTTGAAACCAGTGATGAGACTCCGTTTGTGGGACCTGTGCATGATGGCAAATTTTATGTGGGCACTCCAGATGATGGTGAAAATTATAGAGAAATCTCACATGTATTAATAGATGGAAAAATTGTTGATATTGGCACAGATGATGATGGAAATCCAAAGGTGGAAATTGATGATGATGGAACAGCAAGTATTACAGTTGCTGGAGAGAAAAAACAACTTACTGAGAGTGATATAGCGATTAACGAATCATATATCGCTGTGTTTAGAGATAAAATTGGTTCAGATAGTTCAAAGAGATTTTATCCACTTAACGCAGAAAAAATAGCAAAAAATTCGGGTAAAGGCACCAGACTTGAGTTAAGTTTTGATGGTGGTGATGTTAAATCAGTATATATTTCAAGTGAAAGATCGATAGCTAGAATTGAATTTAGAGATGGTCGTAGTGAAATATATTTGCAGCCCGGAAGAGAACCTCATCACGATTGGGATATGGGCCCTAATGTTAGAGTTTTTCGTGTAGACCATATTGAAGCAAAACCGGCGAAAGATGGTGACAAGAATGATTGTATCGATATCAAATTTAGCGGACAGGTAGAAGTTGATAAAAATAATCTAGATATTATTATCAATGATTTTGATATACAAAATATAGAATGGGAATTTGATAGGGAACAAAACATAAATGTAGTTAAATCATACCAAATTGGTGATAAAACTATTAGAAATATTAAGTGGGAAGATGGAAAGATTAAATCATTCACACTTATACATAAAAATAAAAAAACAATAACAGTTAGCGGAGAATTAGTTGATAACTATAAGCACTTGCTTATAACAACCGTACCAGCGCAAAAGGTGACTGATATTACATTTACAGATGGTGACAAACTAACAGTTTCATTTAAAATGGGCGCTATCGAAATTCGTGATGCTGAAATCGTTGCAGGAAAGGGTATTGGCAATTGTACACTAGTTTATCAAGGTAAACAATATAAGGTAAACCTTTTAACAGATGAAAGATTTAAAGAGTTGTCAGCGCAAGTAACAATGAAGGTGAAATCTGACATAATACCATTGATGCCATCTAAATTGATGGAAAAAGTTGATGGAAAGTACAAGGTTGTGGCAGATGTGGTGCAGACGGGGCCAATTTTAACCGATGTTGAATGGGCAAGGTTGAGTGATGCCGAGAGGGCGGAACTTGAAGCAAAGGGTATTGGTCCGGGATATTGCGGCGCACATGAAGTTAACGAGCTTGATGACGCATTGAAGCAACAAGAAGAGTTTAGACAAAAGCCATTTAAGACGGTTGTTATTGATGACAAAAATCCTAACCAAACACACGAACTTGATGATTTTAAAAATACATATGAGGGAACAAGCGAATTTGAACTAGACCCTAAAATAATACCAAATGTTATTGGTGGTAGCAAGGTTGAGGTAATTAATGGAAGGGTTGTGGTAGACTCCAAAAAGGCTAATGATGTATTATTCTCACTAGCAGCATTTGGTATGGGTATTACTACCTATCTATTCCCTGTTGGAATGTTAATTGGGCTTCCAATGGTTGGAGTTGCGGCTGTTGGTGCTGTGGTTGCTCCAATATATAGGGCAATCAAGGCATACAGGATTAATCATTTAAATCCAGAAAAAATGCTTAGGAAAATGCAAAAGAATGCCGAAAAAGTTTGTAAAAGAAACATTCGTAAATATGACAGAGAACTTAGACGTGAAGTCCGAAAAGCACGTAAACTTCCAGACGCTGAGTATGGGCCAAGGGTAGCCGAGCTTAAGCTTGCATACATGAATAAGTGTGAAAAGGAAATTGGTAGACTGCAAATATTGTCTCAAGGACAGTTGGATATACCTTTTGACTTAAACAAAAAATCAAAAATTACCAATGCTAATGTGATAGGTTTTGCAATGGCACGAAGGCGTGAAAGAGCGTTTATCAGAGGTGATAGAAATGCGCTTTCCACCAGCAAGAGAGCATTCCGTAGAGAAAATGGCTATACTAGAAAAGAGGCTAAAGAGCATACTGCAGATTATGAGAATTGGAAGGCTGAAAGAAAATCTAGCGCATACATAGCAGAGCATGGCTCACTTAGACAAAAAATTAAGGTGTTTAAACAAAGTGACGAATATGTATTCGAGCCATCACGTAAAAAGCGCCGTGAAATGGTTAAGGCTAAACGTGAGGCATTGTTGGAATCTGCACGAAAGGCTGTTCCTGCAAGAATTGACGAGTCTGAATGTGATATAAAATCTAATATAGTACATGCTCATATGGAGGAAACAGTTGAAACTGTAGAAACCAAGCGTCCAAGCAGATTTGGATTTACTAGGAAGGCTGCAGCGGCTGTACAAACTGCCGATACTGACTATTCAGCAATGATTTCACATAAGGTGGAAAGAACTTCCGAAAGAGAACGTGCAGCCGATGCGGTAGAAGGTAAAAAAGCGCTTGAAACTGTTGAAGAAAGAATTGCTGGGCCAAAAGCTATGGTTGAAACCGCTAATCAAAATCTAGCCAGAGCTACCGAAAGTGCTGACTTTGAAGAGGCGTACAAGGCCCATGTTATGAATTCCAACATTGCAAGGCGTGTATTAGGAGAAACTGCTGACATATCAAGAGAAGCACATAGTACTAAATATGTTGAGTTGAATAGTGATAAACTAGAGAGCATGGATGGAGCGGTTTCAGACGTGGAAGTAGATGTGGCAAAATCACGTAATCAGGCAAAGATACTGAGGGACCAAAGACGTGCTCAGTATGAAAAGCATGTCGAACGTTGGGCAATGGCAGACCTTATTGCGGCTCATAAAACTGATTTTGATGCCTTTATAGCAGCGGAACAAGCTAAAGGGAATACTAGTATACCTGTCGATGTGCAAATAATGAGATTTAAAAGTTACTTAGTAAGTGTTCATCCTGAGAAAAAAGATTCAATTAATGCAGAAATGGATACATATCGCATAAAAAATAATATTGAAACAAGAGTTCAAGCAGAAGTGGTTTGCGAACAAGACCCAGATGGATATAATGCTTGGTTGGCTGAGCATCCTAAAATGAAGCGCAATGGCGAGGTTGCAAAATGCGCGTATTATGAATATTGCGTAAGAGAAAAACCTGACGTTGCTAATCAGTTTAAATTGGCATCTGGTAAATTTAACCGAGAATCTTATAGAGCGTGTCAAGAAAAAGCGGAGGAAATGTTTAATTCAGAGGAAAATAAATTACAAACATCTGAAGAAAAACAAGAAAAGTTTAAAAATATTCAATCTGAGGTTGAAGAAAAACGCGCTCAGGAAGCTGAAAGGAAAAAAGAAGAGGAACGAGTAAAAAATAAAGGCATGGGTCTGTGGGATAGAGTTAAAGCAGCAATAGCTCCTAGGACAGGAAAGACTGCTTAAACTCATACCAACCCAAATCAAAAAAGGCTTTAAGGTTACACTTAAAGTCTTTTTTTATGCATGGTGTAAGTAGGCGCGGATAACGTAGTAAGTTATTTCTTAATATAATATTATATTAAAATAGTTAAAAATTCTTTACTAAGTTTTAAATTCGTGATATAATAGGTAACGTAGAGAGGTATATTATGAAACTAACAATGGATAAGATTGTAAATTTATGTAAAACTAGGGGTTTTGTTTTCCCTGGTAGTGATGTTTATGGCGGATTTGCCAACACTTGGGACTTTGGACCAGTGGGTGTAGAACTTAAAAACAACATTAAGCGCGCTTGGTGGAAGCGTTTTGTGCAAGAGGCAGAAAATAGTTTTGGTGTGGACGCAGCAATACTTATGAACCCACGTGTTTGGGATGCTAGTGGTCACACTGCAAGTTTTAGCGACCCTAAGATGGATTGTAAAAATTGTAAAACTCGTCACCGTGCAGATAATATTATTGAAAATTACAAAGGTTGTGACGTTGTGCCTGACAAGATGACAAATGCAGAGATGGAACAATATATTGCCGACCACGATATTAAATGTCCTAACTGTGGTAAACGTGATTGGACTCCAATTCGTACATTTAACCTAATGTTTGCAACTAGCCGTGGTACAGTTGATGGTGAAAAAGATGCTGTGTATCTTCGCCCTGAAACTGCGCAAGGTGAATATGTTAACTTCCTAAACGTTCAACGCACATCTCGTGCTAAAGTGCCATTTGGTATTGCTCAAATTGGTAAGAGTTTTAGAAACGAAATTACACCAGGTAACTTCCTATTTAGAACAGTAGAATTTGAACAAATGGAACATCAACTTTTCTGTAAGGCTGAAAAGGCATTTGAACATTATGAAGAGTATAAAAAACTTGCTTGGGACTTCGTGGTTGAACTTGGTTTAAAGGCAGAACATTTGCGTTTCCATGACCATGACAAATTGGCTCACTATGCTAAGGCTGCGTGCGATATCCAATATTTGTTCCCTATTGGTTGGCAAGAACTTAATGGTATTCACCACCGTAGCGACTGGGATTTATCTCGTCACGAAGAATTTAGCGGTAAGAGTATGCAATACCTAGACCCTATTACAAATGAGAGATATACTCCAAATGTTGTAGAATATTCTATTGGTGCTGACCGACTTACACTTGCTTTAATGTGTGAAGCATATGACGAGGAAGTGCTGGAAGGTGGCGATGCTCGTGTTGTAATGCATTTCCATCCTGCGATTGCTCCTTACAAGGTGGCTGTATTACCACTTCAAAAGAATATGAGTGAAAAAGCACATGATGTTTTAAAGAAATTAAACAAATACTTTATGTGTACATATGATGAGGCAGGTAGTATTGGTAAACGTTATCGCCGTCAGGACGAAATTGGTACACCTTTCTGTGTAACAATCGACTTTGATACCTTGGAAGATAACACTGTTACAATTCGTGACCGTGATAGTATGGAACAAATTCGTTTACCTATTGATAAACTTGTTGAATATATCAGCGAAAAGGTAATGTTTTAATTAAGATTTTAAATACTCAAAAATCAAAAAGGAGGGGAATTTATGGGTTTATTTAGTTTTATGAAAAGACAATTATTAGAGGTGTTGGAGTGGAAGGATAGTTCTAAGGATATTTTAGTATATCGTCACCCAATGGATAAGCGTGAAGAACTTATGAATAGTTCTACACTTATTGTGCGTGAGTCACAAATGGCTGTGTTTGTGCACAAGGGACAAATTGCAGATGTGTTTGGCCCTGGAACATATAAGTTAAATACGGAAAATATTCCTATTATTACTAAGATGATGTCGCTTCCTACTGGATTTAACAGCAGAATTAAAGCCGAAGTGTATTTTATTAACACTAAGCAATTCTTAGGTCAAAAATGGGGTACTCAAAATCCTATTATGATGCGTGATGCTGACTTTGGTTCTGTTCGTTTGCGTGGGTACGGTACATTTAGTTACAAAGTCGTAGATGGTAAAACATTTATGCGTGAAGTGTTTGGTACTAACCCAGTTTATAGGGTTGAAGACTTAACCACTCAATGCAAGGCAATATTAATTTCAAATATAAGTGACGCTATTGCACAATCTGGAATTCCGGCATTAGATTTGGCTGCCAACTATAAGGAAATTGGAACTCAAATCGTAAGCGTTTCACAAGAAGAATTTAATAAGTTGGGCTTAAAGTTATGCAAGGTTACGGTTGAGAACTTATCACTTCCAGAAGAAGTTGAAAAGGCGCTTGACGAGCGTAGCAAACTTGGAATACTTGGCGATAAAATGGGCACATACGCTCAATATCAAGCGGCTACCGCTATGCGTGATGCGGCTAAGAACCCAAATGGTGGCAATATGGCAGGCATTGGTGTCGGTCTTGGTGCAGGCGCTACTATGGGAAATATGTTTGCAAACGCAATGTCTAGTGTTAAGGACGGTGCTTCAAAACGTACTTGTGTAAAGTGTGGAGCATCAATTAACCCTAGGGTTAAATATTGTCCAGAATGCGGAAGCAGCCAAACTGAAAGTTGTCCAAAGTGTGGCGAAGCGGTGCATAAGGGTACAAAGTTCTGCACAAATTGTGGTGCAAGTTTAACTAGCGAAAAAGTATGTAAAAAATGCGGTAAAAAATTAAGAGCAAATGCTAAGTTTTGTCCAGAATGCGGAGAAAAGGTTTAATGAAAATTAACAACTGCAAATCTTGTGGTGCAAGGGTGGAGTTTAGTCCACAGCATCAGTGCTTAAAATGCACTAAATGCGATACATTGTATCCAATTAATATTACAAACCAAACGGCAAAACATTCAATTGGGTGGGAGCCTGATAAGATTAAATTTCAGCAATGGTTAAACGAAAATAGGTCATATAGATGTGAGTCGTGCGGCGCTCAGGTTATATTTGACAAGTATGATATTGGTACCAAATGTAAGTATTGTGGAGCCAATTCGTTAGCATCATTTAAGGACTTACCTGGCTTGCAACCTGAAAAAATAATTCCTTTTGCTATAAGCAAGGAACAGGCCGAAAACGAGTTTGTTGAAAGAACCAAAAAACGTAAGTTTTTACCTAATAAGTTTAAAAACAATTTACGTGCGGATAATATGGGAGCAACATATTTAAGTGCATTTGTGTTTGATGGAAATGTTTATGCAACGTATTCCGGAAGGCAAAGCTATACCACAACACAACGTACTGCCTCAGGCCATACACGAACCATTACGCACTATCGTAGTTTTTCTGGCAAAATTGAGCAGCAATATAACAATATTATAGTTGAGTCAAATGACAAGATTACTCAAAGCGATATTGCGGATATTATGCCGTACGATTGTAGTAAAAGTGTGGATTATAACGCCGACATTACTAAAGGCTATACAGTGAGTTATTACAATCAGCAGGTGCAGGATGCGGAAATTGTGGCTAAAAGACAAATGCTTAGGGATATTGAATCTAGGATTAGAAGCAAATATTCATCAATCGATAGTTTGACTATTAATCCAACATATTCAAATATTGTATATAATTATACACTACTACCAGCCTACTTTTTTGGATATGAATATAATAAAAAATCATATTTAAATGTTATGAATGGGCAAAACGGAAAGGTTGCAGGAAATGTTCCACGTTCACCTGTAAAAATATCGTTGTTTGTACTACTTATTTTATTATTGATAGGTATTCCAGTGCTTGCAATAGCACTTACTATGTAAAAAGGGAGATATTATGAAAAAACTTGATAAAAACGCATATAGCGAAAATAGACACGATAAAGGTCATTTGATGGTTTTGGGCTTGATAATATTTGTAATTTCACTTGCGATGATTGTTGGTGGAGTTGCACTTATTGTCCGTGGCGTAGTTATTGCCAAAGTTTCTGCAATAATTTGGCGTGCAATAGTTGGCGGTGTATTGTCATTATTAGGTTTAACATTTGGTTGGGTTGCTATTATGATTATGCTAACTGCCGGAAGTATGATAAAGGTTAAAGATGGCAACGTTAGTGATGTTGGCAATAGCGCTGTTGGTACAGTTAATGTTAATAAGTGCCCTAATTGTGGAACAAAGTTAGACGAAGATGCAGAGTTTTGTACTAACTGTGGAGCACAAGTTGAGGGTTACATTAAGTGCGAGTGCGGTTGCAAAAATAGCCTAGATGCAAATAACTGCAAAAAGTGCGGTAAAACTTTAAAATAGAAACAAAAAAATATGTTAGTTTGCCTAACATATTTTTTAATATCTAATTAACGTCCAAACAAATCATCATCAGATTCTACATTTTCGTCATCTGGAGTAAACTTGCCCGTTTCCAAATCGTAAGTTCCAGGTCCTAGTTTGGATAAAGTGTCAAATGGATTTTCGCAAAATTCATCATCAAATTCTTCATCGAAATCATCAAAGTTATTATCAATATCTTCATCAAAATCATCAATCATATCTCCAAAACCATTAGAAGATGGATTTACATAATCTCGAAGAATATTTTGGAAATCAGGTGATACTATTATGAATGGGATAGTTGCCTTATTAAGTTTTATATTGTTTTTAGTAATAGGCTTTTTAAATGATAAGTCTGCTTGTAAAAAATATTTATTATTATTGTTTTTACGAAGATAGTAATCTATTGAATATATTTCTGTTTCAATTATTTGCTTAAAGTCTACCGAGTCACGCTTTAAATTATATGCAGTGCAATTCATGCAGAAACTACTAAGTTCAAACGTGTCCTTGACAATATCATTAGTTAGCTGGTCTGGTTTTAAGGTTTTAACTTCATCACCAAGGCATGAACTAAAGCTAAGTACTACTTTTTTGGTGCAGGACTTAATGCTGCTGCCACCATGCATAAATTCCAAAACAACTTCGCCTTCATGCTCGTAGATGGCAATAAATCCCTTGCCGGTGCTTTGAAAGTAAGGAGTGTCACTTATAAGCGACTCGTCGATAAAAAATCGTGTGTCGATACTTTGAAGTAAAGAAGCGTAATCCTTTGTTAATTTACCGTCACTATTTAAAATCATTGATAATATTTCTACGTAATTCATACTATAATTTTATCACAAATACTAATTTTGTCAATAGGTATTTTAAAATTTGTAATTATAAGGTAGTGCAATGCGTAAGTTGAATAGTAAATTTTTGCAATAATTACATAACGAATTAGTTTTATTTATTACCTTAAATTTTTAATTTTTTATTTTCCACTTTTTATTCTTGACTTCTTATTTTTGACTATTAGTTCTTCATTTCCCATTCTTCATTTTTCATTCTTCATTATATTAGTGGTCTTCCGCCTCCAATTGTATCTAACACTCGCCATGTGGCAGGACCTACAACTCCATCAACCGCCAATCCGTTTTCGGCTTGGAAATCACGTACTGCTTGCAGAGTGGCTGGCCCAAAACTTCCATCAATTTCGCCAATAGGGTAAAGTTTACTAAGCAACATTTGTTGCAAGTACCATGTTGCTCCACTTTTATCGCCTTGGCGGATAGTTTTGCCTTGCGGGTTGAGTAACACATTCCAAGTGTTGCGACCTACAATACCATCAATTGTTAAGCCGTTTTTGCGCTGAAAGTCAATTACTGCATTATAACTACGTGTTCCAAATATTCCATCTGGGATTAGATTGTAACCGTACCTATTTAATAGATATTGAAGAAGAATTACTTTGTTGCCTTGATTGCCACGGCGCAAGGTTGGGTATGCACCAAAATCTTCACGTGGAATGTATTGCACGTCTAAATATTGACACACTCCTTGACACACACCTTCGGCAACTTGGGTTATATAAATTGGGTTAAGCATAAGTTTGGCTTCTTCAAAGTTGGTCATAAATCCTGCCTCAATTAGTGTGGCAGGGCAGTTGACTGCAGTTAACATACTTACGTTTAAAGTACCTATTCCTCGACCATTGTTAGACACGTTGTTGATAAGTTGTTGATAGACATCTTCGCTTAAGTTTTGACTGCGTGTAGCAAATTGATTAAGTCGTGAATAATACACTTCAAAACCATTTGCGTTATTAAATGTTAATCCATCGCCTGAAGCATTGTAAGCAAAAGTTACCACTAGGGTAGGCCGAGCGTTATTTGTTCGCCTTACACGTAAAGTTATGCTTATATCCTGAATCTCAGGCTTTACATCAAAAACATTGTAACCGCATCTTAAACACGCCTCTATAAATGCATTTTTACACCGCCTATTAAACTCATTTTCATAAAAACTACGATTGATATAAGGCATTATTGGTGTGCGCTTTCCAGCCGTCGGGGGATTTACTCCGTGTTCATCATTAGCGGCTATTAAAAAACTACTAGCAAGTGCCATAATTATCTCCTCTAAACTAATACATTATTTGTTTATATGTAAAACTGCCTAAATTTGACAATCTAGCACTAGACTAAAGATTAAATTTATGCTATAATAACTCTATAGGTGGATATATGAAAGATTTAATGAAAAGCAATATTTATGATTGCGGTGAGGAGATTATTATTGTTGGAAGTTGCTTAAAAGTTATGCAACCTAAGGCGTTTAAGCAGTTGGAAAAATTGGATTTGCCTATTTTTGATTTGTGCCTAGAAAATTCGCATATAAATATGGCAATAACAAAAATTCTTGGTATGATAAGGGCAAAAAATATTAAAAAAATTATTTTTGCAAGCGTAGATAAATCGCCACATTGTATTCAATTGCATTACATACAAGACGAGATAACCAAGTTGGGTTTTAGGGTTGATTTTATTAACTATGTTGCAGTGGATAATGCTCTTGAGCAAATATCAAATGACACAATTTCGCTGTCAAAAAATTTATATAAATTACAACAAATTATAGGAAACAAATAGGATATGAAATATTTATTAGTAGTTACTTATGATGGAACAAATTTTGCTGGATTTCAGCGTCAAAAAAAGGGTGAGCGTACCATTCAGGAAGAACTTGAAAAAGCATTAAAAATTTTGTTAAAACAAGATATTAACGTAGTAGCAAGCGGCAGGACGGATAGTGGTGTACATGCATATAATCAAGTGTGTCATATAGAGTGTGATGAGATAACGGATTTTTATAAATTTGTAAGGTCTATGAATGGTATTTTGCCTGCGGATGTTAAGGTTAAAAGTATTAAGGAAACTAAACTTCACGCACGTTTTTCGGCAAAACGCAAGACATATTTATATAAAATGTACATTAGCGATATAGATTTACCGCTATATGATAATTTTTTGCGTTTGCCTACAGACATTAATTTGGAAGATATGAAAAAAGCAACTGCAGTACTGGAAGGTGAACACGATTTTGCAAACTTTTGTGCAAGCGGTAGCGAGGTCCAATCTACTGTGCGAACTATTTATTCTATCGAATGGAAAAACGTGGGCGAGGAACTACACTTTTATATAACAGGTAATGGATTTTTGTACAAAATGGTACGTAACATAGTAGGTCTATTTATTGAACTAGGCAAAGGCAAAATCACGCATCAACAATTTAAAGAATATGCCTTTGGAAATGCTGATAAAAAGTTTACCGCACCTGCAAAGGCGCTATATTTGTATAATGTGAAATATTAAATACAATGATTAATGAATAACGAAAAAGGAAGAACTGTGGAAAGTGTTACTTTATAAAAACTCAGCACTATAAAAGTGTTGATTTTTTGATACAAATATTTGTTATATATCTTGACAAAATAGCAATATGTGATATAATGACGTTAGTTGTAAGGAGAGAATATGTTTATTGAAAAATTATGGGAGAAAAATCCTAAATTTGTAGAAGATGAAATTAAAAGAATCTTTTGTGTTAACGAAGAAAATGACGAAATGTTTAATTTTTCAGGAACTATGGATGATGGCCGTTTGCATTTCGTACACCATGCTAGAAACGTTACTGGCATATTTGTTGGAGATTACGATATTAAAACAAACTGGAGTGATGGAAATTATACCAGATCGGCTATTAGTAAAGAGTGGCGTAGAGTTATGAAAAACGTGATTGGTGATAAATATGTTTATCATTTTATTGCATATCGCAATAAAAAAATGGATACCTTTGTTGAAAAGTTTAAACAGGAAACCAGCGACATAGTGGATGAAATGGGCTTGGATGTAGATAAAACTAATATAAAGTAAGGCATTAAGCCTTATTTTTTTGTATTCCTAAATAAATTATTATTTATAATAAAAATTTTTTAAAAACTATTGACAATGGGGCGTGTATTATGTATAATTAATCAGTACTAGAAGATTGCACCGCTAATCCACACTAGCCCTAGGTGCAAGGGATAGTAGAATATTTTGGAGGAAAATTATAATGAACACATATATGGCTAAGCCTGCCACTGTTGAAAAGAAGTGGTATGTTATAGATGCGTCTGGTCTTGCTTTAGGTAGATGTGCTGCTGAAGTTGCAAAGATTTTGCGTGGCAAGAACAAGACTACATTTACTCCACACGTAGATTGTGGTGATTATGTTATCGTAATTAATAGCGATAAATTAGTTCTTACTGGTAAGAAGTTGGAACAAAAATACTTCAAGCGTTATTCTGGTTATGCTAGCGGTTTGAAGCAAACTCAATACAAGAAAATGATGGATGAAAAATCTGACGTTGCTTTGATGCGTGCTGTTAAGGGTATGCTTCCTAAAAATGCTTTAGGTCGTACAATGCTTACTCACTGTCACATCTTCAAGGGTGACCACAACATGCAAGCTCAACAACCAATCGAATACAAAGTAGGAGGTAATGACTAATGGCTGAAGAAAAAGTTGAAATGGTAGAAGAAGTAGTTGAAAAGCCAAAGCGCACTCGTGCTAAGAAGGCTGAAACTGCTGAAGTTGCTACAGAAAAGAAGACTGCAGAAAAGAAAGTTGCAGAAAAGAAAGCTCCTGCAAAGAAGACAACTAAAAAAGCTACAAAGGCTGCTGTTCAAGAGTTTTTAGGAACAGGTAAGCGTAAGACTTCAGTTGCTCGTGTACGTTTAACTACTGGTACTGGTAACATTACAGTTAATGGTAAAGATGTTAAGGAATATTTTGTTCTTGAATCTTTAATCAAAATTGTTAAGCAACCACTTGAATTAACTGAACTTGCTAACAATGTTGATATCCGCGCTAACATCTACGGTGGTGGCGTTGCTGGTCAAGCTGGCGCTTTGCGTCATGGTATCACTAAGGCTTTAATCGAATTTAAGGCTGAACTTAGACCTGAACTTAAGAAGGCTGGTTTCGTAACACGTGATGCTCGTAAGAAGGAACGTAAGAAATACGGTCTTAAGAAAGCTCGTAAGGCTCCACAATTTAGTAAGAGATAATATCGTTTTGGAAATATTGGTTGGAAAATTTCTAAATATAAAATTGGCATACTCATGTATGTCAATTTTTTATATACAAATCAATTTTGTATAAACTATTACTTTTTATTTAATTTAGTTGCTTTTAATATTGTTAAATGTTAAAATTAATTAAAAAGGGGAAAGTGTATGATTGAGGCAAAGTTTGAGTATTCGTATCCATATATTAAGGAATTAAATAATTCCATAATGAAAACATATAATGTGATTGGTCAAATTTCATTATTTTTAATATTTTGCGGCGTTGCTGTAATGTTTGCAGTGGTTCAAAATATCTTGTTGGGTGTGTTATCGGCAGTAACATTTGTTATATTAATTGTTGGGTTTGTGTGTGCTAATATAGCTGTTGAAAGGTCAAATAGAGCATTGCTTGGGCAACAAGTTAAAATTCAATTTGGCGAAGATGAAATGAATATGACCGCAACTATGGGCGAACAAACAATTTACACCGCAAAGTTTGAATATGCTGCTATTAAGAGCGCAAAAGCAAAAAATAATTTAATGTATATTATGTTTGACAAAAAATCTGCAGTGGTTGTGCCTAAATCAGCATTTAAAACTGAGGCCGAATTTACAAAAGTTTTAGAACGAGTAAGTAACAATTATGTTATGTAGGAGATAAAATGGAAATATTTTTTGTTATTGATAGTTTGGATAACATAGAACATAAAATATCTTTACTGGAAAATCTGGGAGATAATATCAAGTTCTTTGTTGATGCTAAACTTGTTCCTAAAATTTTAGGAAATAAATATATTGTTACTAGAGTTATTTCAATCTACAACAAAAATGTAAACGTAACCATTGATAAATATATTAAGTCGGAAAGGTTTAAGTTACAAAATGTATTGCTATACTATGCTAGTGCCGAATTGGACTTAAATATTGTTGAAGATATAAGGGAAAGATTAAAAGCTAAACCAGATGTTATCTATGTAAAAAAGAGATTAAATGCATGGAAGCGATTTAAGTTGTGGTTTTACCAGAAGTTTACCAATTTTATATTTGGTGTTCCAGATGAATATGCCAGCATAAAACTGCAATATATAAGTGCAGATGTGATGAGTAAACTAATAGAAAGTGGTTTTAAAAATCATATATTCACAATGCCTGAAGCGCATACTATAACACTAGACGATAAAAATGCAGAGAGTTATTATACTAAGCCTAAGTTTAATAAAAATTTGTTGTATAATCCAATGGCAATGTGTGTTATCCTAATGGGGTATGTTGTGCTTGAAAAATTCTTTAAACTACAATTTTGGATGTACCTATTTGTGATTTTATCAATAGTTACAGTAATTGCTTGTTGGTGTGTTATGGCTATTAAAAATAAGTTTGATACAAGGTACAGGAAATAGAATATAATCTATATAAAAGTAATAAAAAATGGAACTTTGAAGTTCCATTTTTTATGATAGTATGTAAATTATTTTTTTACGGTCTTCTTAACAGTTTTTTGACTTACAGTTTTTTTAGTGTTCTTGCTGGAGGTAGTTTTTGTAGCAGTTTTTGCGCCTACTTTTTTAGTAGCCTTTGCTACCAATTCTTTTTTGTGGTCCTTAGCGTACATTGCTGCAATCAAATCAACCAATTTGCAACTATAGCCATATTCGTTATCATACCATGCAACAAGTTTTACAAATTTAGGGCTAATCATAATACCAGCCTTTTCGTCAAAGATACAAGTATGTTTATCACCAACAAAGTCGCTGCTAACAAGTGGTTGGTCGCATACATCTACAATGCCAGCCATATCTGTGGTTGCACGACGTCTAATTTCGGCACAGATATCTTCATAGGTAGTTTTCTTTTTTAGTTTTACAGTAAAGTCTACCACGCTTACATTAATTGTAGGAACACGGAAACTCATACCGGTAAGTTTGCCTTTAAGTGTAGGAATAATTTGGTCAACAGCCTTAGCTGCTCCAGTAGAACTTGGGATAATATTAGAACTTGCAGCACGGCCACCACGCCAGTCCTTTTTGGATACACCGTCAACAGTAAGTTGGGTAGCGGTAGTAGAGTGGATTGTGCTCATCAAACCTTCTTCCACGCCAAATGCATCATCAATCATCTTTACAAGTGGAGCAAAGCAGTTGGTTGTACAACTTGCGTTGCTAACAACGTCCATACTTGTTTTATATTCGCTGTGGTTTACACCATAAACAAACATAGGCATTTCCTTGCCAGGGGCACTAACAATAACCTTTTTAGCGCCGGCGGTTAGGTGACGCTTAGCATCCGCATATTTGGTAAATTTACCAGTTGCTTCAACAATATATTCGGCACCGCATTTATCCCAGCCAATATTTTCAGGTTCATATTCAGCGTGGAATTTAATTTTCATTTTGCCAACTGTAAGTAAGTCGCCTTTTAGTGTCATAGTATGTTTAGCTCTGCCGTGAACGGTGTCAAAGTTAAACAAGTAGCACGCATATTCAGGAGTGATAAATGGATCGTTGATACCAACCACTTCAATATCATCACGCTCCAAGCATGCACGTAGCACAATACGGCCAATACGGCCAAAACCATTAATACCGATTTTAATTTTACTCATAATTTCCCCTTTAAAATATATTTAATATAAAAATTATATGCCTATATTTATATTTTGTCAAATAAAAATTAAAATATGTATATGAAAAAATAAAAAAAATAGTCTAGCGACTATTTTCTTTTTTTGCTTGGTTTTGCTCAGTCATATCTTTAACAACGTCCTGAACATTGAGCATTTCATTGGCTTTTGCTATATTTTGGTCAAATTGACGCATTGTGTCCCAATAAAACTTTTCAATAGCTTCATCTTTAAAACTTACAATTGGAACAGATATACCATCTTTAAATTCTTGTTTGGTCTCATATGTTCTCCACATATATGCTTTAAATTCTTGTTTTTGACTTTCCAAATTACGATTTACAGATATTTCACCGTTCCCATTAGCAACTAGAACTTGTCCAAAATTAACAATTCTGTTGCGATAATATTCTTTATCCCCCTCAGTTTTTGCACTAAGAATTTGGTTTTTATATATTTCCTGTGCAATTTTTGTGAGATCTATTTCATTAGATTGCGATTTCATAATCTCGCCACCATCTTTGGTTAGTTCTGTGATTTCATCAATAACGGCATCTTTGGACAAATCATTGTTTTGAGCCAATATATCAGCAGCCTTTCCCAATGCCTGAGCAGCATTGCGGTCAATTATTTGTCGCTTTAAATCGTCTTGTTCGTTTGCAACTTCAACATCCTTAACATTTTCAACATCTATTTTAAATACTTTTGCAACCTTTGCAAAAATACCTTTTGCTTTTGATTTAAGCTTTTCGCCAACGGTGTTTTCTTGTTGATGGGCTAAAGCTTCTGCATTAACCTCTCTAACGGTTTGTGTTTCGATATTACGATCATATGTACGTCTAACAGCTACAACACTTTTAGCAAACTCTGCATCACTGATATCTCCATTAACATGCATTTGATTAAGCATCGCAAGGCGGTCATTTCGCTCATCAAGTAACTCTTGGCTTGATTTATATTCCATAACTACTTTGGATCCCTTTTTTACTTGTTTATCGGTTGTAAAATTTCCAAACATTTCGCTAACTATTTCCTGGTCTTTAACTACTCGTTCTATTTTTTCTTTATCTGCTTGTAACATTCTGTAATTATGTAGTTGATATAGGAAATTAGTTAGGTTATAAGAATTTTCTGGATGCTCCCTATATGCTTGCATTGCTGATTTTAATGCTTTGGCTGATTGAGATAATCTTAGATTTTGATTAAGTAGGTCATTTTGATTGTAATTTATCTGTTCGTTAAATTTGCTTTGAGATGTTAATTTTTTTTGATAATCATCAATGGTCTTTAATAGGTCATCGTTACCGAAGAGAGATGCTCCAAAACGTAGCGAAAATAAATATGATTCTGATTCTTGTAATAATTTATCCATAGATACTCCTTTTTGTAACTAATTATAATTATATAGAGTCTAATGGTATAAGTCAAGTATTTGAGGACATATTGTTCTAATGTTATATAAATGATAAAGTTTGCTGAAAGACTTAAGGAGTTGCGAAGTGAAAAAAAATTGTCAAGGAACGACTTGGCTAATCTTTTGCAAATTAATCCACGTACAATTAGCTATTGGGAATTGGGTCAAAGGGAATGCAATCTAGAGCAATTATGCAAAATTGCACAATTATTTAAAGTTAGTACAGACTATATTTTAGGGTTGGAAGATTAGAAAAGTTGATAATTCAATTTTTCTTTTTTTATTAACTTTATTAAAAAGTATTTTCAAAATTGGGAATATATGATATAATGTAATTATGAATATATTTGATATGAATAACAAGAATGCGCCACTGGCAGAACGTATGAGGCCTAGAACGCTTGACGAGTTTGTTGGTCAAAAGCATATTGTAGGTGAGGATACATTGCTTAGGCGCGCAATTAAGATTAATAGATTAGGTAGTTGTATATTTTATGGACCGCCTGGTGTGGGTAAAACTACATTGGCATTTATAATCGCCAATGCTATGCATAATGAGGTTAGAAAGCTTAATGCCGTATCATCAGGTGTGGCGGATGCCAAAAAGATTATTGATGAAGCAAAGTCAAACTTTGAACTTTATGGTAAGTCCACATTCTTAATATTAGATGAATGTCACCGCTGGAGCAAGGCGCAAAGTGACTGCGTGCTTGAGGCGGTTGAAAAGGGGTATATTACATTTATTGGTTCGACTACCGAAAATCCACATGTGAGTATGACACCGGCTATTGTTAGTAGGTGTAGAGTATTTAAATTTTTGCCACTAGAATTAAATGATATTAAGGATGCACTTCTTAATGCAATTAACGATAAGGAACATGGCTATGGTAGGGTTAAGGTGGAAATTACACCTAAGGCGCTTAATCATCTTGCATATGCTAGTAGCGGTGATTTGCGTAATGCTATGAACGGATTAGAACTTGCAGTTATGACAACAACCTTTGCTGATGGTAAATTGCTAATTGACGAAAAAGTAGCCGAGCAATGCATTCAACAAAAGGCAATTAGCGTTGATGAAAATATGTACTACGACCTGCTTAGTTGCTTTTGTAAAAGTATACGGGGAAGCGATACAGATGCAGCATTGTATTACAGCCAAAGACTTATAAATGCAGGTTGTGACCCGCTACTAATTGCTCGTAGATTGATTGCGCATTGTAGCGAAGATATTGGTATGGCTGATAGCAATGCACTACTTCTTGCAATATCAGCTCATTATGCGCTTAAAAATTTAGGTATGCCAGAGGGCAATCTCGCTTTGAGCCATGCAATTATATATGCGTGTGAGGCGGAAAAATCGAATAGTGTGTATGTAGCAATGGGTAAGGCGAATACGGATGCAACAATGTCGGCAGACGACAAAATTCCCGAATATCTTAAAAATTATCATTACGACACCGAAAATCCAAATCCATACAAATATCCGCACGACTATGGCGGATATGTTGAACAGCAGTATATGCCAAATAGTTTGAAAGACCATGTGTATTATATTCCAAGTGGAAATGGTCGTGAAAAAAATTTGGTGCGTAAAAAAGATAAATTTAAGAAGAAATAATTAAATTAAAATGCAAAGGGAGAAATGTTATGAAAATTAAAGATATTTTAGTAAAACATTTTGGCTGGACACAGAAGGATTTAAAAGAAAAGGCAGATGTTTTACAACATTTAAGACATGATAAATCAGAACAGGAAATTTTAGATAGAATCAGCTTTTACCAAAAAGAATTTAAATTAACAAAAGCAGATTTTGATAAAATGGTAAAAACAATGCCAGCAATTTTATTCTATGAAGAAACGAGTGTTAAAAATAAAGCAGGGTTTTATCAAAGAGAACTTAAGTTAACCAAAGATGAATTTATAGAAATTTTAAAAGATTTGCCTTCTGTAATAAGTTATTCGGAAGACACTATGAAGGAAAAGTTAGAATACTATAAAAAAGAATTTGATATAAGTCAATCCAAACTAAAGGATATGATAAAACTTTTGCCTTCAATGTTAGCATACTCCTTAGATAGTGTTAAACAGAAGGTTGATTTTTACAAAAAACAATTTGGCTTAAGTAAAGATGAGTTTAGCAAAATGATTAAAAAGATGCCATCACTTTTATCTTTATCGGAGGAAAATGTTACTGATACTACAGAGTTTTATAAGCAACAATTTAATTTAAAAGATAAAGAATTTGCAAAGATGATAAAGGTCTTTCCTTCATTATTGGGATTTTCAATAGAAACTGTTAAACAAAAAGCTAAAATTTATCAACGAGAACTTGGTGTAAGTGATGCTGAGTTTACTGAGATTATTGTCAAGATGCCAACAGTGTTTAGTTTGTCAGATAAAAATATTAAGGAAAAAATAGAAAATTGTAAAAAGGAATTTAATTTCAGTCAACAGGATTTTGCTGAAGTTGTCAAAAAGTTGCCTGCAACATTAACATATTCGGAAGATGATATTAAGCAAAAGCATAAGCAATTACAGGAAATGCATATGGATACTTTCATTATTAAAAAGAATCCTATGGTGCTAAGTGCTCCTGCAAACACTTTAAAAATTAGATATTTGATTTTAAGGCAAGTGGCTGATAGGGAGGATATTCTTAAAAGAGGTTGGACTACTACTAGCCAGCACAAAACCTATGCAAGATTATGCTTTATGATAAATGAAGGTAAAAAGGTTAGTGTTGCAAAACTTTTGGAAGGGGAAGAAAGATTTAAAAAAGATTTTGGTGTAAGTAGTGATGACCTGATTAAGGAATATAAACTTACCGAGGATGTAATATATTCAATGATGTCAGTTTTGGAAGAAGGCGAAATTGAAGATTTTAATAGTGCTGAAAAACGATATATAAGAGATGAACACGGGGTGAATAATGGACTCTAAAATAATAAATTTTATCAAAAAATATAATATTTCTGATTCCGAAATTGATAGTATGTCAACATTTGCGCCAATGCTAGAGGTAACAACCTATAATGAATTTGTTGATAATTGCAAACTGTTAATTGAATATGGCTATCCTAAATATGACCTAGATATTTTAATGTTGGCCAATCCAAATATTTTTGTAATGTCACATAGTGAATTAAAACAAGACCTTCTTAAATTAAAAAGGGAATATGGTGATATTGAGCAAATTTTAAAGCAAGACCCTACAATAATTTAAATAATTAAATAAAAAGAAATATTTTAAAAATCGTAAGGTTGAAGTTATTAAATATTATTGTAATGTTGACAGCATTGATATTTAAGGTAAAAATTAATAAAACAAAATACCGATTAAATACTATAAATAAGTATTTTGTAAAAAAAATAAAATATTTTTAAAAAAGGCATTAAAATTATTTGCCTTTTTTTAATTTTTTAATTATTATATGAGTATCAACTTAATGGAGGAAATTTTAATGGAGTTGAAGGGAAGCCAAACCGAGCAAAATTTAATGGCCGCTTTTGCAGGCGAAAGTCAAGCACGTAACAAGTACACTTTCTTTGCAAGTAAGGCTAAGAAAGATGGATATGTGCAAATTGCCAACATTTTTGAGGAAACTGCCAACAACGAAAAGGAACATGCTAAAATGTGGTACAAGTTGTTAAATGGTGGTAGCGTAAGTGACACACTTACCAACCTTTTAGAAGCAGCCCAAGGGGAAGCCTATGAGTGGACAGAGATGTACGCTGAATTTGCAAAAACTGCAAAGAAGGAAGGCTTTAAGGAAATTGCCAAAATGTTTGAAGGTGTTGCCAAGATTGAAAAGGAGCACGAAGAACGTTATAAGGCATTGGCTGAAAATGTTAAAAATAAAAAGGCTTTTGCTAAGAAATCTGCAGTAGTTTGGGTTTGTTTAAATTGTGGACATAAACACGTTTCAAAAACTGCACCTAAGATATGTCCTGTTTGTTCTCATCCTCAATCATACTTCCAAGTTGATGAGAAAAATTATTAGGATTTAGGTGAGCAGTTTGACTGTTATAGAAATTGGACCGAAAGGTCCTTTTTCATTAAATTATTAAGTTAAAGGAGGATATGGTATGTTATCCGATATTGAAATATCTTTACAAAATAAAAATTTGCCAATATTAAAGGTTGCAAAAAAAATAGGAGTAAATAAAAAGCATCTTGAACTATATGGCAACGATATTGCAAAAATTGATATGGACAGCATTGCAGCCAAATCAAGCCAAGGTAAATTGATATTAGTTACTGCAATTAGCCCTACAAAGTTTGGTGAAGGCAAATCCACTGTTGCAATAGGGCTTGCTGACGCATTAAGTGCATTAGGTAAAAGCGCATGCGTAACTTTACGTGAGCCATCGCTTGGACCAGTGTTTGGTATCAAAGGCGGAGCATGTGGTGGCGGATATTCACAAATTGTGCCAATGGACAAAATTAATTTACACTTTACAGGTGATATGCATGCTATAACCAGTGCAAATAATCTACTATCAGCCATTATAGATAATCATATATTTCAAGGCAATCAACTTAACATTAAGGAAGTATACTTTAAAAGGTGTTTAGATGTTAATGATAGGGCGCTTAAAAGTGTTGAGATTTTTGGTGGCAGAAAAGATAAATTTACCATAACTAGCGCAAGTGAAATGATGGCAATACTTACTTTGGCTACCGATTTACAAGATTTAAAAAGAAGGCTTGGCAATATCATTGTTGGAAAAGATGGTGATGACAAGTTGATTTATGCGAGTGATTTAAAGGCGCAAGATGCAATGGCAATATTATTAAAAGATGCAATCAAGCCAAACCTTGTGCAAACGCTAGAACATACACCGGCTATTGTGCATTGTGGACCATTTGCCAATATTGCGCATGGTTGCAATAGTATTAGAGCAACTAAGTTTGCTTTATCTCATAGCGATTACGTTGTGACGGAGGCTGGCTTTGGCGCTGACCTTGGCGCAGAAAAGTTTATTGACCTTAAATGTCAAGTTAATGGTATTAGCCCTGATAGTGTAGTTTTAGTTGTAACTATAAAGGCTCTTAAGTTCCATGGCGGAGCAAATATAGATGAAATAAATAAAGAAAATATGAGTGCGCTTAATAACGGTCTTGCAAATTTGGAACGACATATTGACAATATTAAACAGGTACATAACTTGCCTGTGGTTGTGGCAATAAACAAATTTAATTTTGATACTGAGCAGGAAATTGAGGTTGTAAAACGATTTGCCAAAAGCAAAAATGTGGAAGTTGCTGTTACAACTGCCTTTAGCGATGGAAGTAAGGGCGCATGTGATTTGGCTAACAAAGTTATTAAATTGTGTAACAGTAATACACAAGTTAAGTTTGCATATGATTTAGCCGATAATATTGAAACAAAAATTGAAAAAGTGGCTACACGTATTTACCATGCAGGCAAGGTTAAATATTCTGCCGAAGCTAAAAGTAAATTAAAGGAAATTAAAGGTACTCAATACGATAAATTCCCAGTTGTTATTGCCAAAACGCAGTATAGTTTTAGTGATGATAAGGGCAAGATTAATGCGCCTACCGATTTTGACATAACTATTAAGGATATTCAGGTAATGGGTGGTGCTGAATTTATTGTGGCTATTGCTGGTAATATGTTGTTAATGCCAGGACTTGCCAAGAACTCGGCTTACGAAAATATGACAATAGATGAAAATGGCAAAATTGAAGGACTGTTTTAAAAGATTATAATTTTTGTGTTTAAATATTGTAATTAAAAAGAATATGTGATATAATGCTTTGTAAGGAGCGTACAAATGAAAAAGTTTTTTAGTGATTTTAAAAAGTTTATAACTCGTGGCAATGTTTTTGACCTAGCCGTAGGTATGATTATTGCTACGGCGTTTAACAAAATTGTTTCAAGTTTGGTTAATGATATCATTATGCCACTTATTACCTATGCTACAGGTGCCTCTAGCGTTAAAGACTTAAGTATTCCGCTTAGATACGAGTGGGTTGATGGTGTTAAAAATGTAACACTTAGTTGGAATTATGGTAGTTTTTTGCAATACGTAATTGACTTCTTTATTATTGCAATGTCAGTGTTTATTATGGTTAAGGTTGTAACTAATTCGAGAAAACGCCTTGAGGAATTTGGCGAAATGCTTGAACAACAAACCAAAAAGGAATTTAGGGCTGAACTCAAGCAAATTAAAAAACTTGCAAAGGAACAAAATCGTAAGTTTAAAGAAGTTTGGGCAGAACATGAGACTGAAAAGAAATGTTTGGCAGATGAAAAGGCTAAACTAGAGGCAGATGAAAAGGCTAAAAAAGAAGCCGAGGACCGCTTAAACAATCCAACCGAAATTGATTTGCTTAAGGATATTCGCTCTTTATTACAAAACCAACAAGGCGATAAAATCAAAATTGAAGACAATTCTGATAAACAAGAAGATTAATATTAAATTAAATCCATTAGTTATCTAGTGGATTTTTTATTGCTAAATAACAAAAATTTAATTGACTTAGCGTACGTTGGTTTGTTATTATCATTACAACAATAGAGAAATATACAAAGGAGGGTTGATTTATGCCATCAGGTTCACATTCAGGAAGTCACGGCGGTGGCGGAGGTAGTCATTTTGGAGGTGGAAGCAGTTCTGGCGGCAGCAGTGGCGGCGGAAGAAGATACGGTAGGTCGTATGGTGGACACCGCACAGTAATATTTTTTGGTAGAGGTGGAGCTGCGGCAGTTTTTGCTTCACTTGCTATATTTGCATTGCTAGTTGCAATTGTTTGTACAATGGGGGCATCTGGTAATAAAAGTGCTTTAAAGAGTATAGAGTCTGACTACTTATATTATCAGGATATGATAGACGATGCTTATGCTAAGCAGGCGAAAGGCGATAGTAGTTATCTTGTGGATGGAATAATTAAATCAAAATTCCAAAGCGATACTTGTGATAAGTGGTATGTTACATATTATTTTTTGGATAAAGATGGCGAAAAGGTGGATGGCTATACATATAGCATTTATACCTGGGATCAAGTTAGAGGATTGGATGCGGGCGAGATTATTAAATTGGCAGTTGATTCAAATCCTATTACACAGGACACTGATTCAATTAATGTGGATTACAAAAATACTACACTTAAAGACGATGGTGAATATGCTCAAATATTAAAAATGCGCAATATTATGAAGACGGTGGCAATTTCGTTATATATTGTTGCAGGAGCATTGTTGGTATGTTCGTATATTAAAGGCAGAAATCACGAACAAAATAACACAGATACAACATATTAGAAATTTTAAAAAGTCAAGGTTAACTTGGCTTTTTTATATTTATAGATTTAAATTTTAAATTAACGGTTTAAAGAAATTAAAAAGTGTTGCAATTTTTTTAATGGTGGTGTATAATTATTGCGAATAAATTATTTAAAAGGATAAATTATGATTATTACTAAAAATTATAGAGATGTTGACTGTGGTTCACTTAGACTAAGTGATGCGGGTAAAAATATTAAACTTGCGGGCTGGGTGGATACAATCCGTAAACTTGGCGGTATTACTTTTGTTACACTTAGGGACCAATACGGAATTACTCAACTTGTAGCAGACGAAAGCAAGGTGGCTGAGCTAAACAAGGAAGATGTTATTAGTGTTAGCGGTAAAGTGGTGGAGCGTTCTAGCAAAAACCCTAATATGCCAACTGGTGATATTGAAATTGAAGTTGAAACAGTTACTATGTTAGGTAAGTGCGATAAGGAACTTCCTTTTGAAATCAAAACCAGTAGTGTGGTTAACGAAGATTTACGTTTAAAGTACAGATATTTGGATTTACGTAGCGATTATAACCAAAAGATGTTAAAGTTGCGTAGCGACCTTATGTATTTTGTACGTACATACTTCAATGACCTCGGGTTTACCGAAGTGCAAACTCCAATTCTAACGGCATCAAGCCCAGAAGGAGCAAGAGATTTCCTAGTACCAAGTAGACTTAACCCTGGAAAATTTTATGCACTTCCTCAAGCACCTCAACAATTTAAACAATTACTTATGACAAGCGGATTGGATAAGTATTTCCAAATTGCGCCATGTTTTAGAGATGAAGACGCTCGTGCTGACCGTAGCCCTACTGAGTTCTATCAAATAGATATGGAAATGGCTTTTGCAACACAGGAAGATATCTTTAATGTAATGGAAGGATTATTTAAAGGTATATTTGAAAAGTTTACTGACCAGAAAGTAGTTACACCTTTCAAGCGTATTAAGTACGAAGATGCTATGCGTGATTATTGTAGCGATAAGCCAGACCTACGTAACCCACTAAAGGTTGTAGATGTAACTGACTTGTTTAAGGATACTGAATTTAACGCATTTAAGGGTGCTACAATTAAGGCAATCAAGGCTAACTGTGGCGATAAGGGACGTAAGTTCTATGACGCTTTGACCGATTTCCTAAAATCAAGAGAGGCTAAAGGTCTTGCATATGTACATGTAAATGCTGAAGGCGAATTTGAAACAGGTATTACCAAGTTTATGACCGAGCAAAACAAAGCCGACCTAATGAACGCATTAAATTTTGAGCCAAATGACACAATCTTCTTTGTGGCTGACGCTAAGGAGCGTGTTGCTAAGTTTGCAAATATCTTACGTAATGAATTAGGTAAGAAGTTGGGCTTGATTGATGAAAATGCTTTTGCATTCTGTTGGGTGGTTGATTTCCCATTCTACGAACTTGATGATGATGGCAAGATTGAATTTAGCCACAATCCATTTAGTATGCCACAAGCCGACATTGAAGAAATTGCTAAAAATCCACTTGAAGTTAAAGCATATCAATACGACCTTGTAATTAACGGATACGAAAGTTTGTCAGGTGCAGTACGTAACCACGAGCCTGAAATGATGGTAGAATTATTTAAACTTGCAGGCTATGATAAGTCTGTGGTTGAAAACAAATTCCCAGCACTATACAATGCATTTAGTTATGGTGCACCTCCACACGCTGGTAGCGGTGCAGGCTTTGACCGTATTATGATGCTTTTAACCAAAAACGAATTTATACGTGACGTTATAGCATTCCCTATGAACAAAAATGCGTGCGACCCACTAACTAATGCTCCAACAGTAGTTGATGAAAAAGCATTACGAGATGTTCACATTATGCTACGCCCAGAAGTTGAAAATAATTAATTTGATTACTTCGCCAAGGAGAAAACTTATGAGATATGCAATAATTTCAGATATACATTCTAATTATGAGGCTTTAAAAAGCACTTTGAGAGACATTAAGAAGCAAGGCGTAGACCAAATAATTTGCTTGGGTGATATTATTGGTAAAGGTGAAAATGCACATAAATGCGTGCAATTAGTAAAAAAATATTGTGATATAGTTGTAGCAGGTAATACTGATATTAGATTTTCTAGCAATGCAGAAGATTTTAAAGATAATGAGTTGGAATACAAAAGAATATTGTGGAATCAATCATTATTAACACAAGACGATATCGAATATCTTCAAAGTCTACCGCTATGTTATGAAATTAAAGCGGGCAAGAAATTGATTAGAATGTTTCATGCAACACCAGATAGTGTTTTTAGATTTGTAAATGATTACGATACAGACATGTCAAATAAATATGGGATGTTTTTACCATCAAAAACAACCAGTAGTCAAAGGATTGCTGATGTTGTTATATATGGGCATCTACACTTTCAATACCTTAGTAATATATACAACAAAACTTTAATGTGTTGTGGAAGTGTAGGCAATTCTATATGTTTAGTACAAAATGACGACAAAAATAGCAATCCAGATAGTGTGTGTAGGGCTCATTATATGCTGCTTGATATCGACTTACAAAATAATGTTTCATATTGTTTCAAAAGCTGTAAATATAATATAAATGCTGAACTAAAATCTAACAAAACAAACTTTGAATTAGATACTTATCAGGTAGAATTGACAGAGGGCAGATATAGAAATATGGAAAGAGTTAATAAATCGTTTGAAGCGCAGGGATATGATATCAGTAAATTTTAATATTTTATATAAATCTACAAACAAAAACAATTAATTTGATAACTGGCACAAACACTTGCTTTACGGCAGGTGTTTTTGATATAATAAGGCATATAAAGTAGTAGAGGAAATATGAAGTTTAGAAAATTTATTAATTTTATAGCATTTGTAGGTATAATTATATTAGTTGTTGGATTAGGGCTTAACTGTACACCTAACAAGTTTGGCGAGTGGTGTGGCGTGATTGTTGATATTGCAATGTGGATTGAGGTGGCGGTAGGGCTGGTATATGCATTTTACTTTGCACGCAGCCGTCAAGCGTCATGGTATATGTTTGTTTACGGTGTAGCAATAATTGCACTTATTGTTGTGGTTATCGTTAAATTTGTGGCCTAAATAGGTTAGAGGGGAATTATGAAAAAAATTAGAGAACATATTTTTGGAATTATAATTGCCATATTTATATGTATGGGTGCGTGTACAGTTGTGTTTGGTAAAAGTTTACTTGTGCAAGGTGGATTAACTTCACTGTTTTGGGCTGTGGCAATGTTTGTTTTTGCATACATTACAATGGGCAAAAATCAAAGGGAGTTGGAATTATTTGACATTCAAGGTAAGGATATACTTATAGATATTGGGACAAATGGTGTGGATAGCGAGTATTACGGAATGTTTGACGCTGCAATGCTTAACAAAATGCGTGTAAAGTATGTAAAAAAATTGCGCAAACAGGTGATTGGGGTGTTCACTGTTGCGGTTATTTTGATAATTTGTGCGTTTGTTTGTCTTTTTTAGATAAATAAATTTGCCAAAAATCACATTAGAACTTGCAATTGTGTAAAATGTGTGTTATAATAGTGTCGCTAAATAAAAAGGAGAACTTTAATGAAATACGATTTACTTAAAAAAGAAAATGGAATAGTAGAAGCAACTATTCAACTAGATGCTCAGGAATGGAGCGATAGCGTTGAAAAGGCTTATCAAAAGAATAAGGCTAAATACAATGTTCAAGGATTTAGAAAAGGCCATGCTCCTCGTAATGTGATTGAAAAAACTTACGGACAAGGCGTGTTTATGCAAGATGCTTTGGATGAAGTGTTCTATTTAAGCTATAGCCAAATTTTAAGAGAACATGAGGATGTTAAGCCTTATGAAGCTCCTAAGATGGATATCAAGAAGTTAGATGATAAGGGTATCGAAATTGTGTTGGAAATCCCTTGCGTGCCTGAATTTACTTTGGCTGACTACAAAGGTCTTGAAGTAAAAAGAGATGTTAAGGCTGTTACTGACGAACAAGTTAAAAATGCTATCGACCGTGAATTGATGCGTGGTTCACGTTTGGTTGAAACTAACAAACCAGTTAAGATGGATGACACCGTTACACTAGACTTCGAAGGCTTTGTTGATGGCAAGGCATTTGATGGCGGTAAGGCTGAACGTTATCAATTAAAGATTGGTTCACACTCATTTATCGATACTTTTGAGGACCAACTTGTAGGACTTAGTGTTGGCGACGAAAAGGACGTTAACGTTACTTTCCCAAGCGAATATCATCAAGCAGATTTGGCAGGCAAGCCAGCAGTATTCAAGGTTAAGATTCACAATGTGCGTGAACGCATTATGCCTGAACTAAATGATGAATTTGTACAAAATAGCTCTGAATTTGATACTGTTGACGCTTACAAAAACAATATTCGTGAGCAACTTGTAAAGCAAGCTGAAATGAATGCTGATATCGAAGTTGATAATCGTTTATTAGATATGATTGTAGATAACACTAAAATTGATTTACCAGAAGGTATGGTAGCAGGCGAGGCTGACCGTATGATTAGAGGTATGGAACAACAACTTGCTTACCAAGGCGCTACTCTTGAAATGTATGCTACCTATATGGGTAAAACTGTTGACGAATTAAAGGCTGACCAACGTATGATGGCTGAACGTCAAGTTAAAGGTCGTCTTGTACTTGAAAAGTTGATTAGAACTGAAAATCTTGATATTGAGGAAGCTGATATTGATGCACGTGTTGCTGAAATGGCTGAGGCTCAAGGTGTTAAGGTTGAAGAATTTAAAAAGAATTTAGATAACAACGCTATCAACCAAATTGCTAACGAGTTATTAATGAAAAAACTATTAGACTTTTTAAGACAAAACAATACAATTAAGTAATTTATACTTTGAAAAATTTTAAACTTTTACGACATACAATTAATAGGAGGTAAATTATATGTTAATTCCTATGGTGGTTGACCAAGTTGGCAACAACGAACGTAGTTATGATATTTATAGTAGGTTGCTTGAAGATAGAATTATATTTTTAAGCGGTGAAATAAATGACCAAGTGGCAAATTCAGTTGTGGCACAATTGATATATTTGGAAGGCAAAAATCCAGATAAAGATATATTTATGTATATCAATAGCCCTGGTGGTAGCGTAAGCGCTGGTCTTGCCATTTATGATACTATGAACTATATCAAGTGTGACGTATCTACTATTTGTATAGGTATGGCTGCAAGTATGGCTGCAGTGTTGCTTTCAAGCGGTGCTAAGGGTAAGCGTATATGCTTGCCTCATAGCGAAGTGATGATACATCAACCTTTGGGTGGCGCACAAGGTCAACAAAGTGATATTGAAATACAAGCAAAACATATTTCAAAAACACGTGAACTATTAAATAAGATTTTGGCGGAAAACACTGGTAAAGATGTTAAAACTTTGCAAAAGGATACCGAGCGTGATAACTATATGGATGCTAAAACTGCATTAAAGTATGGTTTGATTGATAAAATTTTTGAAAAAAGAAATTAATAGGGTTATCTAAACTCTAAAACTTAAATGCCAATGAAAGTTGGCATTTATTAATTATAAAGGAAATTTATGAAGGAATTAAATGCTAATTGTTCGTTTTGTGGACGTGCGATAACTAATTTAAAAAACATAATTGCAAACCCTGAAGGTGAGTGCTTTATATGTAAGGATTGCGTGGATTTGTGTCATCAAATTATGGCAGAAAACACAACCAAGTCAAGTGATAATGAAATCCTAGAGTTGCCAAAACCTCAAGAAATTAAGGCAAAACTTGACGAGTTTATTGTAGGTCAAGATGAGGCAAAGAAAATACTTGCAATTTCAGTATACAATCATTACAAACGTATTAACTACAACCTAAGTGCCAAAACTAAGGCTGGTGTTGATGAGGTAGAACTTGAAAAGAGTAATGTGCTACTTGTAGGACCTACGGGTAGCGGTAAAACTTTGCTTGCTAAAACACTGGCAAAGATGTTAAAAGTTCCGTTTGCTGCTAGTGATGCAACTGCGTTAACCGAAGCGGGTTATGTGGGTGATGATGTTGAAAACATTTTGCTAAAACTTATCCAAAATGCCGATTACGATATTTCAAAGGCTGAACGTGGAATTATATATATTGACGAAATTGACAAAATTGCACGTAAAAGTCAAAATGTGTCAATTACTCGTGACGTGTCAGGTGAAGGTGTACAACAAGCGTTATTAAAAATTTTGGAAGGTACTATTGCTAGTGTTCCTCCTCAAGGTGGACGCAAGCACCCTCAACAGGAAAATATCAAGATTGATACTACTAATATATTATTTATATGTGGTGGAGCATTTGTTGGGCTTGATAAGATTATTAGTGAGCGTAACGGTAATGCTGGATTGGGCTTTGGCGCAGATGTAAATGCACGTAGTATTAAAAATACGCAAAACAATGTAAAGGGCATTCAACCACATGATTTGATTAAGTATGGTATGATACCAGAATTTGTTGGCCGTATACCAGTGGTGGTAGGTTTGGAAGCATTAGATGAAAAGTCACTAGAAAAGATTTTGACCAAACCTAAAAACGCTATCACAAAGCAATATATCCAACTATTTAAAATGGATGGTATCGAACTTGAGTTTGACAAGTCCGCCATTAAGGCAGTGGCTAAAAAGGCTATTGAGTTAAAAACTGGCGCAAGAGGTTTGCGCACAATATTGGAAGAACGTATGCTAGATGTTATGTACACTAGTCACTTTGACCAAAATATTGAAAAAATCATTATTGATGAAAATTATATACTAGGTAATGATAAACCTATTATAATTAAATCAAACAAACAAGTTTCATAATATTGTAAAAGTTAAGCAATGGGTTGGATTGCTTAATTTTTTGTTGGTATTTAAGTCTGGCGACAGCAAAATAGTATTTATTTAACAATTTTACAAAATTTTACAAAAAAAATTGGCACAAATGGTTGACATTTGTTTGCATTAAGCATATACTAGTGTTAGCAGTCGTGATTTGAGAGTGCTAAAAGGAGATGGGTGTGGAGTTTAAAAGTAAACGTAAACAGGACATTTTGCTTTATGCGGTTGACGAGTATATTAAAAAGCCTCAGCCAATTACTAGTGCAAGTCTTAGTATTAAGTTTAGTGATGTAAGCACAGCAACACTTCGCAACGAGTTAAATGCGTTGGAGCAAATGGGATATTTGCAACAATTACACACTTCGGGCGGACGTGTGCCAACCAGTTTGGCTTACAGATGTTATGTTAATAATATTCTTACTAGCAAAACTTTTAATGCAAAATCGCTTCAACAGGTTAAGGATAATTATGAAGTGAAAAGTGTCAACCTTATAAGCACATTATCCTCGTTGGCTAAAAAACTAAGTAAGGTAACAAACTATCCAACAATATTGGTACAGCACGGTATCGAAAATTTGACTATTGTGGATATTAAAATTATTCCACTTATCCAAAAAGATGCTTTGCTATTAGTTGAAACAACCGCTGGTGTTATTGATGATAACCTAAGCCTTGACCCAGATATTGACAAAGATGCTTGCAAAGATGCTTCTAGTTACCTAACCGAGCAATTTAGTGGAAAAACCATTAAATATATGGTGGACAATGTGGCTGAAGTTTGTTTAAGGGCTGGCGCTCAAATGTTTAACTTTAAAACACTTATTGACAGTGTGACTGCCGCTTTACAAAATGTGGTTAAAACCAAGTTAGATATTTCTAGTGAAAATACTACACGTATGCTAAACAACATTACTTCTAGCGAGTTTGATGAGGCTAAAGACGTGCTTTCGTTCCTTGAAGATGGTGATGAGGTTATTAATGCGGTGGGCGATAGTAGTGAACTTAATTTTGTTATTGGTGATGAAAATCAAAATGACAAACTTAAGGGCGGTATGATGTTAAGTGCTCCTATTATTATTGATGGAGTTAGCATTGCTTCGCTTGCGCTTGTGGGACCTAAGCGTGTGGATTACGGAAGTTTGGCTGCGGCGTTAAAGTTTATTGTTAGCCAAGCGGAAAATATGAGTCATAAAGATTAAAAGGAGAAACGACTTTGGAAGATTTAGAAAAAGATTTAAACGAAGGTTGCAAATGTTGCCCAGAATGCACTTGTGGCGAAGATTGTCACTGTACTGAGGATAACAAATGTTGTGATGAATGCACTTGCGGAACAGATTGTAAATGTCATGATGGTGAAAAGTGTGATTGCGGAGATAATTATACTTGTGGTGACGATTGTAAGTGTGGTGATGAAGAAAAGTGTAATGAAGATTGCACCTGTAGCGAACAATCTTGTGACTGCAACGAGCATTGTACTTGCGGCGATGATTGCGATTGCACTTCTGACAACAAGTGTTGTGAAGAATGTGATTGTGAAAAGGTAGAAGTGGAGGAAGATGCACAAGACGTGCTAGATGATGAACAATGTAAATGTGGTTGCGGTGAAAAGTTGGAAGAAAGTACTGCCGATGCGTACTTTAAGCAACTGCTTAGCCTACGTGCAGAATTTGACAACTATCGCAAACGTACACAAAATGATATAGCTAAGGCTTATTCAAACGGCTTTAACCAAGCAATAACTGAATTCTTGCCAGCACTAGATAGTTTTAAAATGGCTACCGAATATATCACAGACCCAAATACTCTTATGGGTATTCAATATATTGAAAAAGGAATACTTTCAACACTTGAGAAGATTGGAGTAAAAGCAATTGATGTAAGTGGCAAATTTGACCCTAACTTCCACCAAGCAATTGGAAGTGAAGTAAGTGCCGAGCATGAAAGTGGTGATATAATTAAAGAATGCTTTAAAGGCTTTACAATGGGTGATAAAGTTATACGTTATTCACAAGTAATAGTGTGTAAGTAGACTTTAGAGGCTTGGAGATATTATGCAAACAACAATACAGAAAAAAAGATTTATAAAGAAATACACTTTAAAAGATATTAGAAATTTTCTCGAATCCGAAGGTTTTGAGTGGTGCGGTATGCAGGTTAAAAATACCAAAACTGGCAAGTGCTCAAATGGCGAGATTAAAATGTTTAATGGTGAACCCGTGTACATGTATTTAAGCTATAAGGGAGCCACAAACCCTTCATTTCACTATGTAACAGTAGCAAATGACAAGTTTGTTATTAAAGGTCAAGGATATTCAATAAATTTAAGCGAATATTGGAAACCTTTTTATATAGACAACCATGAAAGGCAAGATTTATTAAAGTAGTAAGTTTTGCAGTATGCTAAAACAATTAACAAGATTTTTACAACTTTTATTAATAAAAAGTTGAGTTTATATAGATTTTAATTTAAGGAGAATTATTATGGGAAAAATTATTGGTATCGACTTAGGTACAACAAATTCATGTGTTGCGGTTATCGAAGGTGGTAATCCAACCGTTATTGCCAACAGTGAGGGTGGTAGAACTACTCCTAGTGTGGTAGGTTTTAAGGATAGTGAACGTCTTGTAGGTCAAGTAGCAAAGCGTCAAGCAGTGGCTAACCCTGACAAAACAGTTATTTCAATCAAACGTGAAATGGGTACAGATTACAAGGTTAAGATTGATGATAAACAATATTCACCTCAAGAAATTTCTGCTATGATTTTATCTAAGTTAAAGGCTGATGCAGAGGCTTATCTTGGCACTCCAGTAACTCAAGCAGTTATTACAGTTCCTGCATACTTTAACGATAGCCAACGTCAAGCAACTAAGGACGCTGGTAAGATTGCTGGTCTTGAAGTACTTCGTATTATTAACGAACCAACTGCTGCGGCACTTGCTTATGGCCTTGATAAGGAAGATAAAAAGAACCAAAAAATACTTGTATTTGACCTAGGTGGCGGTACATTTGACGTAAGTATACTTGAAATTGGTGATGGCGTATTTGAAGTGCTATCTACCAATGGTGATACTCGCCTTGGCGGTGACGACTTTGATAATCGCATTATGGATTTATTAGTTGAAGATTTCAAAAATACTAATGGTATTGACCTTCGCAACGACAAACTTGCTATGCAAAGACTTAAGGAAGCAGCAGAAAAGGCTAAAATTGAACTTTCTACATTAACAAATACAACTATTAGCCTACCATTTATTACTGCTGACGCAACTGGTCCAAAGCACTTGGAATACAATCTATCACGTGCTAAATTTGAAAATATGATTAGTGACCTAATCAACAAGACATTAGAGTGCACTCGTAAGGCATTGGCTGATGCTAAATTAAGCGCAAGTGATATTAATAGTGTCGTTCTAGTTGGTGGTTCTACACGTGTTCCTAGCGTGGTTGAAGCTTTGGAAAAAGAAATTGGTAAGAGCGCATTTAAGGGTATTAACCCAGACGAATGTGTGGCTATGGGTGCTGCTATCCAAGCAGGTGTACTTGGTGGCGAAGTTAAGGACGTATTGCTACTAGACGTTACTCCATTATCACTTGGTATTGAAACATTGGGTGGTGTATTTACAAAGTTAATTGAACGTAATACCACAATCCCTACCAAAAAGAGTCAAGTATTCAGTACAGCTCAAGATAATCAACCAGGGGTTGAAATCCACGTATTACAAGGCGAACGTCAATTTGCAGCACAAAACAAGACTTTAGGTAAATTCCAACTAGTTGGTATTCCACCAGCTCCACGTGGTATTCCTCAAATCGAAGTTACATTTGATATTGACGCAAACGGTATTGTTAATGTTAGTGCTAAAGACCTTGGAACTAACAAGGAACAAAAAATTACTATCACTGCTAGCACAAACTTAAGTGATGATGAAATTGATAAGGCAGTAAAAGAAGCTGAACAATTTGCAGAAGAAGATAAAAAGCGCCGTGAAGTGGTAGATACTCGTAATACTTTGGACGCAAACGTTATGAACATTGAAAAACTTGTTAGAGAAAATAGCGACAAACTAAGTGAAGATGACAAGAAAAAACTAACAGACGCTTGTGAAGAGGCTAAAAAACACTTAACAAGTGAAGATATTGAAGAATTAAAGAAAGCTACTGAAGATTTAACTGCTGTATCTAACGAAGTGTTTACACGCATGTATCAAAATATGCAACAACAAGCACCTCAAGGTGACGCTAACAATGGTAGCGACAACAATGGCGGAGATGACGAAGTTATCGTAGAATAGGAGTTAAATTTCCCCTAAATTTAACTAATGTGTAATAATGAATAATGTTTAGGCATTATTCATTGTTGCTTGTGTATGGTAAGGTGATTAAAAAGATTTACTAAATTTACTAATTTGTAAAAACAAAGTATAAAAGAATGTTCTTTTGTAACTTTTCTTGTCAAGAAAAGTTGATAAAAATATAAAGGATAAATATGGCAAACAAAGATTATTATTCAATTTTAGGAGTGAGCAAAACTGCTAGTGATGATGAGATTAAATCGGCATATCGCAACCTGGCTAAAAAGTATCACCCTGATATAAATAAGGAAGCGGACGCTCAGGAAAAGTTTAAGGAAATTTCTGAGGCGTATTCGGTGCTAAGCGACAAAACTAAGCGTAGCAACTATGACCAATTTGGTAGTGCTGATGGCCCACAAGGGTTTGGTGGTGGCGGTGGCTTTTCCGGATTTAGTCAAGGCTTTGAAGGTGGGTTCGAAGACTTGTTTAATATATTCGGAAACTTTGGTCGCAGTGGCGGTGCATCTAGCCGTGAGCAAGGCGCTGACCTTGTTAGTGATATTACAATATCATTTGAAGAGGCAGCATTTGGCGTTGAAAAGGAAATAACTATCAATCGTAGCGAAAAATGTACACATTGTAGTGGAACAGGTGCTAAGCCTGGTACTGCAATAAACACTTGTACCGAATGTGGTGGAACAGGTAAGGTTCAGTTTGTGCAAAATACCTTGTTTGGTCGTGTTGCTAGCATGACGGACTGTAAGATTTGTGGCGGAAGCGGTAAGATTGTTAAGGAAAAATGTCAACATTGTCACGGTTCGGGATTAAGCCAGCAAAGCGTAAAAGTTAAGGTTAAAATTCCTGCCGGTATTGATGATGGTCAAACCATTCGTATGCGTGGTGAAGGCGAGCAAGTAGTGTCAAGTAATGGTGTGCCAGGCGATTTGCATATCAACGTAAAGGTGCAATCTCACAAACTATTGGTGCGTAAGGACTTTAACTTGTATGTAGACGTATATGTTCCATTTACAACACTATTGCTAGGTGGTCAGATGGAAGTGCCAACCCTTAAGGGTACAACAACCATAGATATCAAACCTTTAACTCAATCTAATACTAAATACACGCTAAAGGGCAAGGGAATTAAGTTCCTACGTGGATTTGGTAGCGGTGACTTGGTTGTTACATTAAAAGGCGAAATGCCTAAGAACTTGGATAAGGGCGCTAAAAAGTTGGTTAAGGAACTTGAAAATGCAATCAGCGCTAAGGATTATCCTAAAACTGAAACATACAACAAAAAATTAAAGTAACAAAAAACTTGGATTAAGTTAATCCAAGTTTTTGCTTTATCTAGAATGTGTACAAATGTCGCAGTGTTCTAAATGGTCCTGCAAATCACGACAATATCTGGTACCTAGCCTCTTGGTAGGGTCTATAGTATCTAGTTGTTTAATCATAAATTTACGCCATATTTCATGATAGTCCTTATCTATATCCATATTAATGCATTCAAAATCATTAATATGTAGGGTTGTATCTAATAACGTGGTAAACACATTAACGTAAGTGCGTTCCTCGTTATCAACCATAATAGTCCTAGCATTAGGGCAAAAGTGCGACTTTACAAACTTATCTATTGCGCTGTTGCTTATATATTTTAAATACATTTATTATAGTTCCTCCATTTTATAGTAATACTCTTATAATCATTTTGCTAATATTATGCATATATGATTAACAAAAGTTGATTTTTGTGAATATATTTAAGTATGAAAATATATTGTTTTAAACTGCCTAAGATACTTAGTTCCTTGGCTAAGTTGTTGTTTGGTAAAAGTGTATATTACGTAGGCAAAAAATAATAATACACTAATAGGGATAAAAAAACCAGGATACACCTGGTTGTACTATTATGCGGACAAACCGCCTGATACACTATTTAGACTTCTTAGATGTCTTAATACATTTAGTGCAAAGGTATTGATTAGTGCTTTTACCATCAACTTCAACTGAAACCTTTTGAACATTAGCTTCAAAAGTGCGTCTTGTTTTTCTATTACTATGGCTAACATTGTTACCACTTGCTTTACCTTTACCACATATAGCACAAACTCTGCTCATAACGACCTCCCGTTTTTCAAATACACATTATTGTAACATACAAAATAATAAATTGCAAGTATTTTTTGAAAAATATTCAAATATTGCTTGATTTTTTATTAAAACTATTATACAATAGTGTTGGAGGATTTAATGAAGTTTACTACATTTAATTCATTTGGCAAGATTAGTATGTCTAAGCGGGCTATTAGTAAGGTCGCTGCTGTTGCCGTGCAGGATTGTTATGGTGTAGTAGGGTTAGTTAACCCAGCCTTTAATCGTGAAAGTAAATCCCACGGTTACAAAGGTATAGTGTTGTCCTCTAACGAAACAGATATAATAATGGTAGACGTGTACGTCGTTTTAAGATATAGTGTAACAATTTCAGCCGTGTCTGAATCTATCCGTAAGGCAGTCAAGTATGCAATCGAAAGCTTTACAGGTATGATTGTTAAAAGCGTAGATGTACATGTTATAGATGTAAGATAAAACTAGGAGACAAAGCGATGCAAAAAACGATTAACGGTGCAACACTTCGTAAGATGTTGGTAACATCATATTCTTTATTGGAAGAAAATAAGGATAATGTGGATGCACTTAATATATTCCCTGTTCCAGATGGTGACACAGGAACAAACATGACTTTAACTTTAAAATCAGCTGTGGCTGAAATGAATGCTTGTGAAGGAAACTCTATCGAGGCTCTTTCCGTGGCATTTAACCGTGGTGCACTAAAGGGCGCTAGAGGTAACTCTGGTGTTATTTTGTCGCAAATAATCAAGGGTATGTTCTCTGAGATTATGAAGTGCCAAAATGAAATCACTGCCAAGGATTTTGCCCGTGCGTGCGAAAAGGGTTGTGAAACTGCATATAAGGCAGTAACCATGCCTAAGGAAGGTACAATCCTAACTATTATCCGTGCAATTGCAGAATCTGCTAAGCAAAATGTTAAGGCAAGTTCATTCCAGGACTACCTACATAGCATTATTGCTGACGCTGAAAAGATGCTTCAAATGACACCTGATATGCTTCCAGTGCTTAAAAAGGCTGGTGTGGTAGACGCTGGTGGTCGTGGATTGGTAATCATTTTTAGCGGTATGTACAAGATGCTTGCAGGCGAAATGGTTAATGTGGAATTTGTGGATAAGGTTGAAGTTGATGTAACTAGCGAGGAAAATCACGTTAATTACGAAAGTTTGGCTGATATTCGTTTTGGATATTGTACAGAATTCTTTATCACAAATATTTATGAAAAAACTACCGAAGCCGACATCAACTCACTTCGTCAACATTTGTTAGAAATTGGCGACTGTGTATTGTGTATTGGTGATTTGCAACTTGTTAAGGTTCACGTTCACACTAACGAACCTAACAAGGCATTGGGTTATGCTTTGCAATTAGGCGAACTTAATGGCGTTAAAATCGAAAATATGTTAGAACAAAACCGTCAACTACGTAAAAATGCTAAGAAGGAAGAACTTAAGGAATACGGCTTAGTGGCTGTTGCTGCTGGTGATGGCTTAAATAATGTATTTACAGATATTGACGTTGACTATGTAATTTCTGGTGGACAAACTATGAATCCAAGCGCTAACGATATTGCTACCGCTTGTGACGCTGTTAAGGCTAAGACTGTGTTTGTATTACCTAATAATAAAAATATTGTAATGTCTGCTGAGCAGGCTAATGATATTACTTCATGCAATGTTGTTGTTATCCCTACTAAAACTATTCCAGAAGGTATCACAGCAGCCCTTGCATTTGACCGTAATGCTACAATAGATGAAAATAAGGAAATGATGACTGAGGCTATCGCAACTGTTAAGTCTGGCTCAGTTACTTATGCTGTGCGTAACACAAATATTAATGGTATGGATTTGCATGAGGGTGAGGTTATTGGTCTTGATAAACACGATATCTTAGTTCATGGAAATAATATCGAAGATACAACTGACGCTTTGATTCAAAAGTTGGTTGACAACGACACAATGAATATTACATTGTTCTATGGCGAAGGTGTTACTGCAGAACAAGCAGAACAATTCCTAGCAACATTGGAACTTAAGTATGCTAACTGTGATGTAAGTATGATTGAAGGTGGACAACCTGTATATTACTACTTAATTTCAGTTGAGTAATAAGAATTTATAAAAAAATTAAAAAAACTTTTAAAAAATTGTTGACATATATATAAATATGTGCTAATATTATAATGCGTTTGGTGTAATGCAACGCATTATGCGGGAGTGGCTCAGTGGTAGAGCGTTGCCTTGCCAAGGCAAATGTCGCGAGTTCGAATCTCGTCTTCCGCTCCAATATGGGAGTTTAGCTCAGTTGGTAGAGCACCTGCCTTACAAGCAGATGGTCATAGGTTCGAGTCCTATAATTCCCACCATATAACCAATCACTTCGAAAGAGGTGATTTTTTTATTTTATAATTTGCTGTTGGGTGATTTAGTACTCTAATTTGAGTGACTTTTTTTATTTTAATATGCTATAATATGTCTATTAATAAAAGGGGTTGTTATGAATATATTTAAAAGAGTTTTTTGTAGGGTTTATCAGGGTGTGTTTCGTTTGGCGTTACCAATTTTGCCATATCGTGAACCTGAAATATTTAATAGTGTAGAAGATTTGCCTAATATGTTTAAGCAAAAAGGTATTGATAGTGTGTTGCTTGTAACCGACAAGTTTATTAGAGGTGCGGGCATTACATCAAAATTGGAAAAGGTGCTTGAGGATAACCAAATTAGATGTGTGGTATATGATGATACAAGGGCGAATCCAACAGTTAAAAATGTGGACGAGGCAAAACTTATGTATATCGAAAACAAGTGTAAGGGTTTGATTGCCTTTGGCGGTGGTTCATCAATGGATTGTGCTAAGGGGATTGGTGCGTGTATTGCCTATCCTAAAAAGACATTAAATGACCTTAAGGGCGTATTAAAAGTATTGCGTAAAATTCCTACACTTGTGGCTATACCTACAACGGCTGGAACGGGTAGCGAGGTTACCCTTGCGGCAGTTATTACCGATAGCGAAAAGAAACATAAATATACTATGAATAGTTTTACGCTAATTCCTAGATATGCGGTGCTAGACCCAACGGTTACATACACATTGCCACCACATCTAACATCAACTACAGGTATGGATGCGCTTACTCATGCTGTTGAGGCGTATATTGGGCGTTCTACTACCAAGGAAACACGTGCAAAGGCATTAGAGGCGGTTTCGCTTATATTTGCTAATATTAAAACGGCATATAGCAATCCAACTGATTTTAACGCAAGGTCCAATATGTTAAAGGCGGCATATCTTGCTGGTGTTGCTTTTTCTAAATCATATGTTGGTTATATTCATGCAGTAGCGCATTCGTTGGGTGGACAATATAACATTCCACACGGACTTGCCAATTCGGTATTAATGCCAATAGTGTTGGAAGAATATGGTAAAAAGGTGTACAAAAAATTGCATAGATTAGGAGTTGCTGCAGGAGTTGCGCAAAGTGAAGATAGTTATCAAACTGGCGCAATTAAGTTTATTGAGGCAATTAAACAACTTAATTCAGATATGAATATACCTACAACCTTGTCTGGTATTGTGCGTGAGGATATTCCGTTGATGGCAAAGCATGCGGATAAGGAGGCTAATCCGCTTTATCCTGTTCCTGTATTGATGAATGCAAAAGAGTTGGAAAAATTTTATTATATGGTAGCAGATTGGAGGTAAGTATGGCTATTAGTGTAGAGGAATTGTTGCAAAGTCAACGAAATTATTTTCAAACAGGTGCAACATTGTCAGTAGATTTTAGAAAAGAGCAATTAAAAAAGTTATATGTCGCTGTAAAAAAATATGAGCATGAAATTGCAGATGCTTTAATGCAAGACCTTGGTAAAAGTAGTTACGAAAGTTTTATGTGCGAAACTGGTATGGTGTTAGCCGAGATTGGGTATATGATAAAGCACGTAAAAAGGTTTGCCAAGGAAAAGCGTGTGCGCACACCACTAGCGCAGTTTGCTTCACGCAGTTATCAAAAACCATCACCTTATGGTAATACATTAATTATGAGTCCTTGGAATTATCCATTGCTGTTAACACTGGACCCTCTTGCTGACGCTATTGCGGCTGGGAATACGGCAATTGTTAAGCCAAGTGCTTACTCTCCAGCAACTACCGATATAATTGAAAAAATTATTACAGAATGTTTTGATAGTGATTATGTGGCTGTTGTAAAAGGTGGTAGAGAGGAAAATTCTAATCTACTTAAACAGAAATTTGATTTTATTTTCTTTACTGGCAGTCAAGGAGTAGGAAAGGAAGTGCTAAGACATACTGCCGAAAATTTAACACCGGCTGTACTAGAATTGGGCGGAAAAAGTCCTTGTATTGTAGATGATAGTGCAAAAATCAAGTTGGCTGCAAAGCGCATTGTCTTTGGTAAATTTTTAAATTGTGGACAAACTTGTGTAGCGCCAGACTACATCCTTTGTGATGAAAAGGTTAAAGATGATTTGATTGCCGAAATTGTTAATCAAATCAAATTGCAATATGGCGAAAATCCTTTAGATAATAGTAATTATGGTAAGATTGTAAATCAAAAACATTTCGAACGTCTTAATGGTTTAATTGATAAAACTAAAGTTGTTTTTGGTGGAATTAGTAATGACAAAATGCAAATATCGCCAACAGTTTTAAAAGATGTAACGTGGGATGATGCGGTAATGCAGGAGGAGATTTTTGGACCAATTCTTCCAATATTAACATACAAGAATATTATAGAGGTTATTAATTTGTTGTACAATAAACCAAAACCACTCGCATTGTATATTTTTTCACAAAATAAGCATAACATAAAACTTATTACCGAGCGATGTCAGTTTGGTGGCGGTTGTGTAAATGATACCATTATTCACCTTGCTAGTAGCGAACTAGGATTTGGCGGTGTTGGCGAAAGCGGTATGGGCGCATATCATGGTAAAATAGGTTTTGACGCATTTTCGCATACCAAGAGCATTGTTGACAAAAAGACCTGGATTGATTTGCCTATGAGATATCAACCATATAAGAGTAAATTGTTTTCAAAACTACTTCATATGTTCTTAAAATAGTATATAAGGGCCGTAACACAGACTGTGTTACGGTTTTTATATTTACTATACTAAATTGTAATTTAAAATACTAAATTATATAATTAATTAAAATTATAATTATTTACCTACTTTTATATAAATCCTTGACAAGTTGTGCAAAATTTAATATAATAAATGTATCAAAAGAGGTAACTATGAGCAATTTTCAAAAGAATTTAAAAGTGTTAGCCAATAAGTACACTCAAAAGTATATTGCAGAGTGCACTGGATTTTCACAGGCCAGTATCAATAACTATTTAACCAAGGCAAGCGAACCGTCTATTCAATTTCTTGTTGCATTAAAAAATGCATTTGGAATTTGCGTGGACGATTTTTTGTTTGGCGATGTTAGCGTTGTAAGCGAAGAATCGTATGATAGATTTTTAGGCAACTATATTGTATATTATTACAACAATAATTCCTATAAGGGCGAAGTTCATATGAATTTGGCTAACACGCTAAATTATGGCGTTATTAGTGTGGTTAAGCAGCAGGAAGTTAGTCAAAAGGTTGAAGTTTTTGGAATATTTGTAAAGAACAAAACTGATGCCGTTGACTTTTTGAGAGAGATAAATAGATTGGATGATTCCCGCCAGATAATAGATAAATATAAGTCGATGGATAATATTTATAAAGGCGATATCTCAACAACTGAGCAGAGTGTTTTTATAAATTTGGACAATAATTTTAACGGCGATAAAACCTTCTTTATACTTAATAATCCGCCAAGCAAAAACAACTATATGGGCGGTGTGGCAACTGTAAATTCAATAGCAAGAGGTAGAGAGCATAACCCTTGCGTGCAATTTGCAATTTTTTCTAAAAACATTATATCTAAGCCTGATGGTGAAATATATAACTATCTAAAGTTTGATAATTATCACGTAACTATTGATAATTATGTAAAAGAGGCGGTTGACTTGTTTAAAAGGTTGTATGTGGAAAAAAATGAGATTTCGGGCAACTTAACCGAAAATCAAAAAATTGCACTTATACAAAACAAGTTGGAGTACTATTTAAATGAAATTCTTGATGCTAACATATTTAGATTTGCCAAGATATCTAACAAGGAAGATGATATGATATACAAGCTAATAAGGGAGGAAACTGATGTTTAAGCAGATTGAATCTAAATTTAACGAGATTGCTGCATTTTTCCTAGAAGATCATAAGGCCCTGGCTTTGGTTAATAAGGCATATAATTTTGCAAAACGTTTGCACGGAACTCAAACTCGTAAAGATGGGACTCCGTACATTGGCCATCCTGTAGATGTTGCGCTGATTTTGGCAAAACTGAATTTTGATGAAAGTGTTGTGAGTGCTGCTATGTTGCATGATGTGGTGGAGGATTGTGATTGTGATTTGCAAACTATTGCTAGCGAGTTTGGTGATGACATTGCGGAGATGGTGGATTGCGTTAGTGCGATAGACCAGGCTAAGTATGTTTTTGACAAAGATAATTTGTATGAATTGGAAGATTTTGAAAAAGCATCCATAGAGGAACAGTCGTTTAAAAAGTTGATTGCAATTGGTAAAAAAAATCCGGCTGGCTTTTGTATTAAATTTGCCGATAGGCTGCATAACCTAAGAACAATAGACTGTTTTGATTACAGTAAGCAACTTGAAAAAGTTAAAGAAACTGAAAAATGGATTCTGCCTATTGCAAAAGTGCAAAACTCCGAGTACTTCTACAGGGCAATTGCAAATGAGTGTTTTAAAATTAAATATAGGCTAACTGCTCAAAATTTTTTGCAACAGTATACCGATTATCATATATCCAATAAACGCAATATTGAAAATTTGGAAATACGCTTTAAGGAAGCATTTGCAGGCACGTATATACGTGATATTAAGTTTAAAGATGTACGAGAGTACAAGGTGTATGATGATGTTAGAAAAATTTTTAAAAGTGTGAGCATATCTAAAATTTCGCAAGACCAAATATTGCACGTTGCAAACTATAATATTTACCTACTGTACAAAAATAAAAATCATAAGGAAGCTATCAACAAAACTTTAAATATTATTAACAAAAATTTGGCAACTGAAGTTAAAGTAATTGATGCCAAAATGGGTTCGTTTACCAAAAGGCCATACTATCAATTATGTGACAATTTTTATAATATTTATAATCTTTATATTATGTCCATGTCGGACTATCAGTTGCAGCGTAATGGAACACTGCAAGGTCAAGATGATGACTTGTGGGATAGTGACAGTATTGAGGAATTGGACGTTGAACTTATCAAAGTTGTAACAAAAAGCGGTGAGGAAAAATATATGCCAAAGGATAGCACCGTACTAGATTTTGCATTTAAAATTCATAAGGAAATTGGTTTAGGGTTTAGGTATGCAATTATTAACAATTCCAAAACCAAATCACCGCCGTATACCCAACTTTATGATGGTGACCAGGTGGAAATCATTGTAGAAAAAGATAAGCTTGGAGAAATCAAAAACAACGCAGAACTTAGATGGTTGATGTATGTAAATACTGACTTTGCAAAAAAATCATTAATAAAATATTTTGAAAAAATAAAATAATAAATTTAAAATGCCTACAAAAGAGATTGTTAATTAATATTATTTGCAATAAATAACAAAATTCGTGATGAGCTTTTTGGTAGACTACAAGTTTTTATATCCGAACCAAGAAATTTTACTAAAAATAATGACAAAGCATGAAATTTATGTTAAAATACAAAAAACAAGGGTGGTAAAAAATGACTAATGAAATTGAAAGAATCGGAGTCGAGCGTGCCCGTGAAGAGTCAATTGTTTTAATTGGCCCTATTGGAGCGGGCAAATCATTAATTTCTAGTGAATTGTCGAGAAGAAATAATTTGCCTGTAATAACGACCGATATAATGAGAAATTGTCCAAAAACTATAGAAGAAATAAAAAAACAGCAAACAAGGATTCGTGAGGATATTGAATACTGGAAGAATGAACTAATATCTTGTCAGGATTCTAAAAAAGAAGAAATAAAAGCAAAAATTAATAAATTAAAAAATGATGACTGGGTTTGTGATAGGCAAATTGAAATGAGAACGTTACTTCCAAATCTCCCAAACTATGAAGATTTAGGTTATAATGAGCAAATATCAAATTTTTTAAGAGATAAATTTGGAATTGCTGCCTGGCATTTTTATCAAAAACAATTTGAAAACCAACTATTACAAGCATTAACTCAGCAGATAGATTTTGCTTGCATTATAGACATGGGTGGGGGTATGTCAATTTCTTTAGATGATGAATATCTTAAATTAGACAAACAATTTAGAGAAATAGATGAAAAACTATATATTCAACATATTGATTTAACAAAAGTTGGATTTAAACACATTCAGGAAGCGCTCAAATCATTCAAAAATATTGTTGAATTAGAATTGCCTCAAAATTACGAAACTTCAATGAAAAAGGCAGGAGGTAATTTAGAAATAAATAATTTACTTATTAAATCAGGTCAAAATCATGAATTGGCAACCCAAACTATAAATGTGGCTGGACTTATTGATGGAGATACTATTGACTGGAACGAATTAAAATTGATATGCAATGAAATAGAACAAGTTAATATATCAAATGTTAATTTATAATAACGCAAGTAAAAGGGAACCATAATTATTAAGATTATGGTTTTTTAATAAAAAAATCACTCATAACGAGTGAAATTATCTGGTAGGAATGAGTGGACTCGAACCACCGACCCCCACCTTATCAGGGTGGTGCTCTAACCTGCTGAGCTACACTCCTATATTAAATTGTTTAGGTGCTGTGTTGTTACTTAGGGCTGATAAGGTGTGACACCTTAGAAGAACCTTTCGTAAAACTCAAGAACCTTGGCGTTCGCAATAAATTGCTCGGCTACAGGGTGGTGCTCTAACCTGCTGAGCTACACTCCTATATTAAATTTGTGCATTTGATTTTGGTGGAGATAAGCGGATTCGAACCGCTGACCCCCTGCTTGCAAGGCAGGTGCTCTAGCCAACTGAGCTATACCCCCATGCATCAAATGCATTATTATAATAGCACATCATAAATATAATGTCAACGCTTTTTTAAAACTTTTTGTAAAAAATTAAATATTTTTTGTTTAAATTCAATTTTTAACCTCAATAACTTGGCCAGACATATCGAATAGGTCCTTATTTATTGTGCTTATTTATAGAAAATTCGCAACCGCAATAGTCCTGACGGTAAAGGTCAAACTGTTTGCTTAATTGTATACTGTTAAGATAACCATTTTCCTTTTTAAAGTCGGCATAAAGGTAGGGGATATCAAATTTTTGTTGCAACTGTTCGCCACAAAGGTTGATAAATATATGGTCCTTGTGTGGACTGATTGATAGGGTGGTGGTAACCATATCAAAATTGTTTGCCTTAGCATATTCAAAAGTTTTTAGCATACGCAGTTCAATACATTTTTGGCAACGTGTTTCGCCTTCCTTGTTATGTTCATAGCCCTTGATTGTTTCTAAAAACTGGCTATGGTCATAATCGCACACAATTATTGGAAGATTGGTAAGTTTGGCAAACTGCTGTGCACGCAAGTTATATTCACTTAGTGGATAAGTATTTGGGTTAAAGTAAAATAGTGTAATATCAAAATGATTTGTTAATTTTTCAAGGACTGCCGAACTGCATGGTGCACAGCAAACATGAAGCAAGAGTTTTGGCTTGCCTGACAACTGAGATATTTGTTGTTTCATTTTTTGATTATAATCCACTTTTTGCATAATGATATTATATAATCAAACACACAATTAGTCAATAACGTAAACAAAAAAATCCGCTAATTAAAGCGGAAATTTTTATATTTTAAAATTTATTAAAATGTTGATTATTTTACTAATGGGAAGAAAATTGTATCACGCAATGTTTGTTGGTCGGTTAGTATTGCTACGATACGGTCAATACCAAATCCTAAACCTGAAATTGGTGGCATACCATGTTCCATGGCAAGTAAGAAATCTTCATCTACGCCAAAACTTTCATCATCACCATTTGCTCTGTTACGTGCTTGTTCTTCAAATGCTTCACGTTGAATTAATGGGTCAACAAGTTCCGAATAAGCCTTGTCTAGTTCAACACCATTTGCAACAAATTGGAACATGTCAATAATACGAGGGTCCTTATCGTTACGGCGTGCTAGAGGAACTAGGCATGCAGGGTAGTTGTATACAATACATGGTTGAATCAACTTGTTACGTAGTACACGCTTAAACAATAAGTCGATTGTGGCAGGTATTGACTTAGCACCTTCCAGTTCCCCGTCATCTACTAGGTGTTTAGCAAGGATAACACTTTTTAATTCTGCTAAATCGGTAAAATCGAGAATGTTTGCACCTAAAATTTCAGACAAGCTTGCGCAATAATCAATATGCTCGATATTTTCAAAATTAAGTTCGGTGCCTTGATAGTTGACAGTTAATCCACCAGTGATGTGTTTTACAAGACCTTGGAATAATTCGGTTGAGAATTTAATATTATCTTCAAAATTCCAGTAAGCAGCGTACCATTCTATTACGGTAAATTCTTGTAGGTGAGAAGGGTCCATACCTTCGTTACGGAAGTTTTTGCCAATTTCATAAACACGATCAAATCCGCATGCAATAATTTCCTTCAATGCAAGTTCTGGAGCAATTCGTAGATAGAAATCTTTATCCAATGCATTGTGTTTGGTAATAAAAGGTTTAGCCGCCGCACCGCTTGCAACTCCTTGAAGGATAGGTGTTTCAACTTCCACAAATCCATTTTTATCCATAAAATCACGAATAAACTTAACTGCCTTAATACGATTTTTTAATGTTTCGCGTGTTTTCTCGTTTGAAATACAATCTAAATATCTTTGGCGATATCTAATGTCATCATCTTTAACTCCGTGGAATTTTTCTGGTAATGGTCGAAGTGTTTTAGATAAAATTGTAAAATCAAAACATCTTATAGTCAATTCACCAACCTTAGTGTGACAAATTTCACCTTCAACACCAACAAAATCACCAACGTCTAAATATTTTTTGATTTCAGCAAACTTTTCTTCGCCTAAATTATTAAGTGTTACTTCGAGTTGTATTTTTGCATACACATCAAATAAATCTAGGAACATAAGTTTGCCAAAACCTCTGCGACCGGTAACACGACCGCAAACACGGCATTTGTCGCCATCATTAAGTGAGCGTGCTTCCAAGATGGTATGTGTGCGCTCAAACCTGTCCTTATAAGGTATTAAGCCATTTTCCTTCATGCTTAATATTTTTTCACGTCTAGCATTAACTTCATCTGCTTCGCGTTGAATGTTAGTTAATTCAATATTTTCCATACATTTTATCCTTTTTGCTGTTATTTGCTATATAGTTTAACCCCTTTTTTTGCTTTTGTCAATGATATTTTAAATATAAATTTAATTTATTATGTTTTAGTACGGGCTAACTGCGTGGTAGGGGGTTGGAATTTGAATGATTTATTCAAAGGTGATTTAGGGAAAATTGCTCACTGCGAGTTTTTGCTTTTAGTTGTAGGATTGTATTGTAGGGATGTTTTTTACAAAATATTATAAAATACGCTAAATTTATTTGACATAAAAACTTGCTGTATGCTATATTACTAGTATTGAAAGGAGTGTAATATGGCAAGTAGAAAATCATCTCAAAAAGCATACTTTGGTTTAGATTGGATTATTAGCTTGATTTTGGCTATTATTCCATTTACAAATGTATTATTTGGTATTGTAACCAGAGCTATGCGTGGAAATTGGTTAGGTTTAATTTTAAACATTATCCTATGCCCATTATTCTACATTATTGACCTAGTTACTATTATTGCTAGTAAAGATTTAACTGTATTAGCATAATTTTAGGTTGATACTAAGAACTCTACTTCGGTAGAGTTTTTTTCATTGCCCTGCACACGCTGTATAGATATTGTAGGTTTAATTATCAACTGCAGGTTTATACATTGTTTAAATGTGGAAACTGGATTGTAAATTAGGATAAATAATGTTTGACAATAGTTTGCAACTTTTATATAATAAAAACATACTTACAAGTATATTAAAAGGAGATAAAATATGGATTTAGTAGTTATGGCGGCGGGGATGGGAAGCCGATTTGGCGGACTTAAACAAGTAGAGCCTATTGATGAGGATAAAAACTTTATTTTAGATTATTCAATTTATGATGCGGTAAAGGCAGGGTTTGACAGGATTGTGCTTATTATCAAAGAGGAAAATTATGAGTATTTTAAGGCAACTGTTGGTAAACGCCTAAGCCAAGTTGTGCCAGTTGTATATGCTTTTCAGGGTATGGATGTTGTGCCAAGCGGTTTTAGTATGCCAGAGCGTGTTAAGCCATGGGGTACGGCGCACGCATTATATTGCTGTAAGGATATTGTTGCAGATAGATTTGCTGTTATTAATGCAGATGATTTTTATGGATACGAGTCATTTAAGTTGGTGGCGGATTTCTTAAAAAATAGTAAGGATGATGAGTTCTTAAATGCTGGATTTTTGGTTACCAATACACTAAGCGACCAGGGTAGTGTAAAACGTGGAATATTACACTTTGTAAACGGCCATGCGACCGATTTGGTTGAAAGCGAAATTCAAGTAAAAGATGGCAAGGTTATTGCTACACCACTCAATCAAGATAAGTGGAGCGAAATTAGCGCTAATACACTGGTTTCTATGAATATGTTTGGTTTTAGCAAAAAGTTGATGGATAGGATTGCTAAGGACTTTGAAATATTCTTTGCGCAGTCAAAGGAAGCATTGCTTAAAGGTGAATTTTTGTTGCCGGATGAAGTTAATAAGATGATTAAATCCGGTGAAATTAAGTTGCGTGTTGGTACAACAAAGGCAAAGTGGTATGGTATTACATACAAGGAAGACCTTGAACAATTTAAGCAAGCAATTGTTGATATGAAAAGTAAGGGTATGTACCCAAAGCATTTGTATTAAATGAAGAATGAAAAATGAGTAGTGAAGAATTAAGGATTGGTCATAAATTCCATAATAAGCAAACGAGGTTTGTCGACTTTATCTGCGATAGCACTTATCATATTTTCATAAGGCGTAAGGCGTCTTAATACTTTCATTTTTACTAGGAGGATATATGGCATATAATTTAAATGAAATACAAAAGGAAAAAGCATTTTTGGTGTATTTTTCCTCGCAAGACCAAAAGACAGAACTGCATGAAATGAAGGAACTTATACGTTCGGCAATGCTTGATTTTGTTGGTAGTGAATATGTGACTTTACGTGAGATAAATCCACATTCGTACATTGGAACTGGTAAGGTAGAGGAAATTGCCTATAAGGTTAATGAGTTGGATGCTGATGTGGTTATTTTTGACGTGTCATTGACTGGTTCGCAATTACGTAATTTGCAAACTGAATTGGGTGTTAAAGTTATCGACCGAACAATGTTAATATTGGACATATTTGCAGGCCGAGCAAAGTCAAATGAAGGTAAGCTTCAAGTGGAACTTGCACAACTTAAGTATAGTTTGCCTCGCCTTAGTGCAATATCGGGTACTGCTGGCCGTTTTGGTGGCGGAGTTGGTATGCGTGGCCCGGGAGAAACTAAGTTGGAGTTAGATAAACGTAAGGTGCAGGAAAATATTCAAAAAAAGGAAAAAGAGTTAAAGCAAGTTAATCAAAAGCGTCAACTTACACGTAAACAACGTAAAAACAACGAATATATGGTGTCGCTGGTTGGCTACACTAATGCAGGCAAGTCAACACTTATGAACACAATAACTAAGGCGGATACCTATGCAGACAACCGTTTGTTTGCAACACTTGACGTGCTTACCAAACACGTGTGGGATGAGGGGACTAGTTATGTGCTATGTGATACAGTTGGGTTTGTATCAAACCTTCCGCACGAACTGATGAATGCCTTTTCGGCAACCCTTGAGGAAGTGCGTGATGCGGACTTATGTTTGATTATACTAGATGCTAGCGATAAAAATAAATATGAGCAACTTAAGGTTGTTGAGGATGAACTAACCAAACTGCAAGTAACCAAGGATAAATGTATTTTGGTTTATAATAAGTGTGACCTTTTAAACAAAATGGAACTTAGTGTGCTCGAAGATTTTGGCTACACAAGTTGTAAAATTCAGGCAAAACATAACCAAGGTATTGCAGAACTTAAAGCGTTAATTCGTGAAAAATTAAATAAATAGATATAAAGTAAGGAGTGCCAACTACTCCTTATTTTGTAATTTGGTATTGACAATTGTGGATAAGTGGTGTATACTTTAGGCAAGAGGTAATGTTATGATAACTGATAAGTATGAAGCAATTGAGGAAGTTAAAAAAGATGTTATCGATTTTGATAACATTGATAAATTCTTGCTAACAGATAAGGACGTGGCCACCGCTTATATGTACGCGCATTCATCAAATAAGTTGTTGCTTATAGGATTCCCTATTGATATTACATGTCCAGGAATAGTGGATGACACCAACTTTATAATTGACGTGATAGGCAATTTGGAGGTTGAGTACAGCAAGGAAAATTTAAATGCATTGCTTAAACTTAGTGCGTTAGAAATAGTTAAAGGCAAAATGAATAAAGAGCGAATGTATGATCTCAATAATTTAAAGTCTTTAGCAAGAGAAATATTGACGATATATAATGATGAACTTCAGGAACGTAACAAGGTTTTATCAAAAAAACAAACAATTCTAGATGAAGTTGAGCAATTTATCAAAGATGAAAAATTGGACGGTCTAGATGTTGACGATAAAAAGAGAACTAAGGTTAAAAATAATGGTTGGAGTCGTTACAAGGATTGTAAAGTTGGATTTGGAGCAGAACTTTAATAAAAAACTTCCGTTAAGACCTGCAACTTTTGAAACTAGTGAAATAGAATTAAGGTAAATCTTATTAGGTTTACCTTTTTTTATATGATTTTCAAATAGGGTATTGTAATATTTTTTTAAATATGCTATACTTTCTATACTTTTAAGGAGTTTTGTATGAGTTTATTAGATTATTTCAAACACAAAAATAATGATAAAATAAGAAAAAACACAATGGTTTATGGTGTTTATAAAGAAGTTCTTTATGAAGGCGAAATTTCGTCTATGGATTATTTAATGCTAAGTCATTTTAATTATAAACAATATGTGTTCCCTTGTCTTTTCCTTTCACGAGATGATGCTATGGCATTAAGAAATGCATACACAAGAATTAAAGCAGACGGTGAAAGATACATAGTTTTTGAAGAAACATATAACAATATCTTTGGAAATGGTCAATCTCCATTTAAAGTTGAAAGTCAAAAACTTTATCACAGCTATGATGAATTTGTTGCTGAAAGAAAAATCGAATATAAAAATAATTTAAGCAATAGTAATATATCTGGCAATGTAAGACTTTCTAATGGACAATATAGAACAGTTGAAGAACAAGAGAAATATATAGAAGAGTCTTTGGAAAGAGAATTGCCATAATTTTTATTTAAGTGAAAAATAATATCAACTTTGATTTGGCACTTAGACGTGTGCTTGTCATATACAAGTGGTGTCGCTTCGCTCCACCAGACAAGCACACGTTTATAAACTAAATCAAAGCAGACAAAAAGCGAAAGTGTTTGTGAACGTAACACGCTTTCGCTTTTTGCTGTCTATATGTCGGCTAATTTATTCCATGGTGTACTTGACAAGAGTCTCTGAAATGTTTTTTCTTTTTTGCTGGTTAAGACAGAGAAACGATATTTGTGCTTACGCATTTTGTTTGTCCTTTCTCTGCCTTTTTATATTGTGTTTTCATTTCTTCTCTTATCAAGTACCTTTCACGGCATAAAGTAGCCGTTAAAAAAGAGTTAAGATTTTTATCTCAACTCTTAATTATTACACTAGTTTCAAAATTGATTGACTAATTAGGAAGTTTTTTTCATTTTAATTTGACGGGATGAACATTTTTTTTGTTTTTACATACTATGGAGTATACAAAGGAATTAGAAAAGTACAAAAGATAAATTACATATAACACTACGCGAAAAACGATATTTAAAAAACATGTTTTCAAACTAATTCCTTATATTAAAATTATTTTTGCGCAAAAAGAAATTTTAAACACAATTTATAAACAAAAGGAGAATTTTTATGTTTAACAAAATGTTTGGCGGTTGTGGCTGTGGACGTGACGATTACGACAAATGCAATGGCGGTAGCGGATTTGACTGCTGCTGGATAATTGTGTTGCTATTAATCCTTTGCAATTGCGGTTGCAATGCTGACCCTTGCTTCATCATATTGATTTTATTAATTTTGTGCGGTTGCGGTTGCGGCGGACACAAGGATAGCTGCTGCTAATAGTTGATAGTACATAAAAAAATAGGGCATTACCCAATGTCCTATTTTTTGTTTTGCTTATAATGCTTTTAAACTATTAAAGATTGCAATTTCATTGTTTGCAGACTCAACGCAATCACTACCGTGAAGCACGTTTTCGGTCATACGTGGTTCTTCACCTAACATTGCAGGTACTTCCAATCTTAAACGTTTGATGATAGCACGCATTGTGGCAATAGCATCTTTGCCTACCATAACCATACCATAAGCCTTGTCAGATGTGATATAGTTTTCTAGTTCCTTGTAAAATCCTTTAGCGTTTTCATAACTTCCGCGGAAGTGTTCAGCATAGTGCTTTTGAGCATCTGCTACTGAGTATTTAATAAATTTTTCATCCACAATTTGCATACCTGCACTAACCGCTTCCTTTTTAACAAGGTCAATAACCTTAGGGAAGTTAGCAAAGTGAGGCTTTACCATAATATAAGTTTTTTCCATAAATTTCTCCTATCAACATATTCATTATAGCACATACTTACACTTAGTGCAACAAAATCTATTAGGTTAATTATTTTTGAAAGAGCTTTTGTGATAAAAATGACATTTGTGGTACTCAACTGAATTGATTGGTCGCTTGACATTAAAATAAAAATATAGGGTTATTACTATAAGTGTTCGGTGGGTAACTATATATGTGTATATACGAGAAGCTTACTATATATCTATATATGGTAAACCATATTGTATACGATTAATATATATACAACAAAAAGTGATAAATTCCTAAACTTTTTTAAAAAATCTCTTGACACATCTAGCAAATTGTGATATGATTGAGTAGCGTGAATAATTATCTCAAAATGGAGGTTGGTGCACTTTTGAGTGCTTAAAACTATAAGTTTTAGGGATAAATGGCAACTGAATAATAAAATTTAAGGAGTTATGATGAATTCTAACACACTCAACATCAAGATGGTAAACTATGGCAACAAAGCCAAAAGACAAACATTTGGGAAAACACACGTTCCTTATGAAATGTCTTATTTGTTAGATGTTCAAAAAACATCTTTTCAATCATTTTTAAAAGAAGGTATTTGGGAAGTGTTGAACGAGTTTAATCCTATTGTAGACTACTCAAACAAAGCTGAGTTGTCTTTTTTGGATTATTCTATCGACTTTACACCTAAATACTCATGGGCGGAATGCAAACGCCGTCAATCAAGTTATACTGTTGCATTAAAGGTAAAAGTTCGCTTGCTTGTTAAGGAAACTGGACAAGTTATGGAACAAGAAGTGTTCCTAGGCGATATCCCTTATATGTCAGAAGATGGTGGATTCCTTTGCAACGGCGTTGAAAGGGTTATTCTTAACCAATTAATCAAATCACCGGGTATTGTGTTTGATGGTGAAATGAACAAGTATGGCAAAATGGATTATACTGGTTCTATTGCTCCATCTCATGGTATGTGGGTGACCACTGAACAAGTTACTGGCGATAGTTTGCGTGTAACTGTTGAGCGTAAGTATAAGATGTCACTAGGCGTACTACTTAAATGTTTTGGTTACACCAACGAACAATTGTTGGATATTTTTGGCAACCATCCATTTATGGTTAACACCTTGAATAAGGAAACTCAAATTACTCAAGAGGATGCGCTTATCGAATTTAGCCGTCGTACACGTCCAGGCGAAATTCCTAGCCCATCTAACACTATGTCATATATTAATGACCGTTTCTTTAACCATCAACATTATAGTATGGGTAAGGTTGGTCGTTATAAGACTAATAAGAAGTTAGGCCTTGCTAACCGTATCGTAGAGCATATCAGTGCTGAGGATATCAAGGTTGGCCGCAAGGTTGTAGTGGCTAAGGGTGAAGTTATCACTCGTGATATCGCTGATAAAATTCAAAATGCTGGTATCAATAGCGTAGACATTATATATAATGATAAGGTTATCCGTGTTGTAGGTAACAAGCGTGTAGACCTAACTTGCTATGTAAATTGCAATCCAAAGGATTTTGGAATCAATGGTTTAGTTTACTATCCATTATTGCAAGAAATTTTAAAGGAAAACAAAACAGAGGAAGATATCCTTGAAGCAATCCGTCAAAATGCTCGTGCGTTGGAAAACTACGAAATTACTCTTGACGATATGATTGCTACCGTAAGCTATCACTTAAACTTAATTGATGGTATCGGATATTTGGACGAACGTGACCACTTGGCTAACCGCCGTGTGGCTGGCTGTGGTGAATTGTTAACCCAAGAATTTAGAAAGGGTATGACAAAACTTCAAGCACAAGTGCGTGAAACACTTCAAAGTAGAGATTTAACAGATATTACACCTGCTCAAGTTGTTAATGCTAGATATATCAACAAGGCATTTAAGGAATTTATGAGCACATCTCAACTTTCAGCTTTGATGGACCAAGTTAACCCAATTTCAAGTTTAAGAAACAAGCGCCGTTTAAGTTCATTTGGACCTGGCGGTGTTAAAAAGGAACGTGCTAGTGCCGAAGTTCGTGATATTAACCACTCACACTATGGCCGTATCTGTGTGGTTAATACTCCAGAAGGTCAACCAATTGGTTTGATGACAAGTATCGCAGGCTACGCACGTATTAATGAATATGGTTTCCTTGAATCTCCTTTCCGCAAGGTAGATAGTACAGGTAAGGTTACTGATGAAATCGTATTTATGATGGCTGATGAGGATATTAATGAATATATCGCAACAGCCAAGGAACCACTTGATGAAAATGGCAGAATCATTGCTGAAAACGTGGTTTGCCGTCACAATGGTACAGTTATGTCAGTTAGCCGTGATATGATTACTTATGTGGACCTATCTCCAAGTCAGTTAATTTCTGAAACAGCAGGCCTTATTCCATTTATCGAACACTGTGCCGCAAACCGTGCGTTGATGGGTACAAACATGCAATGTCAAGCAGTTCCACTAATCAAGGCTGATTCACCAGTTGTAGGTACAGGTATCGAACATAAGTTGGCAAAAGACAGTGGTGCTATGATTACTGCTGACGCTGACGGTGTGGTAACTTACGTAAGTGGTGACTATATTACAGTAGAATATGATGATGGACGTACAGTTAATCATTATTTAAGAAAATTTGAAAGAAGTAACGACAAAACTTGCTTCAATCAAAAACCAATCGTTAATACTAACGAAAGAGTTAAATTTGGTGATGTTCTTGCCGATGGCGCTTCTACTCAAAATGGTGAAGCTGCTCTTGGTAAAAATATGACAGTAGCATTCATGAACTGGGAAGGTTACAACTTCGAAGACGCTATTTTGGTTAACGAAAGAGTGGTTCGTGAAGATGCATTTACTTCAATATCTATCCAACAAGTTAAAACTGAAGCTCGTACAACTAAACTTGGTGATGAAGAAATTACTCGTGATATCGCAGGTGTAGGTGAAGAAGCGTTAAAGAACTTGGACGAAAACGGTATTGTGCGTATCGGTACCGAAGTTAAAGTTGGTGATATCCTTGTAGGTAAGGTAACTCCTAAGGGTGAAACTGATTTAACTCCAGAAGAAAGATTGTTGAAGTCAATCTTCGGTGAAAAGACTAAGGAAGTTAAAAATACTTCATTAAAGGTTAAACATGGCGAAGCAGGTGTGGTAGTTGGCGTTGAAATCTTATCTCGTAAGAATAAAGATGAACTTGACGCTGGCGTAAATATGATGGTTAAGATTTACATCGCTCAAAAGCGTAAACTTCAACCTGGTGACAAACTTGCAGGTCGTTATGGTAACAAGGGTGTTGTATCAATTGTTCTTCCAGAAAGTGATATGCCATTTATGGCTAATGGTGAAACTGTTGATATCGTGCTTAACCCAATGGGTATTCCATCTCGTATGAACTTGGGACAATTATTGGAAATGCATCTAGGTCTTGCTGCTAAGCATCTAGGCTGGAAGGTTGCAACTCCAAGTTTCGATAGTGCAACAGAAGAGGAAATTCAAGAACTTCTTCGTCAAAACAACTTGCCAGAAGATGGCTATATGCAATTATATGATGGCCGTACAGGTCTTCCATTTGAAAACAAAACTAACGTGGGCGTGATGTATATGTTAAAACTTAACCACATGGTTGATGATAAAATCCACGCACGTAGTATTGGAACATATGCTTTGATTACACAACAACCTCTAAGCGGTAAATCACAACTTGGTGGACAACGTTTTGGTGAAATGGAAGTGTGGGCATTGGAAGCATACGGTGCAAGTAGATTGTTGCAAGAAATGTTAACAATTAAGTCAGATGACGTTGAAGGACGTATTAAAACTTATGAAGCAATCGTTAAGGGTGAGCCTATTCCAGAACCTGGTATGCCTGAAGCATTTAAAGTGCTTGTTAAGGAAATGCAAGGTTTGGGCTTAGACGTTAAGATTTTAACCGCTGACCAACACGAGTTGTCAATCAACGAAGTTTCTGACCAAGAAGTAGAATTTGATGCTGTTCAACCTGTAAATAAGGTAGGACTTGAAGATATTACACTTGAATTTGACCAAATTCAAGAAAATTATGAATCTGAAGTGTCTGAACAGGCTTTTGATGAATCGGCATTATTTGACGATTTAGATGACTAAAAAAATATAGGAGAAATATAATGTTTGAATTAAACAATTTTGACTCAATTAGGATTAGTATTGCTTCACCTGAAAAGATTAGAGAATGGTCTAGAGGTGAAGTAACTAAGCCTGAAACAATAAATTATCGTACTCAAAAGCCTGAAAAAGACGGTTTGTTCTGCGAGCGTATTTTTGGACCTAAAAAGGACTGGGAATGTAGCTGTGGTAGATACAAAAGAGTTCGTTATAAGGGCGTAATTTGTGATAAGTGTGGTGTTGAAGTTACTCGTTCTAAGGTTCGCCGTGAACGCATGGGACATATTGACTTAGCATGCCCAGTATCACATATTTGGTTCTTTAAAGGTGTTCCTAGCCCAATGGTGCTAGCCCTTGACATCTCTCCAAAACTATTGGACGAAGTTTTGTATTATGTAAGTTACGTAGTTCTTGACCCTAAAAATACTGACTTTGAGTACAAGCAAGTTATCCGTGACCGTGAATATCGTGAAGCTGTTGAAAAATACGGCGTAAATGGTTTCCGTGTAGGCATGGGTGCTGAGGCTATTAAAGAATTATTACACAATATTGACCTTGAAAAAGAAAAGAATGAATTGCAACAAATTATGGCAAAGTCTAAAGGTCAAAAGAAGTTAAAGGCTACCAAGAAGTTGGAAGTTATTGAAGACTTTATCAAGAGTGGAAATAAGCCAGAGTGGATGATTATGGACGTTATTCCAGTTATTCCACCTGATATCCGTCCACTTGTTCAAATTGATGGTGGTAAGTTTGCTGCCAGCGACTTAAACGATTTATATCGTCGTGTTATCAACCGTAACAATCGTTTGAAGAAATTGATTGATTTAGGCGCTCCTGAAATTATCGTTCGTAACGAAAAGCGTATGCTTCAAGAAGCAGTTGACGCATTGTTCGATAACGGTAAACGTGGTCGTGCTGTTCAAGGCTCTCGTGCAAGAGATTTGAAGTCATTGACTGCAAGCTTAAAGGGTAAACATGGACGTTTCCGTCAAAACTTATTAGGTAAACGTGTTGACTATTCTGGCCGTTCAGTTATCGTGGTTGGACCTGAACTTAAGATTTATCAAATGGGCTTACCTAAGATGATGGCTTTGGAGTTGTTCCGTCCATTTATCATCAAGCGTTTGCTTGAAATGAATCAAACTAATAACCTTAAAAAAGCTACACGTATGATTGACCAAGAACGTCCTGTAGTTTGGGATATCCTATCTGAAGTTGTTCAAGGACACCCAGTACTACTTAACCGTGCGCCTACACTACACAAATTGTCAGTGCAAGCGTTTGAACCATTGCTAATCGAAGGTAAAGCAATTCGTCTTCCACCTTTGGCCTGCGGTGGCTTTAATGCGGACTTCGACGGTGACCAAATGTCAATCCACGTTCCTCTAAGCGTAGAGGCAAGAACTGAAGCAAGAAATCTATTACTTGCATCAAACAACGTATTAAAACCAAGTGATGGTAGTCCTGCGATGGTTCCATCACAAGATATGATTTTAGGTAACTACTATATCACACTTATCCGTGAAGGTGCTAAGGGTGAAGGTATGGTATTTAACAGCGAAGACGAAGCTGAAATGGCTCACGTTAATGGCGTGTTGTCACTTCAAGCAAAAATCCAAGTTCGCCGTCAAGTAGAGTTTAATGGCGAAATGTGCGAAGGTCGTACCGAAACATCTTTGGGTAGAATTTACTTTAACAGATGTATTCCTCAAGACCTCGGTTATGTTGATAGAACTAAGAAGGAAAATATTTTCCGTTATGAAATTGAAAAAGAAGTTGGCAAAAAGGAATATGGAAAACTAATCGATTTGGCATATCGTAAACATGGTACTAACGTAACTGTTACCATGATTGATGATATCAAGAACCTTGGTTTCAAACATTCTACACTTGCAAGTATTTCATTATCATTATTTGATATGAAGGAAAGTGACAAGAAAGCCGAAATTCTTAAGGAAGCGGACGCTCAAGTAGCTCAAAACAATGACTTGTATTTACAAGGATTTATGAGCGAAAACGATAAGCGTGAACGTAATATTAAGATTTGGAACGAAGCTACTGGTAAAGTTATGAACGCTGTCGTTGGTGCGTTGGATAAATTCAACCCATTAAAGATGATGGCTGACTCAAAGGCCCGTGGTAACAACGACCAAATTAAGCAATTGTCTGGTATGCAAGGTATTACAGCGGTTGCATCTGGTGTGCGTTCCGAAATCCCAGTTAAGTCAAGCTTTAGACGTGGTTTAACACCTATCGAATACTTTAGTGCATCTCGTGGTTCACGTAAGCAATTGATGGATACAGCCATGAAAACAGCTGACTCAGGTTACTTAACACGTAGATTGGTAGACGTATCTCAAGATACAATTATTACCGAAGTTGACTGTTTCGAAGCCTTAGATGAAAGCGTAAAGGGTATGGAAGTTACTGAAATCGTAAAAGATGGTACTTTAATTGAAACCCTTGAAAATCGTATTATAGGACGTTATAGCGTTGGTGCTATTATAAATCCTAAAACAAAACAAGAAATTTGCCCAGCAAATGAATATATTACTGCTGAAATGGCTAGTGAAATTATTGACGCTGGTATCAAATCAGTTAATATTCGTACATTGCTAACATGTAAGTCTAAACAAGGCGTTTGCGCTAAGTGTTATGGACGTAACATGAGCAAGAACGAACTTGTAGATGTTGGTGAAGCAGTTGGTGTTATCGCTGCTCAATCAATTGGTGAACCAGGTACACAATTGACAATGCGTACATTCCACTCAGGTGGTGCTGCTACTGCCGATATTACTCAAGGTTTGCCTCGTGTTGAAGAAATCTTTGAAGCTCGTAATCCTAAGGGTGCTGCATTTGTTAGTGAAATTGCAGGTAAGGTTGAAATCAACAACGTTGACAAGCGTTACGAAGTTGTGGTTAAGGGTGATACTGAAGAATCATATATGTTGCCATACGGTGTAACCTTAAAGGTTAAGCCAGGTGATATGGTTCAACCAGGTACAACTTTAACCGAAGGTCCAATTAACCCAAGAGATATTTTAAGAACTCGTGGTGTTAAGGCGGTTCAAGAATATTTGTTAAACGAAGTTCTTGGCGTTTATAAATCTCAATCGGTTGATATCAACGCTAAACACTTGGAAATTATTATCCGTCAAATGTTGCGTAAGGTTAAGATTGAAGACCCAGGTGATACAAAACTATTGCCAGGCGACAGCGTAAGTATTAGTGTGTATGAAGAAGAAAATGACCGTGTTCTTGCTGAAGGTGGTGTTCCTGCTACTGCTAAGCGTGAACTTCAAGGTATTACTCGTGCATCTCTAACTACTGAAAGCTTCCTATCTGCTTCTTCATTCCAAGAAACAAGTAGTGCTTTAACTAAGGCATCATTAAAGGGTAAGGTAGACCACTTGCTAGGACTTAAGGAAAACGTTATTATCGGTAAACTTATTCCTGCAGGTACTGGTTGTGCGCAATACCGCAACACTCTTCCAAGAGAAGTTGAACAAGCAAATAAATACAATATCGATAACAATATGGACATTGCATTTGCTGATGTTGAATTAATGGATTAGTATACTGAATAAGAGTAACAATTACGTTGCTCTTATTTTATATTAATTTTACAGTTACATAAGTAATATGAAATAATCAAAAAAATCGATATAATTAATTATAACGTAAATTATGATAATATACTATAAAATAGTATTTTAGGCGAATTTTAATTTTTTAATAATTTTTAAAAAATTTTGCCAAAAACTATTTACAAATGTAAAAATATGTGCTATAGTATGAGTATATTAAAGGAGGTATGGATTATGGAAAAGTCATACGATACTTGGAAGATAGATGAGAACGGAAAGGTTCACAAAACTCAACGTCTTATAACAAGTGATATTTTTGCTAAGGCTGGAGCTTTAGTAAAAACCAAAAAAATTGAAGCTAATAAAGATTTAGGTATGACTGTTTAATTTTTATTTTGCAGTAATACAATTCAATGACTATTGGGATAATGCAGTATTCGTACAAGAGTATTGTGCGCAAAAGTAAAAAGTTTTAAAGTCTAACAATTTTTACACAAATTTGGAAATGTGTTTAAATTTTGTTGGACTTTTTTTTGTTAGTGTGTTAGAATAAATTGAGTAATTATCTAAAGAGGTTTTAAGTTATGAAAGAATTAGTTTATCCAGCAGTATTATATAAAGATAAGGAAAGCAATGCTTTTACTATTGCAATCCACGACCTTGGTATTGTAACCGAAGGTAGGACAGTGGAAGATGCGTTTGTTAATGCACGCGACCATTTGACCGCATTGTTTGAATGTGCTGTTAAGTTGGATTGTGAAATTGATGCACCATCTCCATTTATCAAAGTTTGGAAGGAAAACAAGGAGAATATTGTTATATTAGTTGACGCTTTGGCTTAAAAGGAGGACTTTATGGAAACTAAAGTTAATGTCCAAAATTGGGCGGAACTAGATTTTTTGATTAATAATTTTTATGAGATTGTAGAGTATAAACGTGGCCGTGGAATTTACGGTGACAGAGTTATTTTAAAGCGTAGTAAGCGCCCTGAATGTATATTTGGCGAAAAGGATAAGTATTACGAATTTTATTATCTTAACGCAAATGCGGTTAAGGAGTTGCCACGCACCATTTTTGAAAAAATTAATATTGTAAAACGCATTGTGGTGTCACCTGAAAATATGAATTTGCTATGCGATTTTAGTGATGGTGGAATTCAAACCCCAGTTGACTGGGCTACCAAAACTGCTATGGCTTTAAGTCAAGCAAATACATTAAATTTTGAAATGTTAAATAAAATTTTACTAAATAGATACAAACTACTAGGTAAAGCATTTATTGATAAGTTAAATGAACATCGTAAACTTCAATACTTCTTGGCAACGTCTAAGGAACTTAATTTGATAT
>JBGVOQ010000004.1:0-28211 GCA_045126575.1 Candidatus Onthoplasma sp. | reverse complement strand
GACCGAGGGTATATATCTAACAGATGGACAAGAAAGAACTGACGAAAATGCATGTACAACAGGATATATCCCTGTTACATCCGGCTCTACAATATATTTAGCAAATGTTGCAATGCCTGATGAGGCTGGCCATGGTAATCGATTTATGCTGTACGATGAAAAAATGACTTTTATAGGAGCATATGACCTTACATCGTCAGGTGGTCAGGATGTTGTGTATGACGAGCTTGGAAATTTAGTACAGGTAACATTCTATCATGATGATGTTAAATACGTTCGTATATCTGCTTGGGATATAAATGATAAATCTATCATTCAAGTAGATGAACCAATAACAGGTGAGATTGAAAAACCTACCTACACTAACGTATTGGAAACAGTTGGTTGGACTGAAAATATACGTTTGAGTGGAAATGATGGTACTGATAGAGAAATGGAAGGATGCTATACAACTGGTTATATCAAGGTGAAAAGTGGTGATATAATTTATATGAAAAATGTAAATATGCCTGACAGCAACGAAAATTATTCTTCAACTGTATATCACTTTGATAGTGACAAGGCATTTATTACAGGCTATGGATATAATTCAGAGATAATGGGAGAGGATGTGGTGGCTGCCACAATGGAATATGATGAAAATGGTTGGTGTATTAGGTTTATAGTGAATGATATGGGCAGTGAACACAATCCTTGTGAATATATTCGTATTACATGTTGCGGTATAGATGAAACATCTATTATTACAGTAAACGAGCCAATATACTAATGATAGATAAAAATATATCAACAACTAAAAAGAGGGTTGAAATAAACTCTCTTTTTGTTTAAGGTTTATGATTGTGTGGTTAGGATAAAAAAATTGTGATACATTTTTAGTTTTTTGCATATATAGTAGTATGAAAAATTTATTTATTATTTTTGGCGGTGCGTCGGTGGAGCATGATGTATCGATTGTTACCGCACTTCAAACATATAACGAATTAAAGGATAAGTACAAGGTTGGGCTTTTGTATTGCACTAAGGATAACTTAATCTATTTGGTAGATAAAAGTGCGCCAGCGGATTACATTGATAAAGAAAGTTTGTTAAAAAAATCAAAGCAGGTGGCAATTTTTAACAAAGGGTTATACTGCGTTAGTAACAAAAAGTTAAAGTACATATGTTCTGTTGACTGCGTAATAAACTGTTGTCATGGCGGTGTTGGCGAAGACGGAACATTAAAGGGAGTGTTTGATTTTAACAACATTCCTTGCACCAGCGCGTGTATGCAGCCTAGTGCAGTGTGTATGGATAAGGAGTATGCTAAACTGGTGGCAAATAGTTTAGATATTCCTATTGTTGAATACATGGTGCTGGATAAATTCAATAGAGATTTAGAAAATGCTAACTTACTGGGTGATAATTTAATTGTTAAGCCTTGCGGATTGGGTTCTAGCATTGGTGTGGTAAAAAGTGATATTAATCATCTAGGTGAAAATATAGATATTGTACTACATTTGGACGATAAGGTGCTGATTGAGCGAGAGATTAGTCCGCTGGTTGAATATAATTGTGCTGCTGTGCGTGACGGTGACAATATTATACTTAGTCAAATTGAGCAACCGGTAAATAATTGTGACATATTAACCTTTGAAGATAAGTACATAAGTGTTGATAAAACTCGTATTATTCCGGCACAAATTGATAAGGATAAACAAAATATTATCTATGATTACACCAAACGTGTTTACGAGCACCTAAATCTTAACGGAGTAGTGCGCATTGACTACCTTTATGACCAAAGCAATGACACAATCTACCTAAACGAGATTAATACAATACCAGGCTCGCTTGCATATTACCTATTTGAAGGAATGGGTATCACATACATTAAACTTATGGAAATTTTAATGAATAACGCCAGCGCCAAGCCGCTTCAACCATACTTTTCTAGCACAATATTGGAAAATCTTAAAAATATTGGCAAATAGCATATTGACAACTCTTAAATTTGGTGTTATAATCACCTTAAATTAAGGAGAAATATATGCAAAATTTGTATGAAGTAATAACAACTTTGGTTAATGAAAAATCTGTATTGGAATCAAAGGCAAAGCACCTTTTGACTGCAGTGGAACTGGGAGATGTGTCGGCAAGTGATGAGTATGATGAGGTTGCTGCTCAGATTTCGAAGGTAGAAAGCCAACTTGAAAAGATTGAAAATAACTATGCCATAGATGTTGATGAAATGAGCAGGATTATTAGCGTTGCCACAGGAAAGCATTATGTGCCTAAATTCTTTAGAGAAGTGACACATGTAAATGGTAAAACCAGATGCACACACACCTTTGCAGCATGCTTTGTAGGAGAGGAAAACAAGTATTATCAAAATCAAAATAGGGAGATTTTGCTAATAGATGCGGGCTATCATAACCTTTTAGATGATATAGATAATAGAAACGGAATTGTGCAATTTTCAGGTAGTGAAATGTTTGAAACTGAGCAATTAAACCTAAAAGAAATTTATGAAGATACCAACTTTATTAAAATGTTTACCCAACCAGGTGTCCATACAGAGGTAAACAAAGTGTTTGAGCAAAAGGTTAATACAATGTTAGCTAAACATTTGAAAACTATCAAAGTTGCTAACGTTGACGAAAATTTGGGTCAGGGACGTTAAAATTTGTAAAGTTGTAAATTAATTTTTGAAAAACGGTTGACAAAACAAGTTTTTTGGTGTACTATATATCCGTATTTGGAATTCGTGAGGTTTACACGAAAATATGTTAGGAGGATAAAATGGCTGTACCAAAAAGAAAAGTTTCAAAGTCTAGACGTGATAAAAGAAAAGCAAATTGGAAGATTTCTGCTCCTGCAGTAGTTGATTGTCCACATTGCCATGAAAAGAAAGTTGCTCACCAAGTATGCAAAAATTGCGGATACTATGATGGTCAAGAAAGAATTGTTGTAGACAAAGAGAAAAAAGACTAATTATTAAAAAATTGAGGTTTAAATGCCTCAATTTTTTTGTGGTTAAAATTATTTGACCTTTTACTGAATATATTATATAATGTTTTTAAATTTAATGTTTAGAGGTGTAATATGAAAATTGTAGTTGATGCTTTTGGTGGCGATTATGCTCCACAAGAGATTGTTTTAGGATGTATTGAGGCTATTAAGCGTAATCCTGATATTAATTTGGTGCTTGCGGGGGATAAGGACCAGTTGGAAAAGGAATTTATGCATGATATGTATGCGAGTGACCGTATAGAAATTATACATGCGCCAGATATTATTACCAATAATGACCACCCAGCAATGGCTATTAAGTCTAAGCCTAGTTCATCAATCGTTGTAGCGTATGATTATTTGCGCAAAAATGAGGATGCTATTGGTCTGATTAGCGCGGGCAGTACAGGTGCAACACTTACCGGTGCTATTTTAAAGTTGGGTCGTATCAAAAATGTTTCACGTCCGGCACTTGCGCCAATTTTGCCTACTATGACCGGTAAGCAAGTTTTGTTATGCGACTGTGGAGCTAATATGGATTGTAAGCCAATCAACTTGTTGCACTTTGCATTAATGGGTAATGCATATATGAAGGCTCAAGGCGTTAGAAAGCCTAAAATTGGTCTACTTAACGTAGGAACTGAGGACGAAAAGGGTGATGAACTAACTAAGGAAGCGTTTGCTCTGCTTAAGGAAAATAAGGATATTAGATTTATTGGAAACGTTGAAGCTCGTGATGTATTAAAGGGCAACGTTGACGTGGTTGTGTGTGATGGTTTTGCTGGAAACGTATGCCTAAAGACTATTGAAGGTACAGTGGAATTGTTGCTTGGTACAATCAAAAATAAGGTTAAGGAAAGTGTATGGGCAAGCCTTGGATATGCGTGCTTTATGAAGGGTGCATTTAAAAAGGTGAAAGCCGTTCTTGACTACAAGAAATTTGGCGGAGCGCCACTTCTTGGTACTGCAAAAATTGTTATTAAATGCCATGGTAACAGCAAGGCAAACTCTATTGCAAATGCCATTGAACAGGTTGTGACTTTGCATAAGAATAAGATGATTGAAAATATTTCTGAGGCGGTGCATGTTGAAGAAGAATAATAATTTTCTGGATGTGTTTAACACCTGTGACGAAAAATTAAAGGATATAGCCTTTACGCACGTAAGTTATGCCAACGAGCACAAGGCTACCAGCAACGAGCGATTGGAGTATCTTGGCGATAGCGTGCTTGGACTGATTGTAGGCGATTATTTATACAATAATTACCCTGTAAATGAGGGAAAACTCAGCAAAGTTCGTAGCACTTTTGTGTGTACTCAAAACTTAAGCGCAATTGCTAAGGAATTGGGTATTAAGGATAGGATAAAAATAGGGCATAGTATTAAAAAAGAAAATATTTCAGACGCTATGCTTGAAGATACAGTCGAAAGTATGATAGCGGTTATTTACTTAAGTAAAGGCCTAAAAGTCGCGTACAAGGTGGTAACTGAACTATTGGATATTAAGGCAAAACTCAAAAAAGGTGTAAAGCCAACCGATTACAAAAGTGACTTGGTTGAATACGCAAACAAAAATAAACTTAAAATTGAGTTTGTGTCATCAACCTATCTAACTAAGGGCGGTCAAACCAACTTTAAAAGCGGCGTAAGGTTAAATGATGTGTTTTATAAGTATGGCACAGGTTCTACCAAGCGTGAAGCTGAACAAAATGCGTCCAGACTAACACTTAAAAAGATTGAGAACGATAAAAAGTAGTGAAATTTGCCTAAGCAAGTGATGTTGAAATGCATTTCAGTGATGTTGCAAAGCAGTGATGTTTGCTAGTGCGAGTAAAAATAAAAAAGAGGGAAATAATTTTGATTATAACAACTGAAATGTTGGAGCAAAGTATTGATTGCAAAATTAAATATTTTAGCGACAAAACATATATTTTAAGCATTATTAACACTGAGGGAAACCTCGGTGTTGTTTGCTATTTGATTGATGATGTTTGGCAGCCGTTTTGCTTTGATTACGGTATACAAAAACTTAAAAATAAGGCAAAAACATATCGTGAATTGATTAATACGGCACCAATGCTTAACCGTAATAATATTGCAGATATTAAAGGTAAATTCTACAACACTTTTGATACACCTGTGGAAGTAAATAATGAAGTGTTAGCCACAACTTTTGAAATTGTTACTAGAGGTAAGGATAATATTTTAGAACGCAAAACATATTATTTGATAACTGATGTTCAAGAGTTGGAACGAACCTTTAATAGCAATATCATGCCTTGTGAGATTATTAATCTTGACAATATCAATGATTTATTTAAAGGTCGACCAGTTGATAGGAGTTTAAAGTTTGTAGTGCAAAACATTTTAAAGTAAATGCTTAATTCAACAGTTTTAATATTTTGTGTTGTGCAAAATTTTATAATAAGGGTGTATTATATAGGTGTATCGCAAAGGAGGTATAGTTATGGATACAAACAAAATTTATGCAGAACATATAGCAAATGAATATTCTAAAAAGGAAGCTAGCAAGGTTACACAATTACGTAAACTTGATGCAAAGGCAAAGCGTCCAGCAAGTATATTTGCATATACTTTTGGTATTATAAGTTCGTTAGTACTAGGTATTGGAATGTGTTTGGCAATGGGCGTTGTAGGTAGCGGAGTTGCAGCATTTGTTGGCGGTATTATAATCGGCGTGATAGGGCTTTGCTGCTGTGGATTTAACTATCCTATGTATAAAAAACTTTTAGAGCGTGGTAAAGACAAATATGCATCTGATATACTTCGCTTAGCAAAAGAAATTAGTGATGAAGAATAATTAGGAGGGCGGTATTATGAATAAGGCTGGGAGCAAGTATTATAATACTGCTCTTTTAATGAACCAAGCGTTAATTGAGTTGTTAAACAAAAAGGAATATGAGTTTATTACAATCAAGGAAATTTGTGCTAAGGCAGGGGTAAATCGTTCAACTTTTTACTTACACTATGAAAGCAAGGAGGACCTGCTTGAGGAATGTTTAGAAAACACCAACAAACACTTTTTAACCTATTTTAATGAAAGTGCTAACGATTTTATAAACAAGTTAACAACTTGTCCGATGGAAGATTTGATTTTGATTACACATGATTATTTATCACCATATTTGAAGTATATTAAGGAAAATAAAATCATACACCAAGTGGCTGTTAAGCATAAAATTGTTATGAACAGCGACAAAAAGTTTAACATGCTCAATAAACACGTGTTTCAACCAATCTTTAAAAGGTTTGGCATTGATGAAAAATCCTCAAAGTATATAATTATGTATTATATTAATGGTGTGAATGCTATTATTAACGAATGGATATTAAATGATTGCAAGGACGAAATAGACTTTATTGAAAAAATTATTATGGACTGCATCAGACCTCATAATTACTAAATAATTACTAATAATGTGTTATACAATTTTAATGTAGGCGTATTTTTATTAACAACCAGTATTAAATTAAAAGTAAGCAAGCCAACTTGCTTATTTTTTTAAATTTATAAGTATTAAAAATTCACCACAATTTTTCACTCTTCATTTTTCATTCTCAACTAGGCAACGCATATTGCCTATCGGTCTACGTTGCTTAAAATAAAGGTGGCGCAATAAGCTAGTTGCAAGTTTGTAAAATTTGTTGATTTTTTGGAGTGTTGTTGTTACAATTTTAATATAGTCGCAACAAATAGCAAAAGGAGCTAAAATGGAAAAGAAAAAGTTTGGTCAATTTATTAAAGATAACAGACTTAAAAAAGGACTTACTCAAAAGGAACTTGCTGATTTATTGTTTATTGATGTAACTGCTGTGTCAAAGTGGGAAAGGGGAGTAAGTTATCCTGATATTACGTTGATTTCTAGTATTTGCAAAAATCTAGATATTAGCGAAAAGGAACTTATTGAAAGTAGTAACGATAGCGAATATCACAAGATGAAAAGTGAGGCAAAAAAGTGGCGCACATTCAGTATGTCGTGGAGTTTATTCTTCTATATTGCTTATGCGGCTGCATTAATACCTTGTTTTATTTGTGATTTGGCAATTAATAAGGGTTTAACATGGTTTTGGATAGTGCTATCAGCACTACTACTTGCATTTACATTTACAAATTTACCTAAACTAATTAAAAAACATAAACTAATATTAATTCCGCTTTCAATGCTCACTGCTTTATATATTTTGTTAGGAGTGTGCTGTATTTATACCAAGGGTGATTGGTTTTTAACAGCAGTACTAGGAACACTTATAGGGTATGTGGCAGTATTTTATCCTATTATATTTTATAAAACAAAACTCGGATTAAGTAAGGAAAGATTTGGTAGATTTAAAAAGTGGTTTTTACTTACTTATGCTTTTGGTATGACGTTAGTAACACTATTGTTGTTGGTTGTAATTAATTGGAGTAGACCATTTAATTTGTTTAATGGTGTTATGATTACATTGTATAGTTACACGATATTGGTAGTGTTTGGTTTGATAGGGTTGATAAAAACTAATGCGTTTACCAAAATTGGACTTGGCTTTTTGAGTATGTTGCCATATTTATTTGGATTAGAAAAAGTTTTAGAAACATTGTTGGGCGGAAATGATGGCGGAAGTTATTATGACGTTGATTTCAGCAACTGGTCATCACATACAAACGCAAATGTTACGTTTATTGTAAAATTATCGTTGTTTGGAATTGGAATACTGTTCCTAGTAATCGGATTGCTATTACATTTCAAACGTAAAAAACAAAAATAATAAAAACAAAAACTTGAATTCAGTGTTCAAGTTTTTTTAATAGTTCAAATTATAGGCAAAATTGATTGAAAATTATATAAAAATTCAAAAAAAATTCTTAAATATAGGGTTATTTTGCTTTACAGCATTTTAAAATTGTGCTATTATTCAGTTATAAAAAGGGGAAAGATATTAATAATATTAATATTGTTTCCTAGTTTAAGGGGGAATTTATTATGTTATTTGAGCCACCTATTGATGAGATTGCTAAGAAAATAGGTAATGTGTACACAGCAACAATTGTTATTGGAGCAAGGGCAAAGGAATTGGAGAGTAAAATCCCTGGACTGCTAAACGGAAGTTCTAACCTTGCTATCGAATATGCCTGCAAGGAAGTTCATTCTGGTAAGGTAGTAGCTGAAAAAGTTAAATAATGATTGCTGAAGTTGTAGTTGATATATCTAATGACTCGGTTGACCGTGTCTATGATTATTTTGCGCTACCAACAACGCAAGTTGGTATGCGTGTGCGTGTACCATTTGCAAACAGATTAGTACTTGGCTATGTACTAAAATTAAAAGACGATACAGATTTTGACAAATCTAAACTAAAAAGCATTAAGGAAAATCTTGATGATTTGCCTTTAATTAAACCTGAATTGGTTGAAATGACCGACTTTATGTCAAGTCGGTTCTTTTTGCGTAAAGCAGATATATTTAAACTTATTTTACCCGCTAGTATTCGTAACGATACCGCGCACGAAAAGACGTTTGAAATGATTAAATTTACTGGCGATTTGGCATCTATTTTGCCTAGCATGAACAAGAATGCAAAATCACAGATTGCAGTTCTTAATTACCTAAACGAAAAAGGCGAGGAAGTACGTAGTAAACTAAGCGAAAAGTTTGGTGCCAGTGCGGTTAAAGGCTTGATAGATAAAGGCTTAGTTCAAATTGAAATTATGCGTCAAAACCGTACACCTATTAGCGAGGTGGTTGAGGATAGGCGTGTTAAATTAAACAAAGGCCAACAGTTTGCGGTGGACACAATTTTGTCTAGTGCAGAAACGTATCTACTAAAAGGTGTTACTGGTAGTGGTAAAACCGAAGTGTACATGAATGTAATTGAAGCGCAACTAAGCAAGGGTAAAACCGCTATTATGCTAGTGCCTGAAATTTCGCTTACTCCACAAATGCTTAACCGCTTTACATCACGTTTCCCTAACAATGTGGCGGTACTTCATAGCGGACTTAGTGATGGCGAAAAGTTTGATGAGTGGCAACGTATATTTAAGGGTGAAGCGAAGGTTGTGCTGGGTGCAAGGTCAGCGATTTTTGCACCAGTAGAAAATCTTGGTGTAATTATTATTGATGAAGAACACGATAATTCGTATGTAAGTGAAAGCAACCCTCGCTATATTACCGAAGATGTGGCAATTTGGCGTGGAAAATATAATAATGCACCAGTGATTTTAGGTAGTGCTACACCAAAGATTGAAAGTTACCAAAAGGCGCTTAATGGCGAGTTTAAGTTGATTGAGCTAAATGAGCGTGTAAACAATCTTGAAATGCCATGTATTCAAGTGGTGGATATGTTAAACGAAGTGCTTGATGGCAATACTTCGCCTTATAGTAGATTGTTGATTGCAAAACTTAAAGAGTGCGTAGACAACGGCAAACAAGCAATATTATTTATCAACCGCCGTGGTTATGCGTCATTTATGATGTGTAGGGAATGTGGATATATAGCAAAGTGTGATGATTGCGCTGTGTCACTGGTGTATCACTCTAACGAGGAAGAATTAAAGTGTCATTTTTGTGGCAAGCGTTATAGGGCATTACGTAATTGTCCAGAGTGCAAATCAGACTCAATTAAGTACGGCGCATTGGGTACTCAAAGAGTTGTAAATGAATTACAAGAGATATTCCCTAATATTCCAATTTTCCGTATGGATAATGATACTACAAGGCAAAAAGATGGACATAAGAAGATACTCATGCAGTTTGCTGCTACTAGCCCTAGTATTTTGGTTGGTACGCAAATGATTGCCAAAGGGCACGATTATCCAAATGTGGCTTTTGTAGGAATACTTGACGCAGATGTAAGCTTGTACACCAGTGATTATAGGTCTACCGAGCGTACTTTCCAACTGGTTACTCAGGTGGCTGGTAGAACGGGCCGTAAAAATAATGATGGATTTGTAGTGCTTCAAACTTATGCACCAAAGCATTATGTGTATAGGTTTGCCAGCCAATATGATTATGTTGGGTTTTATAACAAGGAGATTAATTTAAGGCAAACTACAATGTTTCCGCCTTTTAGTCATATAATTCGTATACTGCTTAGTAGCGAAGATGAGCAAAGATGTATCCAAACTACTAAAAAAATTTACGATAGGGCATTGAAATTAAAAGAAAAATATGGTACAATGTTTATGTTTTTACAAGCAATGCCCGCACCAGTTAAACGAATTCAACGAAAGTATAGGTATCAAATACTTATGCGAGTAGGTCTAAGTGATAACTTGGTAAGTGATATATATAACATTGCGGACATTATAGAAAAGGACGTGTCGATATTTATTGAACACAATCCAAATAATTTACGATAGGAGAAAATTATGGCAATACGTGAAATTGTGCAACATACTGACCCTTTTATTAGAAAGAAGTCAAGAGATGTTAAATTTATTGATGATAAAATTATAGAGTTACTTGATGATATGAAGGAAACTGTGCTAGCGGCTAATGGCTCAGGCCTTGCTGCTGTGCAAGTGGGAGTGTTAAAACGCATTTTTGTAATCAACATTAATGGTGCATACCTTGAATTTATCAATCCTGAGATTATTAAGCAATCAGGCGAGCAACACCAAGTGGAAGGTTGTTTGAGTGTTAAAATGCCTTATGGATATGTTAAACGTCCTATGCATGTAACAGTTAAGGCGCTTGACCGAAGTGGCAACGAATTTACTTTTAGCGGAACAGATTATACCGCTATTGCTCTTTGCCACGAATACGACCACCTTGACGGCATAATCTACGCTGACAAGTGCGAAAGATTCCTAAAAGACGGTGAGTAATATGGAGCAAATAGTTAAACAAATATTAGATAAGGAAAATATTAAATTTAATACAATTACAAAGTCAACATCAGGGTTTACAAACTTGGTGTATTTTGTTGATGATAAATTTGTAATTAAATTAACTAATGACGTCGAGACTAAAAAGCAACTAATCAAAGAAACTAATATTTATCAAAATATCAAAGTTGAAGGTATACCTGCAATGATTGGTGCAGGCGAGTGCGAAGATTATAGGTATTTAATAATGACTAAAATTAAAGGTAATGCACTATATTCAATTTGGCACACATTGACAAGTGCAGAACGTAAATCTTGTATATCACAAATTGTAAATATTTTAAAGCAATTTCATAAGCAAAATGCAGACTGTTTGTCTAATCGAGATAAAGATATTAACTGGATAGATTGTTTAACTAAAAAACTTAATAATCGCATTGTTGGGCTAAAGGAATTGGGATATAACACAACAAGTATTGAAAACTTTGTTATAAAAGATTTACCAAAGTTATTTAAGAACAATCAATTTGTATTGGTGTACAATGATGCCCATTTTGACAACTTTATTTATGATAATGGTAAACTTAGTTTGATTGACTTTGATAGGACTAGATATTGTCCAATTGATTACGAAATGTTAATATTTAAAACAATGTGCGACAATCCTAGCAAGTTTGCTAGTGAAGAAGATGAAGAAAAGATTGTAGAAGAACATTATGCTGGAATATATGAACAATTTAAAGCAGAATATCCAGAAATGTTTAAAGACAAGAATGTTGAAAAGAGAATAAAGGTATATCAATTTAATTATTTGATTAACCAAGCAATAGGAATTAAAAATCATGATTGGATACAAGAACTATTAAATCAATTTGAACAAGATTTTGTACAAGGAAAAGTAAAATAAATGAACATAGTATTTTTTGGAACTAATGAGTTTAGTGCTACGGTGGCGGAGGCTATATTTAATAGCGAGCATAAGATTTTGGCAATTGTGGCACAACCTGATAAGGCAAATAGTAGGGGTGGAAAGGTTAAGTTTAATGCACTTAAACAATTTGCATTAAACCATAATATTCCACTTCATCAATTTGCTAAACTTAATGTTGAGGGTGAGGATGTATTGCGTGGGTACAATGCTGACTTTTTTGTAACCGCATCTTATGGTCAAATTATCAAGCAAAACATACTTGATTTACCTAAATATTCTATAGTAAATGTGCATGGCTCATTGCTACCTAAATATCGTGGACCAGCACCTATACAATGGAGCATAATTAATGGCGAAAAGGTTACTGGTGTAACTATTATGAAAACTGAGTTGGGTTTGGACTGTGGTGAAATGTACTTAAAAAAGGAAATTGAAATTACACCTGACGACACTAGTGATAGTTTGTTTAGCAAAATGGCAATTGTTGGTGGCGAGGCGATAGTTGAATTTTTGGATAATGCTGAATATTACATAACTAAGGGCAAACCACAAAATGAAAGCGAAAAGACCTACTATCCAATGCTTACTAAGGAAATGGCACATATTGATTTTAATACACCTAGCGAAAAATTAGTTAACCTAATTCGTGGGCAATATAGTTGCAATACAATGTATTTTACTTTTAATGGTGCAAGATACAAGGTTGGTTTTGCTAAAGTGGTAGATATAAATCAAGTTGCAAGCGTAAGTCAACGAAGTATAAATGAGATTAAAGCTGGCGAAGTGTTAGAGGCAAGTGCAAAGAAAGGACTAATAGTAGCCACAAGTGATGGTGCCATTGAAATAACCAAAATTCAACCAGAAGGCAAGCCTATGATGGATGCTCGTGCATTCTGCAATGGCGGAAAGATAAAGGCTGGCGCCTTTATTAATGAATAATGAAAAATGAAGTCGCAAACAAAGTTTGCTAATGAAGAGTGCTAAAGCACGTTAAGGAAGCTTTCGCATTATAAATATGAATATGGACTTTAAATAATCAAGAAGGAGAAAAGCACTAGGGTTAATAAATTACTTTTACACAAACCACATTAAAGTTAAAATAAAAATAGAGTGTGGTGTTTAAATTGGTATATTAACTTATTTGCGGTGCTCACAGCACATGAAAATATTAGCGGATTATAGTTTAAATGAATTGCAAGAATTGCTTAACTTACCAAAGTTTAGGGTTAAGCAGATTTTTGATGCAATAATGCAAGCCAAGGACTATAATCAAACCACTATTCCTAAAAAGATGTATGAACAGTTGCAAGGCGAGTATATTTTAAAGCCAGTTGAGATTTTTGAAGTATACAAGTCAAGTGACGGTACTAAAAAATATTTGTTAAAGTTATGGGACAACAACATTATTGAGTGTGTGTTCCTAACTCAAAACTATGGCAACACTATTTGTATGTCAACGCAAGTTGGGTGCCGTATGGGTTGTAAGTTTTGTGCATCTACTACCAATGGACTAATCCGCAATTTAAGTGCGGGCGAAATGATAAGTTGTATTGCAACGGTTAGTGCCGACAATGGCAAGTGCAACGAGCGTAATTTTACCAACATTGTGCTTATGGGTAGCGGTGAGCCATTTGACAACTATGATAATGTAGTTAAGTTTTTAAGGCTTATAACTAATACTGATGGATTTAATGTAAGCGAACGTAATATCTCACTTTCTACTTGCGGACTGGTGCCAAAGATATATGAGTTTATGAAAGAAGAGTTGAATGTTACACTTTGTGTGTCATTACACGCTAGCACAGATGAAGTGCGTAAAACCATAATGCCTATTGCTAATGCATATACAATTAAGGAAATTGTTGAGGCGCTACGTGTGTATAGCGAAACAACTAAGCGTAGAGTAGTATTAGAATATTGTCTAATCAAGGATGTAAATGATAGTTTTGATGATTGTAAGCGGCTAGCAAATTTATTTAAGGGTATTACTTGTCACTTTAACGTAATATGTCTAAATCCTAATGGCGGAAGTTTAAAGGCAACCACTAAAAAGGAAGCATATTCTTTTGTAGCAAAACTTGAAAGTTTGGGTTTAAGTGCAAGTTTGCGTCGAAGTCAAGGTAGCGACATCAATGGTGCTTGCGGTCAACTGCGTGCAAAACGCTTAAAGGAGATGAACTAAATGAAGGGATTAAGGAGTCAGATTCAAGATTATAAACCATTTAACGAGCAAGAAGAAAGAGATAAAGAATACTTTTTGAAATTTATTGATACATTTGATGATGTGTTGATAAGGGACAATGTGTTTGGGCATTTTTCATCATCGGCTTGGGTTGTAAATAAAGAGAGAACAAGATTACTGTTAGTTTATCATAATATTTGTGGTGGATATATTTTCCCTGGCGGTCATGCTGATGGAGAAAGTGATTTGTTATCAGTTGCAGTTCGTGAAGTCGAGGAAGAAACGGGTTTAAAGCCAAGAGTTGTAAGTGATAAAATATTTTCGATATGGAACGGACCTGTAAAAGGTCATGTAAAGCGTGGCAAATATGTTTCAGCACATACTCATTTGGATGTAGATTATTTGTTAGAAGCGGACGATACATTGCCTTTAATAGTGAAACCGGATGAAAATCAAAGTGTAATATGGGCATCGTTTGATGAGATTGGAAAATCTATTAAATTGGTTGAATTTTTTCAACCTATATACGAAACTTTTATTGAAAAATTAACCAAGTAGTTTAAAAGTTAATGTCTAAAGTTCTAGACATTAACTTTTTTATTTGATATAATATGATTATGGGATTTATAATTGCTCAAATAAGCGGTATTATTGCATTAATATTAGTTGCTATTAGTTATTTTGTTAAGTTAAAGCCTACATTTTTGACATTGCAAATGGTTGCAGATGTATTTTATGCAGGTTCATTTTTTGCCGTAGATGCTTATGTTGGAGGCATTATTACCACAATTTCTATTTTTAGGTGTATATACATTTATTGGGCGGAAAAAACAAATTTTAAGTATACGGTGCACTTTTTGTTTGTGTTTATTGCAATGTATGTGGTTGTAACGATTAGATTTTGGCAAACGCCATACGATATAATTGCATTAATAACAGGTTCTATGTTTACATTAAGTTTTGCAATTAAAAATTTGCAGGTTATGAGATATGTATTAATCGTTCCTAATGTATTAATTTTGATATACAATATCTTATGTAGAACATATACAAGTGCGTTACTAGATTTTATCGAACTAATAGTGCTAGTAGTTTCAATAATTAAATATCATAGAACAGTAAAATCTAAAACGCAACTTAAAATTAATGTCTAAAAATCTAGACATTAATTTTTTTATGTGGTATAATATTGATGAAAAATAATTTTAAGTATAAATGTGGATACTATTTAGTGGGTCAAGCATTATTAAAAAATTCTTAAAATACAATACATAAGAGGTGAATTTATGGCAAAAATTGTTGTTGCAGCATCTAGTCTTCCTGCTGGTAGAAATATGTCTAGCCAGTTGGACTATATAAAGAAAATGCAAAACTTTGGAGCAGACCTATACCATTTGGACGTGATGGACGGCTTATTTGTAAAAAATCAAACGGTAGATTATACATATCTTGAGCAGTTGAAGATGTCATCTGTGTTACTTTTTGATGTGCATTTGATGGTGCAATATCCAACTAAGGTTATATCTAAGTATGCAAAATACGGTGCTAATATTTTAACAATACATTATGAGGCGTTTGCTAATGACAAGCTGTTTATCAAAACACTTAAAAAGATTAAAAAGTTGGGTATGATGGCTGGTATTGCGATTGACCTTGAAACTAAGGTGGAAGCCATTGAGCCATTCCTAAAATACTGTGACTTGGTGCTTGTTATGACTGTTAAGGCAGGCAAGGGCGGTCAAAAGTTTAGCGAAGATGCAATAAAGAAGATTAAAAAGATACGTAAACTTTATCCTAATATGCTAATTGAGGTTGATGGCGGCATAACTGACGAAACTGGTGCAAAGTGCGTTAGGGCTGGCGCTGACATATTGGTTAGTGGCTCGTATATTTACAATAATGATGCATACGAGGCAATTCAAAGTTTGAAAGGCAAAAAATAATGGATAATAGGTACTTTTTTGAAAACAATAAGCAGTTAAATATTGGTGATAGTATAGAGTTGGATAAAACTGAAACAGGTCACCTTGTGAAAGTGCGACGTGCAAAAGTGGGTGACAATATTGTTGGATTTTGCGGTGATGGGTTTGATTACACGTTAACTATTGATGAAATAGGTAAAACTACCAAATGTACAATAGATAGCAAAGTTAAAAACAAGGCAGTTGATGTTACACCAGTTACAGTGTTTTTGTCAACGCTTAAAAATGATGCATTAAATGAAAGTATTGATAATCTTACTCAACTTAATGTTAAAAATATTGTGTTGTTTGATACTAAATTTAGCGTGGCGAGTATTGATGATGACAAACTAGACAAGTTGCGTACTCGTAGTATTCAAGCGTGCAAACAATGTGAGCGTGCCGATTTTGTTAATATCAGCAGTATGAAATATAAGCAAGTAATTGAGTGCTTAAAAGAGTATGACTTAGTGCTATTTGCCTATGAAAACACAACTAATCCATTTATGAGCAATTTGTGTGAATATAAAGGCAAGAAGATTGCCTTAATTGTTGGTTGTGAAGGTGGTTTTAGTGAGACTGAAGCAGAGGAATTTAATAAAATTGCTAAAACCATATCTTTAGGCAAAACCATACTTCGTGCACCAGTGGCGTGTACAGCACTGACTTCGGCTGTGATGAGCGGACTTGGTGAATGGGCGTAGGCTGATGCTAAGTGAGAGTATGAAAATATGAAGACGCTTCGCTTATGAAGATATCAAGGAAGTGTCCGTGTTTATATCATTAAGATAAAGGGGAGAAAAATATGAAAGTCAAAGATTTAATTTTATATCAAGTAGCAACAGATAGAAATTATCAGGTTGGCGATATATTAACATTTAACAAAGATATTCCTAATGGGCAAAGTAACAGAGTATTTAATACAGATTTTAGATTAAACAATAGTAGACCAAGTGATGAGATGTACGAAGTTGCTAAAAGAAGATTTAAAAAGTTTAAGTCAAAAGATGACATATATCAAATTGCGCATATCCTAGAGTATTATGATGTGGCAATTAAAGAAATGGCTTTGGAAGAAGTGCGTAAGGAACAGTTTCCAAATTTACCATCAAGACTACATTGTATGTATCTATCATTAAGTAAGGACACTGCATTAAAAAATTTAAAATCTATGGCTGAAAGTCGTGAAAAAAACGGAAAACACTTTCAGGCGGTGGCAGTTAAGCTTAATGGTGTGATATTTAAAGCTGGTAAAGTTTATATGAGTAGAGAAGGTCAAAGCTACAACTACTACAAACAAAAAGCCATTTCATATTGGAAACAAAGGGGATTAAAAGACGAAGAAGTTAAGGAAGTTCTGTTTGAAGGCACAGCCGAGGTAGTTGAAATATTAGATGAACAATAGAAAATAAATAGGAGAACGAATGAAATTTAGCATAATAACTTTGGGTTGCAAGGTTAATGAATATGAAAGTCAAAGTATGATATCACAACTAGAAAGTGCTGGGCATATAGTTGTTGAAGGCTTGGAGGCGGCGGATTATTATATAATCAATACTTGTGCGGTTACTAATATGGCGGAGCGCAAGTCTAGACAAGTAATTGCAAAGATTAAAAAATTAAATCCTTCTGCTAAGATATTAGTGTGCGGGTGTGCTAGTCAAAATAACTTGGAACAGTTTAATACTTACGAGCAAGTTGTTGGTATTATTGGTACGCACGGAAAGCATAATATAATTGAGTACTTGGAACACAAGGGAATATTGGATATGACTAAAGAGTACACCAATACTGCTTTTGCAAAAAACACACGTACTCGCCAGTATATCAAGGTGCAAGATGGTTGCAACAACTTTTGTACATATTGCATAATACCATATACTCGTGGCCGCAGCCGTAGTAGAGATTTGCAGGATATCATAGATGAAATCAAGCAAAGCAAGGCGCTTGAAATTATAATCACAGGTATTGATATTGGCGACTACAAGATTGGTGAAGAAAATGCGCTTATAACACTATTAGAGGAAGTTAATAAATTGGGCAAGCGTTACAGGATTTCGTCAATTCATTGTGGAGCATTAACGGAAGAATTTTTAACTAGGTTAAAGAGATGCGAAAACTTTTGTCCATTCTTCCATATCAGTATGCAATCGGCAAGTAATGGCACGCTTAAACGCATGAATCGCCACTATACTATTGAAGAATATATTGATGTATGCAATAACGTTAAAAGGCATTTCCCAAGCGCTTGCATTTCAACCGATATAATTGTTGGGTTTAAAGGCGAGAGTGATGAGGAATTTGATGAAACTATACGTAATTTGAATAAAATACCATTTGCATTTATGCATATTTTTCCATATAGTGTACGTAAAGGTACAGCTGCCGAACGATTAGGCGGTGATGTACATGGAGATGTGGTAAAGGTTCGCGAACAAAAATTAAAGGAACTTAGCGATAGTTTTTATAATAAATTTTTAACCGAAAATATAGGCAGAACGCATAAGGTTTTGGTAGAAGAAACTAAAGATGGTTACAGTGTGGGCTATACCGAAAATTACATTTATACCTACATTGACCAAAAGCTGGAAAATGGCATATACAATGTTACAACTACCGAAATTTATAAAGATGGTATGAAAGGAACATTATTGACAACGATTAATGAATAATGAAAAATGAAGAATTGATGATTATTTTATATTTTCATTAACAAGATATTTAAAACCATTTGTTTTAAATTATTGTTTGTGATATAATAAAGTTAAAGAGAGGTTATTTATGGAAGATTGTATTTTTTGTAAAATTAGATTAGGTCAGTTGCCTAGCACAAAATTGTATGAAGATGAGGATTTTATAATTATTAAGGATATTAATCCTGTGGCTAAGATTCACTTGATTGCAATCCCTAACGAGCATTATGCTTCACTTGATATGCAAACCGAAGAGGGTGCAAGAGTGTTGGGTAAAATATTAAATAAAATTGGTGAATTGGCAGACTGCCTAGGTTTGATTAATGGTTACCGCCTTGTAATCAATCAGGGAGATGATGCAGGTCAAACAGTGCACCATTTACATATCCATATTATTGGTGGCGAAAAATTAAAAAATTTTTAAAACACAAAAATAATTAGTAAAATAATTAATAGATAAAATAATTAAAAAATAAAATGAAATTTAATAATAAATTAATTTTATAGTAAATAATTATTATAAAAAGGGTTTTTTATGAAGAAAAAATATTTAATGTATGCAGCAGGTAATTTTATATTAGGTTTATGTGCGATAATATTATATTTGCCATATACATTTAAAGCGTTTAATATTTCTGGGTTTGATTGGCTAGATTTGGCGCCTGACTTATTTAAATCAAACTATCACAACGTATTAATTGGATTTGGTGTGTTTATTTTGATATGGCTAATTTTGATTAACGCAATTTCGCTAATCAACTTTCCTAATATTCCTAAAACGTTGTTTAAAAGTTCAATTATAGTTGCATTGATTTTGCCGCTTGTATATGTTCTTGCACTTAGGTCAGAAATTGTTTTAGAATTTTGGTTAAAGTATTTTAGTAAAAATATCAAAACTATATCATGTAGTTTGATATTTATATCGTGTGGCTTGGCGTTACTTGGGTTGCTATACAACTTCACAAGGCGCAAGCACGCTAATCTACATCACATTTTACAGGCATTTACAATGTGCTTGTTGTTAATATTGCTAGTAATGTCAAACGGCTGGTGCTGGCAAATTGCAGGAGTAGAAAAAACATTTGGATTATTAATGGGCTTACTAGCTGTATATTTCCCAATTTCAAGTTTGGTTTTGTACCTATTTAGAAAAATAAGATATTAAATTAATTTATAACTATTAGGAGATTTTATGTTAAAAGTTTTTGTTGCTTTGGGTATGAGTTATCCTAAGCAAAAGGGAGTTGTTGAGGAAGTAAAAAATGTTTCCAAAATACTAGCAAAATATAATTGCACATTTGTTCAAGGTGGCTGTTCCAGAGGCTTGATGGGCGAATGTTTGCGAGAGTTTCAAAAATATAGTGATGACGTAATTGCTATTGTGCCAGAACCTTATAGAAGGGACCTTGATGATGTTGTTTGTAAGGAAAGTTATGTGGTTGAAAGTGAGGCTGATAGATTAAAGTTTACTATACACAACTGTGACGTGATTATAGTATTCCCAGGCGGAAGTGGAACGCTTACAGAACTAGCGTTTTATAACGAAACACGCAAGAGTAATGAGCATTCGGCACGTATCGTAATGTTAAATACAAAAGGCTTTTACAATAAATTGCTTAAGTTTGTAAAATTTCAAATGAAAAGCGGATTGCTTAAGCCTAACGGATTTTACTATGATGTAATCAAACATTCATCACAATTTGAAACAATTTTGCAGGAAGAAATTGCTAAAAAACAACAAGAATTACAAGCAAAACAGGTGGAGCAAGAATCTAAAATTGCCACAAAAAGAGTTACAAAAAGCACTACTAAAGCAAAAACAGGCGCTAGAAAAACAACTACTAAGACAAAGTCTAATAAAAAGGTTGCTAAATAAAAAAATAATCGTATTTCTACGATTATTTTTTTTAACATTATTTATGTTTTTTCTTTGCAGGAGTCCATTTCCAATTGCGTACCTCAGGAATATCACGACCGTATCTACGAACATAATCGTTATGCTTAGATAACAGGTCGTCCATTTTCTTGTAGGTTTTTGCATATTCAGGAGATGAATTTTTTAATTTGTTAATAATATATTTTACAACATTAAAACGGTCAATTTTGTTTTGAACACGTACATCAAATGCGGTTGTAATTGTGCCTTCCTCAAGGTAACCAAATACATTGATGTTTCTGTTTTTACGTGACCAAGTAAGTTCGTGGATAAGAGTAGGGTATCCGTGATATACGAAGAATATAGGTTTGTTAGTAGTAAATAACTTATTATATTCCTTATCAGTCAATCCGTGAGAGTGAGCGCTGTCTGTACCCAATTTCATAAGGTCAACGACGTTGATAAATCTAACCTTTAGGTCAGGTAAATATTGATTTAATATAGTGGTTGCTGCTAGGGCTTCGATTGTAGCAGTATCACCACATGATGCCACAATAATATCAGGGTCTTTTTCACAGTTCGATGCCCAATCCCAAATGCTTACACCAGCAGTACAATGCTTGATTGCTTCTGGCATGCTTAACCATTGGTAGGTAGGGTGTTTGCTAGCAACGATTGCGTTTACATAGTTTTTACTACGAATGCAGTGGTCATAGCATGATAGCAAGCAGTTTGTATCAGGTGGAAGATACATACGTACAACATCTGCTTTTTTGTTGGCAATATGGTCAAGGAAACCTGGGTCTTGGTGAGTATAACCATTGTGGTCTTGTTGCCATACGTTAGACGTTAACAATATATTTAATGAAGCAATGTCCTTTCGCCAAGGAAGTTCGTTACAAACCTTTAACCATTTAGCGTGTTGGCTAACCATCGAGTCAACTACACGAATAAATGATTCGTAACTTGCAAATGTGCCATGACGGCCGGTTAGTAGATATCCTTCGAGCCATCCTTCACACATATTTTCGCTTAGGAAAGCATCCATAATTCTACCATCTGGTGCTAGGTTATCATCAGTTTTGATAATGCCTGCATTAAAGTTTTTAGCAGAACTTTCAAATGTGTAATACAATCTATTTGATTTAACTTCATCTGGACAGAATAGTCTGAAATTATCTGGATTTAAAGCAATAATATCACGCACAAATTTGCCTAGTTCTAACATATCTTGAGCGGTTGTTTGACCATGAGATGTAACTTCAACAGCATAGTCGGCAAAGTCTGGCACGTGAAGTTCTTTTAGCAATGCACCACCATTTGTATGAGGGTTAGCGCTAATACGCTTGTTGCCGGTAGGGCATAAATCCTTTAATTCCTGCTTTAGTTTGTAACCCTTTGTAAATAACTGGTTAGGCTTGTAACTAAGCAGCCAGTCACGCAATAATACTATATCTTCAGGTTTGGTCATTGATATTGGGATTTGGTGTGCACGGTGCGAATTTTCGATGGTTTCGCCATTAACCTTTTTAGGTCCTGTCCAACCCTTTGGAGTGCTTAATACAATCATTGGCCACACTGGGCGAGTAGGGTTGTTGTTTTTACGTGCATTTTCTTGAATATTTTTAATATCCTCAATAACTTTATCCATTGTTGATGCCATAAGCTTGTGCATATGCATAGGTTCGTCGCCGGCTACGAAATATGGTTTCCAACCATAACCTTTTAGCAGATTTTCAAGTTCTTCACGAGAAATACGTGCTAAAACAGTAGGATTATTTATTTTATATCCATTTAAATGAAGTATTGGTAACACTGCACCGTCAGTAATAGGATTTAAAAATTTGTTACTATGCCAACTGGTTGCAAGTGTTCCGGTTTCAGCTTCGCCATCACCAACAATACAGGTTGCAATCAAATCGGGATTATCAAACACTGCGCCAAATGCGTGTGCTAAAGAATAACCCAATTCGCCACCCTCGTGGATAGAGCCAGGAGTTTCTGGTGCAACGTGGCTAGATACGCCGCCAGGGAAGGAGAATTGTTTGCACAACTTCTTTAAACCCTTTAAATCCTGGCTTACGGTTGGATACACTTCGCTATATGTACCTTCAAGATAAGCGTTGCTTACAAAAGCGTTTCCACCATGACCAGGTCCCACCACAAGCATCATATCAAGGTCGTACTTTTTGATTACACGATTTAAGTGTGCGTAAATAAAGTTTTGACCAGGAATTGTACCCCAGTGGCCAACAATTTTCTTTTTGATATCGGCTGGTTTTAGCGGTTCACGCAATAATGGATTATCCATCAAATACAATTGCGCTACGGATAAATAGTTTGCAGCGCGCCAATAAGCATCTACCTTTTTAAGGTATCCGCTTGACATGAATTTATCATCTTTCATAAAAAATTACCCCTTATTAAATATATTTTAGTATTTTTTTAATGGCTTTGTCAACTTTAAAAATGAAATATTTCATTATTTTATACAAAAACAAAAAATAAGCCGATATTTAAATATTAATATGCTTAAAAATCGACTTATTATACTAGTTGCTATTTTTGTTACGTTTAATTTTGCCTGACAATCCAATAGCTAATTGGGCAGGGATTCCAAGTAGGAATAGAGTCCATATATTGTATGCAATAAAATGCAAATAGAATGCCAGAATTAACGTCCAAATTAGTAGTGATACAGAAATTATAATCATATATTTTCTGCCCCATATACTGCTAAATACTGTTAGTACAATGCTAGTTAAAGGCAATGCCCAAATCCAAATAATCCAATAATACTTATCAAACATAATTTTAAAGTTGATGTAAAGGATTGTTGCAAGTATCCATACCGATAGGCATGCAAGCAGTGTTATAATCAATTTGTTATTAAGTTCAGGGCGAGGGATACGGTACTTAGATTTGACCTCCTCGGTATGCTCGGTTAGAATATAATCTACACCTACACCGTACATATCTGCAAGCTGTTTTAGTATGATAATATCCGGCAAACTTTCACCACGTTCCCACTTGGAAATGGCTTTGTCGGAGTAATTTAGCTTTTCAGCAAGCTCTAATTGAGTTAATTTATTTGCTTTGCGTAAGTCTATTAAATTATCTGCAATAATGTTTTTTAATTCTTTCATACTTTTATGATATCACAAAATGATGCTAAAATCAAGCGTTTTTCACAAAAATTCTACTGTCGGTAGAGTTAAAAATTTTACTCTACTGCGTGTGGCGTAGAATTCTACTTTAAATAATTAAGGTTTAGAGTAAAAAATGTTAAAATTGTTTTGTTTTTTTAATAATAATTAGTATAATTGCTTTGTCGAAAAATGATGAAACGGGAGATTATTGTGGAAAAAGCAAAGCAAGTTATTTATTATAGTGATGAACTTAATGATGAATTTTCTGGCTCAAAGGTAAAGCCTAAGTTTATCAGTGCAAAGTATAAGTACATTAACAATAATCCATTTTATAAATTTTTTAGTTTTATAGCGTATCGTATTATTGCTACTCCAATAGCATTTATGCATAAGTGGATTAGAGGTATAAAATACGAAAACACGCAAGTGCTAAAACAGTTTAAAGGCAAGGGTTATTTTGTATATGCCAATCATACCAATCGTGCCAGTGATGTGCTTTCACCTCATTTGATTAGTTTCCCTACAAAAACATATATGGTGGTAGCCAGCGAAAATATGAATGTGCCATTTATAGGTAATGCAACTAAAATGCTTGGAGCGCTTCCTGTACCATCTACGCTTGATGGCATGCGTAACTTTGTTAATGCTATTGAAAAGCGTGTGGTGCAAGGTCATCCAGTAATTATTTATCCTGAGGCACACATTTGGCCATACTACACAGGTATAAGACCATTTAAGTCTACATCATTTAGATATCCAGTAAAGTTCCAAGATGCGAGTTTTTGTTATACAACAACCTATCAACAAAATGGTAAAAAGAAAAAACCTAAGATTGTAATTTATGTTGACGGGCCATTTTATCCTAACAAGGAGTTAGGTTTAAAGGAACAGCAAGAGGATTTGCGTAATCGCATTTATAATTGTATGCTGGAGCGAAGCAAAAATAGTAATTTCGAAATGATTGAATATAGAAAAAAGGGGAATACAAATGATTAATATTTTATTTAGTGGAAATTCTTATGTGCTTGACGGCGTTATGACTACGCTTTTGTCAATCGAAAAACATTGCAAGGAGCCAATTACGGCTTACGTGTTTACAATGGATGTAACTTATCTAAATCCTAAGTTCACTCCTATTAAAGATGATGTTATTGATTTTATTGACAAAATGTTAAAGGATACAAATCCAGAAAGCAAGTGTATCAAGGTTGATGTAACCGACCTTTACAAAAAGGAATTGGGTGGCTCGCCTAATGAAGGAAGTTACTGCACACCTTACACATTGTTAAGATTGTTGGCAGATAAGGTAGAGGGTATGCCTGAGGATAAGTTGTTGTACCTTGATATCGACTTGATGGTTAATGACGATATCCGCAAACTTTACGATATTGATATTACAGATTACGAATATGCTGCAGCAAAGGACCATTATGGCAAAAAATTCTTGCATAGCGACTACATCAATGCAGGCGTGTTGCTATTTAATATGAAAAAGATTAAGGAAACGGGTTTGCTTGAAAAGGCACGTAAGATGATTAACGAAAAGCACATGGTGTTCTCTGACCAAAGCGCAATATACAATTGCACAACTAAAAAATTGTTGTTATCCCAACGCTTTAATGACCAAAAGTGGTTAAAGAAGGATACAATTATTCGACATTTCTGTAAAACATTAAAATTGCTGCCTTATCCAAGAACTGTAAATATCAAACCTTGGAAAGTGAGCGATATACACAAAGTATTTGGATGCTACCATTTTGATGATGTGTTGTACGAATATATTTACTACAAAAAACTATACGAAAGACAAAAGGCTAAGGCTTTAAGCGAGGCTAAAGATGAAAAATAAAAGAACTATAAAAAGAGGATATGTTTTTATAAATAACAAAAAGGAAGATAATATGATAAATAAAACAATTAAAGAAATACCAATATTTACTGCTACAGATGATAACTATATTCCATTTTTGGCAGTTACATTACAATCAATGTTAGAAAATTCTTCAAAGAATTATAAATATGTGGTTAAGGTGTTAAACAGCGGAATTAGCGAAGAAAATATCAACAAAATCAAAAAGTTTGAAAGAGATAATTTTAAGGTAGATTTTGTTGATGTTCGTAAGGCATTAGAAGAATTGGGACTTAGACTTCATACATGTATTTATTATACTCAAACCACATATTATAGATTGTTTATCCCTTCAATGTATCCACAATATGACAAGGCTTTGTACCTAGATTGTGATATTGTTGTACGCAATGATGTGGCAAAGATGTTTAATATTAATATTGGAAATAATTTAGTTGGTGCTACCAGTGATGAATTTGTAATGAATTATGAAAAAGTCCATGATTATATAACCAAAGGTTTAGGTCTTGATAGATTGCAAGATTACTTTAATGCTGGTATTTTGATTATGAATTTAAAGGAAATGCGTAGACAAAATTTTGAAGACCAATTTGTAGATATGCTTGCAAAATACAAGTTTGTAGTTCAAGACCAAGACTATCTAAACGTTATTTGTAAAAATCAAGTTCATTACATTAGTGGTATGTGGGATAAAATGCCTTGCGTAGAAGATGTTGATATAAGCAAAATCAATATTATCCACTACAACCTAATTTGGAAGCCTTGGCATGCCGAAGTGCCTTATGGCGAGGAATTTTGGTACTATGTTGATAAAACAGAATTTAAGGATATGATTCATAATATTCGTGACAATTATTCGGTTGAAAAATATAAGCAAGATGTTGCTAATTTTGAAGGCTTTATGGATAAAATTGTTGAGGAAACTAACAATCCAAACAACTATAACTATACTTTTGTTAATCCTGAAGAAGATGAGGGCGAGGAAGTTGGTGCTTTGTACACTGAAGAAGTGATGGCATAGGTTTTAGGAGGAAGCAAATGAGTAAAAAAATCATTGTGGACACCGAAAACAACAAGGAGTGGAAGCAAAGTGTGGGTTGGGACAAGCTTAACCCATTTGAACGTATTGAACTACTTGAAAAGGAAGGTAAGTTTGATATTGACGTGTTAGATGACCCTGTGACATACCAAATATTACCAAATCAAATAGATTACGAGCAAAAAAAGTTGTGGACTAAAATTAAATCCAAGGTGGCTAATGTGTTGTCGCAAATTGGTATTAACGGCTTTATGAAAAAGGGTATGTTTGCTATCAATGAAATCAAGGGCATTGAAAATTGGCAAAATGTTAAAACTGGTGCAATACTAACCTGTAATCACTTTAGTCCTAACGATAGTTTTGTAACACAAAAGGTGCTAAAGGCAAGCAAAAAGAAAAAGTTGTATAGAATAATCCGTGAGGGTAACTATACAAATCCGCCAATTTTAGGTTTCTTTATGCGCAACTGTGATGTGTTGCCATTAAGTTCTAATTCGCAAACAATGCGTAAATTTATGCGTGCGGTGGATAATATATTAAAACGTGGCGACAATATACTGGTTTATCCAGAGGAAAGTATGTGGTTGGATTACCGCAAGCCTAGACCTTTAAAAGATGGTGCATTTAGATTTGCTGCAAAAAATAATTTGCCGGTTGTTCCAATGTTTATAACAATTGAAGACGGTGAATTTTATGATAAAAAGGCTAAGCAAACTAAGCCAATGCCAGTGTATACAGTACATATATTAAAACCAATTTACCCTAAGGATGGTTTAACATTAAAAGAAAATATCGAATATATGAAAAATGAAAACTTTACAGGTTGGGTTGAAGTATATGAAAGTGTGTATGATAAAAAATTAGAATACACAACCGATAAAAATTAAATTAAGGACATATCATGAAAATTAGTTTTGTAGTTCCTGTTTATAATGAGGAAAAAGAATTAAGGCCATTTTATGACAAAATTATTCCTGTTATAAACAATTTAAACACTGAATATGAAATTGTATTTGTTGATGATGGAAGCAAGGACAACACTCCTAACATTTTAAAAGAATTTACATCTAATCCTAATGTGAAAATTATAACACTTAGTCGCAACTTTGGTCAGCAATCATCACTTATTTGTGGATTTAAACATGCAACCGGAGATTGTGTAATAGAATTAGATGTAAAACTTGATTTGCCATTTGATATTATACCTAAGATGATAGAAAAGTGGCAAGGCGGAGCAGAGATTGTTCATACTCAAAACAAGGTTAAGGGCAATGCTTTTACAAGATTCTTTAAACGCATTTATCTAAAATTTTTGCATTGGGTAGCAAAGATTGATATACCACTGGATACGGACGAATTTAAACTTTACGATAAAAAGGTTGTTAACGAAATCTGCAACCTTACAGAGCAAGATAAGTTTATTATGGCAATTACATCTTGGGTTGGATTTAAGCAAGCAACTATCGAGTATTCAACCAAGGTAAAGTCAAAAAGCGGTAAAGGAATAATTAAACGCACAATGGGATTTGCTAGTGCCGGTATTATTGGCAATTCTACCTGGCCATTATGTTTAGCATTTTGGTTTGGCACAATTCTTAGCATTGCATCATCAATTTGTATGACAATATTTACAACAATGGCAATGTTTAAAATTTACTTACCTCTTACGGCATGGTTGTTCCCAACAATAGGCA
>JBGVOQ010000003.1:0-19616 GCA_045126575.1 Candidatus Onthoplasma sp. | reverse complement strand
TTGTATATAATTTATGTAATAAAGAAGGTTTTGTAAGTATGGCTATGAATGAATTGGAAAAATATTATAATAAATTTAATGAGGATAAAAGGTTGCTTTCAAGGCATGGGCAAGTTGAGTTTTTTGTTGCTATGCATTATATAAATAAGATGATAAATGGTAGGCAAGGTCTTGACATTATTGATATTGGCGCAGGCACTGGCAGATATTCGGTAGAACTTGCAAATGCTGGGCATAATGTGGTTGCGGTTGAACTGGTTAATAAAAATGTTAGCCAAATAAAAATGAAGAGTGATAAAGTGGTTGCTAAGCAAGGAGATGCACTAAATCTTAAAAAGTTCAAAGATGATAGCTTTGATATAGCACTTTTGTTTGGGCCTGTTTATCACCTGTTTAATCACGAGGATAAACTGAAAGCAATTCTTGAAGCGAAACGAGTTCTTCGCAAAGGTGGTAAGTTGTTGATAATGTATTTAACCAATGAGTATGCAATGATTACTTATGCGTTTAAGGAGGGTAACTTGCAAAAGTGCATTGCTGAGGGTAAGATTGATGATAACTTTCACACTGTAACTTCGGTTGAAGATTTGTATAGTTATGTGCGTATTGAGGAGATTAATAAACTTGCTGAAGATTCAAAGATGAAGCGTGTAAAAATCGTTGGTGTAGATGGTGCGACTGACTATATTAGACCTGTTATAAACAAGATGACAGAAGAAGATTTTGAGTACTATAAAAAGTATCAATTGTCCATTTCCGGCAGATTGGAATTGTTAGGCGCAAGTTCGCATATTATGGATATCCTGGAAAAGGAATAATGATGTAGTAAAAATGAAGAGATGTGTTGCTCTTCATTTTTTAATGATAAAAAACATATTGCAATAAATAATTATAAATACCAATTAAATATTTAATAATTTATTATAAATAAAAATGTTTTAATTATATTATTTAAACAAAATAATATAAAAAATTAAACAATTAACTATAAAATAGATAAAAATAATTAATTTAACAACAAAAATATTATTAAATTATACTATTTAAATAATATTAATTTTAATATTTATTAATAATTTATTTTTAAAAACTTCCATAAATTAACGGCCAACCGATTACTGAATATTGTTCGCAAGTTGATATTTGAAGATTTATTTTAACATTATTTACAATTTCATATTTTGGTATTAGTTTGGTGTAGGCGTATATTATTGTAAGGTTTTGATTTTTGATATGTTCGGTAAATTTTACTTTTGCTTTCAATGTTGTTAACGCATGGTCTATTTCCAAATTTTCAAAATACAAACTTTCGCCAATAACCTGTTTGCCTGCGCCTGAGGTGCTAGTACTCATATACAGATTAGATATTGGAATTGATGTTTCATTTATAGGTCGTTTTGTGTAAATATGTAAAACTCCCGAGTCGAAATAGGAACGAAGATTGAACTGTTTTGGTTTAATAAAAAAACTACAACCAAGCAATAATGATAGGATTAAAATAATACAAATTTTTTTCATAATTGATTATATGGTAAAATTTGCAAATTTAATCAACATTTATGTATTGATTGTAGTATAAATTGATAAATTTTATCGAAAATTGATTTAACCCAATTCGCCAGTTTTTATACTGTAGATGTAGGAGTGTGTTACAGGTTTTTTGTAAGCACGCTCAATAGCCATTTTGTATAGCATTAGTTGAGTGCTATATTTTTTGCAAAGTGATTTGATTGGAAGGCTAGAGTATTTATAGTCCACAAGTATTATATGGTCATCAAACTCTAAAATTAGGTCCACAACACCTTGAACTAAAATTTTGGTATCAATATCGCTATCTGGGTAAATATCGCAGTAAGGCACATACATCATAAATTGCTTTTCGTTTAGTTGTCTAATGTAATTTTTTGCAAGCGGACAAATTTTGTCATATGCTGTTCTAATTAGATTTTCATCAATGCCCTCACGTGGCTCGGTGGTGTAAGGCTTGTTATAATTGATGTTAGATAACACGGAGTGATAAAGCGTTCCAATTTGAGCCAAGTCGTCAACATTTGCTTGTAGGTTTTCCTTTAGATTTAGGCGTACAGGTGCTATGTTGTATTCATCATTGATTGTACGTGATAGCGCTGTTACGTTGTTTTTGATAGAAATATTTGTTTGATTTAAATATGGGTATACGTAATTTAAATTATGGCCTATAACGTTATCATCTGTTAAAGATTTTTCGGTATTGGAAACAACGGTTTCACACATAGGTAAATCATTAACAATTTCAATATCACAATTGGTAAAACTATATGTATCGGCGAGTGAATTTGTGTTTATTTTATCATAATATGCCGATAAAATCAGGTTAATAAAATTGTCTTTAGATAGGGTGTTGCTTTTTAGTTTTTCCTCGCTGCAGCAGCCTGTAATTATTAATTTGTTTTTTGCACGAGTGGTTGCAACGTAAAGTAGGCGCAATTCTTCCTTAAATGCTTTGATTTTATTTTTGATTTTTATAGCATATCTAGTAGGTGATTCCTGACGTTTACGTGCATTTAAATCATAGTATTGCATACCGATTCCAAAGTCTAGGTCAAAGTTTAGGTCGTTATGCTCGGTTAGGTATGTAAATTGCTGTCCGCAGTTAAATAATATTACAATAGGGTACTCCAAGCCTTTACTTGCGTGGATGGTTTGGATAGTTATACTATTAACGCTATCACGAGATAAATTATCGCTACCAGAGTTTAGATTTTTTTCAATCAAGTCAATAAATTTTGCAATAGTTAAGTTTTGCTCCTCATTGGATAGCGAATTTAAAAATTCGTCCAAAATATTTAACTGCTCGTATCCCTTTTCGCTAGCAATTAAGTGTTGGCGTAAATGATATTTATTAAGCAGAGTGTAAATAAGCTCCTTAACATTAAGAGTAGAACTAATAAGCCTAAACTCGTTGCATAGGTTAAATCCATACTTAATTTTTAGTGCCAACTCATCATTATAGTTTTCACTATAATATGTTAAATTTTGATACAAATTCAAATCGTGGTTGGTATAAATATCCAGCAATTGATTGTAAGTGATATTTACTAGTGGGCACGTAAACAAATAGGCGTAGTCAATATCGCTAGCGGTATGACTAATAACTCGTAGTAGAGATAGGACTTTATTAATTGCTTCGCTATCCTTTAAGTCGGTGTGCTTGCTAATATTAATTGGCAACCCATTTTGAGTTAAAAGGTTTGCTAAATTTTGCACTTTGTCGTTATTAATGCCACGGCTAAGTATGGCAATGTCGCTATATTCTAGTTTACGTGTTTGCTGAGTGGCGGAATCATAAAAATCTGTACCAACTAGTTGCTTAATTTTATTTAAGACTAATTGGGCTTCAATTTCGCTAGCCGATAATGTTGGTTTAGTTGAATGAGTGGAAATACTATACAATCCATTTACTGTTTCCTGTTCCTGCTCGGCATCTGTGTTGGATATTAATATTTCAACCGCTTGTGAGGTAGGGAAGTCAGTTCGTTGTGGTGAAAATTTGCTAGTGCCGGCATAGTCGATATCGGAAGATTTATCGGTCATTAAGTGAGAGAATATTTCGTTGTTAAATTCCAAGATTTGAGGGTGGGAACGATAATTGATTGTCATATCAAACGAGGTGCCTAACTGTGGGTTGTTTTTGTAACTCTTGTATGCGTTGATAAATAGTTCGGGTGTTGATTGCCTAAAGCCGTAAATACTTTGCTTTACGTCACCTACAAGAAACAGTTTGCTAGAAGATGATAGTAGAATATTGATAAGCTCATCTTGCATAGGGTTGATGTCCTGATATTCATCAACAAATACATATTTATATGTATCGTGAAAATCGGATATAATTGATTCCTGCTTAAGCAAATCTAGCATTTTACGCTCTAGGTCACTGAAGTCCATAACGTTGTTTTCTTGTTTTAATTGAGCGTAAGTAGTTGTAAATAACTTAAGTAGGGCAATAAAACTAGATAAGTGTGATGAAATCGCATCTACATAAGGTTGGTCTTGCAGAGTGGTCAAAAAATCAAAATCAGCAAGTAGGTCGCTTAATTTGTTGGCATAAAATTTTAGTGTTTTATAATCATTGCTATCCTTAATGCGCTCGGTGGTTGAAAAGTTACAGTCTGGGCGAGAACTTAATATGTTGATATTTTGTTCAAATTTGCTATTTGGATTGATGTTGACTAGATGAGTGCAATAATTATCCAACATTTTGTGTAACTTTGGAAATTCGGTAAAGTCGGGTAATATTCTTAGTATATTGGCAGTTAATTCGGCAACGTTGTCGCATATATATTGATTTAAAAATACAGCGGAAGGAGATGCCAAGTCCTTGTATTGAGGTAAAACACTGTCAAGATAAACGGAATAATCTTTTTGACAAATACAATAATTAAATGCACGTAGTAAACTTTCTTTTAATGTATCCAAGCTTCGTGCTTTTTTTTCAAAAATGTCGCATAGGACAATTAATTCACGCTCGTTGGTTTGGTTAAATTGCTTTATGGCTAAATCTAGCGCCTTGTTAATATAATATTCTTGACTGAATGATGAAATGATTTTAATTTCGGGCTCTAAATCGGCTTGATAAAAGTATTTTTTTAACATTTTGGAGCAAAAGCCGTCAATAGTATCCACTGAGGAGGTTTCAATACTATCCAATATGTTTTGGATTCGTAGTTTTTCGTCATTGTCGGTGGCGGATAGCAGTGCCTCGCTAATATTTTTAACCAATCTCTCACGCATTTCAATAGAGGCAAGGTTGGTAAAAGTAACAACCAATATTTGATTGGTAGTTGCTTGACCGCTAAGTAGCAAGTCGGTTATTTTTTTAATCATAACAGTAGTTTTTCCGCTACCTGCGCCTGCGCTTACAAGCTGTCTATCTGCGGTGCAATCCAGTACAGCCTGCTGTTGAGGGTGTGGTGTTCTACTCATTGTTGCCTCCTTCTAAAATATTTTTAAAGCTATCAATGTTGACTTTTCCAACATCTCTAAATGGAATATTGTTACTATTTTTTGAACACAAAACAAGGTGTGGGCAATATTTACAAGCATTTTTTTGTTTATTAAATTTAAGCGGTGAAGCGTTAAATTTGCCTGTAGAAATTTCGCTCAAAGCCTTAACTGACAGTTGCTTAGCGTACTCCATCAACAAATCCATTTGACTGGTGGTTAGGACCTTGTCGCTACGCTTTGAAAGGGTTCCGTCCTTTTTTAGTGTCATATTTACAAAATTGCTTTTTAGATTGCTATATATGTTAATGTCGTATGCCTTTGCAAGGTCATTATTGTCGGTGTAAAAGCCGTTTAGTTTATATATACTATCACTACTATTTGATTTTTCAACCACGTTTTGTATTGGCAGATAAAAAGTTCCGCTAGGTGTTAAATTTGTGGCATTTTTAATAGCAAGTGCGTACAAGAATAATTGCAATTTTTTGCCATAATATAGTTCGGTAAAGGTTGCATCAGCATTGCCTGACTTGTAGTCGATAATTCTAAAATAATTGTCATATAGGTCAACACGGTCAACCTGACCTTTTAGTGATATAGTATCTGTTAGAGGCAGCGCAGCAAACCCATTGTTTGAACCGAATGATTTTTCAAAATAGGTAGGTTTAAATTCACTATTATTATCTAGTTCACGAAGGTGAGAAACAAATCTGATGGCTTCATCAATAAGGTTAATAAGTATAGGGTTGTTGATGTGAGATTTTAGTTTTTCGTCCCTTTCGACTAATTTGTTTATTGTATTACGGCAAAAGGCTTCTATATCAAGGGTTTGTCTATCCTTTTGTAGATAATATAATTGTGCAAGTTTGTGCAATATATTACCAATATCCAACATTTCAATTTCACTAGATGTGGGCTCTTTTAACTTTAATATGTAATTAAAGAAGTATTGTAATGGACATTGGAAGTATGTTTCCAGTGCACTGGCAGAAATTTGATTAAAGTTAATATTTTTTTCATCAACACAAACCTGTGTGGTGGCGGTGGAGATATTGGAGTTTTTAATAATATCGTCAACCTTAGAACTTGTTTTTAGCTTGTTGGTGTATACATATTCAACCAAATCCCACAGGCTTAATGGAGTGTAATTGGTTTGAGCCTTAATCTGATAAGGGTAAATGTAACCAATGTTAGTTTCGGTTTGATTATTGTCGCTTACAAAAATACGTGATTTTAACTCGTTGACAAGTGGACTGGTTTCGCTAGATGATGCCAAACTCATTGAAACTGTTAAACTATTATTAAACATTAATGCGCTATTAAATAATTTAAATCTATTCAATCTGTTCATTCTTGCAATAGTGGGCTCAATATTGTGAGATAACTGTACGTAGGTTAATTCTTTATCAAGCAATATACCAACATCTTGTAGAGTGTTAGGCGCGGTAGAAGATGAGCAGTTGATAATATATAAATCATCAAATGGTGTTAAAATTTCGTTAGCGTCCACGATTTGTACACAATCTGCACTAAGTGGTAGTGGAGATATGGATAATTCTAGCCCTGCATTTGCATAAATATCGTAAATTTCTGCCAAGGTTGATGATGGGTAAAATTGCTTAATTTCATCTAATAAGTGTGTTGAGGATTTTAGCGCTTGAACAATTATTTTTTGTTCATACGAGTCGTTAATAAAATTGCTAATATTTGTTAATACTTCATCTAAATTTAATTGTGACGAAATGTTTACGTGCCAATCAATAATCTCGTCAATTGTTGAGTTTTCATTTAACTCAAAGCGTGTTAAAAATTGGTGCAATATACTAACCGATTGATTTATCTGCTCGTCTTTGCAATCAAAGTTTGCAAAGTTTCCACGATAGTTAGTTTGTTTTAAAATGTTACAAATTGCTACCTTGTGTGGTTCAGGTATTGATATAAAGTTACTGTTAATAAACTCGATTAAATTAAGTGTGTCATATTTTTTTAGATACAACTGCCATAAGTTTGTGAAAAATCTATATACACAGGTAGATGAAAACGTTTTTTGAACGTCAATATATGTGCATATTTCGTATTTATCAAAAACTTGCTTTATTATATTGCTGTATGATTGCAAGTTGTATACGGCAATACCAAATTGACTAAATCTAGCGCCATCTAAAACCTTTTTACGTATATCACGTGCTACAAATTCCAATTCGTCGGTTATGTTTTGGGCTTGATACAGCCTAATGTCGTTTGGCTTGGTTATAAAACTAAGTTTGTTAAATGCAAACAAATTATGTGATAGGTAAGTATGAAGAGCATCATCACTATAAGGCAAGTCAATTACATTATCCTTAATTCCAAGGGTATTACAGAGTGACAGTAATCGATAAAATACATCTTGGTAATAAATGCTTTTGTTAAATGATGAAGAAGTATAGGTGTTTACATATACGCCCTTAGAGTGCTTAATTAATCGTTCAATTAAAAGATATCCTTGAGATGTAAAGTCATCAAAGCCTGCAAAGATGTAATAGGTGTTTTTAACCGTTTCACTTTTATCCAGCATCATGCATGTAAGGGTAAGTGTATCCGAGTTGTCAAGTATACCAATTTTTGCTTCGTTATAATTTTGTAGTAATGTACCTAAATCATTGATTTTTTGCTGTAAAGGTTTGATAGGGCACTCATACTTTAAAAGCTCATCACTATCTAACTGACATGATTTTAACTGGGCAAGAGTTTTATAAATTTCGTTAGAATATTGATAGGAGTGTTTGGAGTTTTTAAAACTGGTTATCAAATCCTTATTATCGTTAAGCACTTTTTTAAGCAAAATTATGCCGCCAATCTTGGATATGGTTTTATAACTAGCATTTGTTTCTGCTAATATATTTTTACTAAGTCTGTTAATTGTTGAAATGTTGATATTAAAACTGCTTTCAATATTTAATTTATCAAAAACAAGGCGCTCCATTGTGGCGCTTAGTTTATCTGGCACAATCACGCAAATATCGCTATCGCCTAATTGCTTGATGGTGGCGATAGTATTATTAATAGCATGTTTTAAATTTAATGATTTTAGTATATTTAATTCCATACTGATATTATAACATATAAAACATAATCACGCAACAACCATAACAAAAAAACTCCTAACAATTAAGTTAGAAGTTTTTGGGTTTTAATTACCAGCCAAGCCATTTGTCTACAAACGCATTATCGTCATAGATGTCGCCAGATACATTATCAGAATTTTCACCAAATATATTTCCAAACACATTAAATATTGTGCTAGGAAGAGGGATTCTGTTTTGGCTAGGTTTTACCCAAGCTGAATCGTAAGATTCTGCGAATACATCATAATATATTTGAGTAGAAATATCAAAGTTTAGTAAGCCTGCTTGTGTGAATGTTGCAATGTCGGTCATTTCAACAACAGTTCTAGCCACAAAGTTTGATTCAGAGGCAGGAGCATATGTTTTACCTGTAAACCAGTTTTTATCAGGTAAAGATTGATGATATCTGCTTGATAACTCAGTTGTGATTACACAGTTAGATATTGTTCCTGTGCAACGATTTTTTGTCATTAAGTCACCAGATGCAATATCGCAATAAACATCGCCAAGATTGTTATATAGTAACGAAATGTTAGCAATACATGAACTTATTGTGCCGTATTTAGCATCTTGACCCTTAGAGCCTTTTGTATAAGGCATAAATCCTGCAAATCCTGCTACCCAGCCATCATTGTGTTGACACAAAAGTTTTGCACTTACAAGGCAGTTTGAAATTGTGCCGCTTGAAATGCTATAAGCAAATGTTGATACCATGTGACCTTTATATTGTACACGTTTTTCCCATTCGCCAGTTTCGTCAATGATACCGTCATCAATGCTTTTACCAGTCATACAAGCATCGATAGTTGCGTTGTTATCGTTGTTAATTACAAGACCTGCAACAATATATCCTGAAAGGTTTCCAAAGTTAAAGCAGCCTTTAATTTCTCCACCGAAGTTTACAACTGCTAAGCCTGCAACATAAAGATTTGTGTTTAGCGAACCGATATTATCAACGTTTGCAACACTGTAACGTATTTTACCTTCATTAGTAGAAGTTAATCCGCCGATATAAACCTTAGAAGTTGAGTTGCCTGCTGAGATTTTGCTAGTATTTATATTGCAATAGTCAATTGTTCCATCATTAATTGCAGCAATACCACCAACTTGATAGATTGAACCATTAGTTGTGTTGGTTGCTTCGATAGTTGCCCAACAACTGTTGTTTTTAAGAACTTTATAGTTTGTTGCAACGATACCGCCAATATATCCTATTTTAGATGAGCCATATGAACTAATAATTCCTTTAACATAGCTATCTTGAATTGTTCCGTAGTTTACAGCGGCGATACCACCTGCAAGGTCAACACCTTTAATAGTTGTGGCTTCGGTAACAACATTACAATTGTCAAGTGTAGCAGAAGCTGAAACTCTACCAGCAATACCAGCAGCTCTTAATGCAGATACATTAGTGTTAGCAGCGCTGATGTTTTCAAGAATAGAAACACCATTAATAACACCAACAACACCGCCGCCGTATCTAGCAGATATTGCAACGTCTGAGTTTTCTACTTTTATATTAGACAATCTAACGTCTGCACTAATATATCCAACCACAACGCCAGCACCTTCAGCACTTTCATCAAGGAACGAAACGTTGCTAAATTTTATGTTTTTAATAGTAGAAGAACTTAGTCGGTAGAATACTCCACGATAGTCAACAGCTTCCTTATCATGGTAACGGATAATAGTAAAGTTGCTAATTGTGTGATTATTTCCGTTTATAGTTCCAGTGAAGTCAACTGGTACCCATTCCATTCCGCCCAAATCAATATCTGCGTTGATAATAAATTTACCACTAACTTTGCTGCCAGTTTGGAAGCGTGATATAAATTCGTTTTTATTTGTAATGATGATTGTGTTGCTGCTAGAATTTTCAGGGTCTGTAATTTCAGGTTCTTCAACATCAGGATTTGTAACAGTTCCATCATCTTCAAGAGTAACGTCTTCAAATTTGTTTGCAAATATTAGGGTAGGGTATTGACCATCAACACAGTGCCATACTTTGTCCCAGTACACAATATTGCTATTGTTAGTTACATAGTAAATATATGTCTTTTTCTCCAACAATTCATCTGTAGTTTTGCCATTAACTGTAAAACTTGTAGCATCGGCAATATTGTATGTATCCGAACCTAATCCGCTATATTTATTTAATGATTGATTAAAGTATAAACCAACCAATATTAAGTCTGTATCAAGATTTACCAAATTTACGTCTGAATCTATTTCCACTTTTCCGGCAATGTTACCAGCAGTTGCTTTAGCGTCAATTTTAGATATAGCATAACTTTCATAAATCTTTGCCATTTCGTCTATTACAAATTCACCAACAAGTCCACCGGTAAATTTATCGGAAGTGTTCTTTAGTGATACATTTGCGTAGCAAGCATGGATTTGTGATCCGTGGGATACACCAACCAATCCGCCAAGAGTACTGCTTGCAGTTATAACCAAATCGTCCTTGGTTACAACAACACCTGTTCTAAATACGCTAGCAGGGTTAAGTGACTTTGTATCAGTTTCTAATGTACCAACGGCTCCACCTGTTACGCCATTGTTGTCGGTATTGTTAATAACTGGGTTGTCGATAATAACCTTATCGATTTTACCATAACATTTTCCGGCTACCACACCAGCACTAGAAAATTGGCCATCTAATTTAGCGTTTGCAATATTTAGGTTATTTACAGAACCTTTAGAACCTACAATTCCAAACAATCCCGCAAACTTGCAACTTTCAATTTGTAAATTGCTAATAGTATTGTAACCACCGTCAAATGTGCCGTTAAATTCGTGGTTTTTATCTTCGATTAAACCGATAGGTGAGTGAACCTCTTTAAGTTCAATATTGTTTACTAGTTTGTAGTTCACTTCTTCAGCAATATGCTTATTAGTTACGTCAAACAATTGTTTTTCGTTAGAAATATAATAAGGGTTTTCCTCAGAACCTACACCAACAAACACGTCAATAGTAAGTGTTTTGTACTTACGGTTAGAAGTTGATATTTTAATAGTGGTTGCGCCACCTTTGCTTGTAGGAACGTAGCATTGAGTTGCTTGGTCGAACTTGATGATAGAAGTAACATCATCGCCACCAGCATTAAAATCAAAAGTGGTTTGCTTGCTAGCCTCCTTGCGAGAAAAACCAATGTCGTCCAATGATAACTTGTCGCCATAGTTAATATAGATAGGTGCAGTGCCAACTGATATCACCTCATCATTTTTAGCAAATTGATAAAATGTTACACCAATACAAACGGTTGCGATTAGTGCTACTAAAAATACTAAAAACTTTTTCATATAAACTCCCCATTTACTTTTTAGTTACCCAAATTGTACCACAAATTTTACATTTGTCAATACCTTTTGAAAAATTTGTTAAAACGCTTTACATTTTTATTTATATTGTTTATAATATAAAATTACGCGCATTTAACTAATTTATATTGATATTAAACGCTGTGGGGCTTTTTATTGGGGTATAGTGCTATGCGGCTAGTATATTAAATATGTTGTTAGAATATAGTTGGTTGCAATATAATTTAATAAATTTAGCAAAAAACCTCGCTACGAATGCGAGGTTTTACTTTTAAAATATTGTGCCTTTTATTTTTAGGCGTTTTTCCAATTTCTTGTAGTCTACATCAAGTTTGTAGAATCTCCAACCATAAAAGCCTATGATTGCTAATATGAATATTGCCATAACGATATAATGGGTGGTATTGATGCTTACATCAAATGCATTAGGTGCGTCATATACAACTTTTGAATAACCGGATTTTTCTATTTGTTCTTTTGTGAAATTAGATGCACGGACAGACCAAGAGTTATATTCGGTGTTATGCAAATATATTTTGTATTCGTCCTCGCCAACCTCCTCACAATACGCAACACATGTTGTAGCGATAAATTGTGAAGCCTTGTTGTCGTTAATTTTAGTCATATAGATGCTAAAAATCATACCTTCCATTAAAAATATTAGTGCAATACCAACAACAACTGCAGCTATTGTTTTTAATGACATTTCAACTCGTTCACGAGTTTTCATTCTCTTTAAAAAATTCATAATTACCCCTGTGTAAGTTTGACTAATTTTGTATAATAAAGCACAAATTTGTCAACCGTTTGATTAAATTATATAAATTCGACTCACAATTGTCAAAGAATTTTCAGCACTTTCTTTACAAATTTTAAATTTTGTGTTATCATATAAATTATATGGAAAAAAACTACAAGCAAATATATGAATTAAATGCAATCAAACTGGCTTACATGGGTGACAGTGTTTTTTCCTTATACGTGCGCAAGCATTTTATAATGTGTACGGATAAGAAGAATGCGGATCTAAACAAATGTGTTAACGCTATAGTGTGTGCTAAAAATCAAGCATTATTAATGGATAAAATTATGCCTTTAGTTAGCGGTGAGGAATGTGACATTGTTAATCGAGCTAAAAATTTGCATTTTAATAACATTGCTAAAAATAGTACGCCTGAGCAATACACAAAAGCCACTCAGTTTGAAGCATTGTTAGGATATCTATATTTGACTGAGCAAAATGATAAGTTGCAAAAAATTATTGATATAAGTTTGGAGGATTATTATGATAGTGGAAGGAATTAACTGCGCAACAGAACTGCTTAAAGCAAACTATCCTGTTGAAAAGGTTATAATAAATAGCGATTTAACAAAAAAGTGTGACAATATTATAAGCCTTGCTAAAAGTAGAAAAGTAAATATCGAGTATGCTTCTAAGCAGGATATTGAAAAATTGACCAAGACTAAAAATAGTCAAGGTGTGTTAAGTTTTGTAAAGCCGTTTAAATATTGTGACGTAAACGATATTTTGAAAGACGCCGAAAATAAGGGCGAGGCTCCATTTATTGTAATACTTGATGGCATTGTTGACCCTCATAACGTTGGAGCAATTATACGTACTGCCGAGTGTGTTGGAGTTAGCGGAATAATTATTGCGCAAAATCGTGCATGTGAGATTAACGAAACGGTATTTAAAACCAGTGCGGGTGCAGTGGCACATATGAAGGTCGCTCAGGTAGTTAACCTTAGCCAAACTATCGAAAAATTGAAAAAGCAAAACATTTGGGTATACTCGCTTGAGGCGGGCAATCAATCAATGTACCAAACCGACCTTACAGGACCTCTAGCACTAGTTGTAGGTAGTGAGGGTGGCGGTGTAAGCAAACTTGTTAACCGCACTTGTGATGGTACAATATCAATACCTTTACGTGGTGAAGTTAATAGTTTAAACGCATCAAATGCGGGCGCAATTGCAATGTATGAGGCGCTAAGACAAAGGGAAATATGTCGCAAATAAATGAAATAGTAGCCAAGGCTAAACAAGGAGATTTTGAAAGTATGGAATACATACTTCAATTTTTCAAGCCAAAAGTTACTGCTATTTGCCGTGAATATTTTTTGCTTGGAGCCGACTTTGATGATTTGTTACAAGAGGGTATGATAGGATTATATAAATCAATTATGGCATTTAATGAAAGTAAAACTGACAAATTTTCAAGTTTTGCATCAATGTGCATTCATCATCAAATTCAAAATGCTGTAAAGGTGGCAAGTAGTAAAAAAAATCAGCCATTAAATGACTATGTTTCAATTAATATTGAGGGTAAATTCTCGGACCAAGCCGATAGTCCTAAAATTATATTGCAAGCGCCAGATAAGGGTGCTGAGCAAATGTCGTTAGACAACGAAAGTGCAAAACTTTTGTACCAAAAAGTAAAAAATGCCTTGACAAATGAGCAATATAATATATTATTAATGTATCTAAATGGATATAGTTATAGTGAAATTGCTAGCACCAACAACATAACTAGCAAAAAGGTGGACAACATCATTCAGGCAATCAAACGTAAATTAAAACTTTTGTTAAAAGGAGAATAGTATGAATTTAGCATTGTATCGTGAGTTTAGGCCAACAACTTTTAAGCAAGTTATAGGTCAAAATCATATCACACGCACACTATCTAACCAGGTTAAAAGTGGCGAACTTACTCACGCATATTTATTTACCGGCACACGAGGAACTGGTAAAACTAGTTGCGCCAAAATTTTTAGTAAGGCTATTAACTGCTTGGATAGTCAGGACGGTTCTCCTTGCGGTAAATGTAGGGCGTGTGAGGCATTAAATTTACCTAACACGGATGTGGTAGAAATTGACGCTGCCAGCAACAACCGTGTAGATGAGATTAGAGATTTGCGTGAGCGTGTAAAATATCCTCCAACAATTGCACGTAAAAAAGTGTACATTATTGACGAGGTGCATATGCTAACCGAAAGTGCGTTTAATGCACTGCTAAAAACATTGGAGGAGCCACCTGAATATGTAATATTTATATTGGCAACTACCGAAGTGCATAAATTGCCTGCGACCATACTTTCACGTTGCACTCGTTTTGATTTTAGATTGCTTACAACAGATGAGTTGGTTAATCATTTAAAAAACGTGTTTAATCAAAAAGGTATTAAATGTGATGAAAACAGTTTGTACTTAATTGCGTCGCAAGGTGCTGGTAGCGTGCGTGATACATTATCGATTGCAGATAGTGTTTCAGCGTTCTGTGAAAAGAATATAACGTATGATAAATGTTTGGAGGTACTAGGCTTAACTTCTGGCGAGGGTATCACAAAATTGGTGGATAATATTATAAATTCTAATATCAAAGGCGTATTTGCGGAAGTTAAAAACATTTTAAACCGTGGCAAGAATATAACATTATTATGTAAGGAAACAACTGAGTATTTTAAAAATTTGTTACTAATTCAGTCGGGTGTAAAGGATATAAATGTGTTAAATATTATGCCTAATGAGTTGGAATTGTTGGAGCAACAAGCAAATAAGTTAGATAGTTTGGTGTTAAGGCAAGGTTTTGACAAGTTTGCACGCATTGAATTGGAATTAAAATATAGTGCAAATCCACAAAATTTATTTGAGGCTGTGTGTATATCACTTATAACGATGCAAGGTCAGGATAAAACTGCTGCAAGTGTTAGTCAACCACCAGTGCAAGCAGCAACTAAAACATTTAATCAACCAGTAAGTCAGCCAAAGCCTGCAACTTCACAAATGGAGCCAGTTAACTCGATAGATGATATATTTAGTAATAAAGTTAATACCACTACGAATACAAATAGTAATGAGGTTAACAAACTTTGGGGTAGCGTGTTACTAGAAATAAAAAAACGTAATATGTTTGCGTTAAGTTCGCTACTAAAAGATATTTACGGAGTTCATATGGTGGGCAACTGCTTGGTTTTGTTAACAAATGATCAAACTATACTAAAATCAGTTGACGAACAGGAACGACTTAATGTAATATTGAGTATAGCATCAGCCCTTAATGATAATATTAAAAAGATTGAAGTTAGATATGATGACGCCAACAAAAGCAGTAGAGATATTGTGGCGGAATTAAAAAATGTGTTTATGGATAAATTAAAAATAAAGGAGTAATATAATATGGCAAATTTTAGAGGCGGAATGGGCGGTTTTGGCGGAATGAATATGCAAAACCTTATGCGTCAAGCACAAAAGATGCAAGAAGATATGGCAAAAGCTCAGGAAGAATTGGAAAGTACTGTAGTAGAAGGTGTTAGCGGCGGCGGAATGGTTAAAGTTAGCATGACCTGTAATGGAGATATTCAAAACTTTAAACTTGCTAAGGAAGCAGTAGACCCTGAGGATATTGAGATGTTGGAGGACTTGCTACTTGCTGCTATTAAGGACGCAAGTTCTAAGGCTAAGGAAATTAAGGATAGCAAGATGGGTGGCTTTGGCAACCTTGGTGGATTGATGTAATATGTCTAATATTATAGAATCTATGGAAAGGCTGGTTAATGAATTATCTAAATTGCCTAGTTGTGGCAAAAAAACTGCTCAACGTTATGCTTATTATTTAATCAAGGCAGACCAACAGGTGGTGGATAATCTTCAAACCGCAATAACCGAGGCTAAAACCAAAATCCATTATTGCGCAAAGTGTGGTAACTTTACCGACAAAGAGCTTTGTGATAACTGTTCTAAGGTAAATGTAGACCCTATTATTTGCGTGGTAAAGGAGCCTAAAGATGTAACTGCGCTTGAAAAGGTTATGCAATTTAACGGCACTTATCACGTGTTGCATGGTGTAATCAGCCCACTGGATAACAAAGGGCCTAACGATATTAATCTAAAAAGTTTGCTTGTTCGTGTAGGCGAGGAAAATATTAAGGAAGTTATTATTGCTACCAATCCAGATGTTGAGGGCGAGGCAACGGCAATGTATATTGCAAACCTATTAAAACCACTTGGTATTAAGGTTAGCCGTATTGCACAAGGTGTTGCAATGGGTAGCGAACTGGAATTTGCCGATGCAATCACACTAGGCAAGGCTATTGAAAACCGCAGAGAAATGTAGTAATAATGATTAATGAACAATGAATAGTGATAAATTGTGGAAATATTTTAAATAACACCACATTTAACTATTAACGAATACGTTATTTAAAAATGGAAATCAACAAGTTTTGTGGATTTCTATTTTTTATATAAATTTAATTTGACTAAAAAGTTGTTCAGGTGCTATCATATAATTATGAGAGTTTTATACATAGATGTTAAAAGTGAAAATCAAACTTGCCTTATGGCAGGTGCGCAATTAGAGATTGAAATTGATGCGTGCAAGTTGGGCGGATTTAAGGTGTTAAAAGTAATTCACGGATATGGCAGTCACGGTGTAGGTGGTCTAATAAAGAAGGAAATCCACACCCGACTTAAGCATCTAAAGGCTCAAAAGAAAATTACTGACTATATTCCGTGTGAAAAATGGACACCAAGTAATCCAAAGCGAGATTTGGCAATTAAATTTAGTGATGAACTTTTAGCCGATAGCGATTTGATGATGCTTAATAGTGGCGTCACGATAGTTTTGATATAGCCCAAATTTTGTAAAATAATGTAAAAATTTTAAATTTAATTTAAATTGATTTTGTTTTTAAGGTCAAATTGTTTATAATATATTTCAGGAGATAAATTATATGAAAAGAGAAAGAGTTAGAACAAAACATGGTTTTGGAGGATTGGGTAAGTTCTTTTTAGGCTGTTTTATTGGTTTTCTTGCAGCTATAGCCACAATAGCTGGTCTTGGTTATTGGGCTTATAGTTCAATCACGGTTCGCAAACTTGAAAAATGGACCAAAAGCGACATAACCAACAACAAAGGCGTGGAAGACCTTACACTTAAAAAGGTGGTTAGTATTGCTAAGGGTATTTCACAAAACAATCCAGACGCATACACAATTGCTAAGTTTGAGGAGGACTTTAATATAACATTGATTGACGATAAGGATGCGCCATTTGGTGTTGATATGTCAATTATTAAAAATTCTCCAATCAAAAATATAGGCAAGGCGTTTGATGAAACTGTTGATACTATCACTTTTAACAATGTTCTCAAATTTTTAGAAGTGGAAGATACAGACATTGGTATGTTGAACACTGCGCTGGAAAAAACTACTACCTATTATATATATAATGGCAAACTATACACAAATGAGGAACATACAGTTGAAGTAGGATTTAAGTATACCATTGAAGACACTGTTGTAAAATTTGCAAACGGTTCGCATACAATAACATCTAATACAATTAAGCCTAGATTGATGGATTTGCCTTTAAATGTTGCAATAACCAAATTTAGTGACACAACCGAATCACTAAAGATTTATGAAATCCTAGACTACAAGTATGATGATGTTACTGAAAAGTATTATGAAAAATATGAAAACGGTAACTATATTGGCGAAGTTAGCGGTGTTATGAACGCTATTGCAGATTACACTATTGATGACCTTTCTAATCAAGACAAAATCAACGAATTAACAATTTGTGAAGTTTTGGGTTATTATTACAATGAGGCGGACAAGTCTTACTATACATCATCAACTTTTGATGAAGATACTAAAGTTGCAGGTGTAATGAACGCACTTGCTGGTAAGAATTTGGAAGATTTATCAAAGCAGGAAACAATAGAAAATTTATATATCTATCAAGTAATGAATTATTACAAAAAGGCTGACAATACTTACTATACCAAATCAGATTTTAGCCCAAGTAGCAAGGTAGAAGGCATTATGGCTACCATTGCAGGTAAAATGATTACCGAATTGGATGATGACGGTGCTTTTAATGATGTTTTAGTAGCAGATGCTATGGGATACAAAGTAGATAAGGTTCAAGGTAAGGTGTTTGAAAGTGATGGCACAACTCCTGTAACAGGCGTTGTTAAACATTTGGCTTTGATGGATAGTACTATTTCATCAATTGCTACTGATGTTAAAACATTGGAAATTAGTCAAATCCTAGATGTAACTCCAGGTGATGCTAATAATAGCAGTATTATTAATGCATTGTGTGACAAAAAAGCAACAATCGACAATATTGACCAAAAGATTAAAGAAATAACTCTTGGAGAAATGGTAGGTGCTAAGCCTCAAGGCGACCCTGCTAATAGCAGTATTATTAATGCATTATATGGCAGCACAATCGAAACATTGAATGATGATATTAAGGATTTAACACTAGGTAAAGCTTTAGGTAAAACTTATGAGGAATCCACCGGTGTGCTAAAAACATTCCATGGCACTAAGATTAGTGAATTGGCTGAAGCAATCGAAGATATTGAAATTTGGCAAGCAATGGGATATTACGAAAAGGCAGGTAAATATTATACAGATTCTAACTACTCAACTCCAGTTACTGGTATAATGGGAACGCTAGCAGGTAAAAAGGTAAGCGATTTATCAAGCAGTACAACATTTGAAACTTTGTATGTATATGAAATTATGGGATACACTCGCACAGGAACGGAAGGTAACTATTCATACACTCAAGGTACAGGTGCCGATGCTAAGGCAGTGGAAGGTGTAATGGTTCTACTTGCTGGTTCCACTATAAGTGATATACCTAAAACCGTAGAGGAAATTATCAATGATAATACAATCTATGACCTAATTAATAAAAAAGTTATCGTTATTGATGAAAGCGTAACTCTAAACACCGCAACCGAGGAATTTTTCAAAAATTACACAATTCCAGGATTGATAAAGTTTATTGATAACAATATTGATGTGCTTGGTGCGCTATCTTAATAGTTAGAGGTTTTAAAAGAGCAACTTTAATTAGTTGTTCTTTTTGTTATTGCTATATTATATATAATAGGTAGAGATGATACAAAGATGTGTTAATGATTACAGGTAGTGAATTTACGTCAAATGACATAAAAATTGCCATGCGAGGTGGTTAAAAGTGGTAAAAAGTGGTCAAAATTGGTAAATTTGGGCTAAAAAGTTAAAATTTTTGCAAATTTCTTAAAATTTTTTTAAAAAAGTGTTGACAAAGTTTTTAGTATGTGGTATATTAACAATGCATTCAGTTAATGGATGCGAGAACAATTTATCTTAATATATACTTAGGTAAGGAAAGAATTTAGTTCTTTTCAATTCCAAAAGTTCAAG
>JBGVOQ010000002.1:0-52284 GCA_045126575.1 Candidatus Onthoplasma sp. | reverse complement strand
AAAGTCGGCCATTCGTCATCACCTTTAAGGGTTGTGCAGTTTTTTAAATAAATAATAAGTTTTATATCCCCCTAAATTTCTTTGAATTCGTTTCACAAAATGCTATAATAGTTTTTTATTAAACATATATAATCCACTATCACATAAAAGGAGTATTTATCGTACTATGATATAGATTGAGAAGTCAATCTACTAAGGAGAAAATATGTTTTTTAATAATTGTAACTGGTGTAGGTGTTGGAGCCAGCATAAAAGCTGTAACTCAAACAATAATTGCCAAAATAAAGATAGGAAATATCATGATAAAAAGTGTTGTCATGTAGAGCAATCTCACAATTACGGCATTAACGATTATTGCCACAAATCTAATAATGATTATGACAGATTTGACAACAACTATTCACTATCAAATCAATCATTTGATTATGATAGCTACGGATATTCCAACTTTAGATATTACGACCAATATGGAAGCTTTAACAAGTTTGATGATGATTATAAATGTGATAAAAAGCATAGCCATGATGATGAATGCGACAAAAAGCATAGCCATGATGATTGCAGGTACGATAATAATAGCGAATATAATAAATGCAATTACGACCCATGCAAATGCGGCAATAAATGTCAACCAACAAAATTTGTATGCTTCCCAGTTGATAGATACTAAATATTGCCTTTGTATATCTCTTTATAACGCACAAAAATCCACGAACAACCGTGGATTTTTTGCTTGTTATATTTGAAAACAGTTGCATTTTTTATTATAAAAGGGGTATAATATTTAATACATTATAAGGAGAATACTTTGGGCAAAATTCATTCAATCGAAACTTTAGGTGCTGTCGACGGTCCCGGAATTAGGTTTGTTGTATTTTTGCAGGGCTGCCCTATGAGATGCCAGTATTGCCACAATCCTGACACGTGGGATATCAATGCCGGCAAGGATTATAGTGTAGAACAGTTACTTAGCGAAATACGCAAATACAAACACTATTTCGGCAACAATGGCGGCGTTACTATATCTGGTGGCGAACCATTAGTGCAAATAGATTTTGTAATCAAATTATTTAAGGTTTTAAAGGCAGAAAAAATTCACACATGCATTGATACCTCTGGTGTATTATTCAATCCATCAAACACTGAAAAAATTGAAGAGCTATTAAAATACACCGATTTGGTTTTGTTAGATATCAAGCATATCAACCCAGCAAAGCACAAACAACTTACAGGATTTAATAATGAGAACATTTTAAGTTTTGCAAAATTCTTAAACACACTCAATAAGCCCGTGTGGATACGTTACGTTTTGGTTCCTACCCTAACAGATGACACCGCAGCCTTAGTGGAATTAAGAAACTTTTTAAACACACTCTCTAATGTTGAAAAAATTGAAGTGTTGCCTTATCACTCGCTAGGAGTTGCAAAGTATGACAAGATGGGAATTAGTTATCCTCTGCGTAACATACCACAACCAACTAAACATCAAATAAACAAAGCAAACAAAATTTTATTAGGAGAAAACAAATGATAGAACAATGGAAAGATTTTAACCCAGGCGCTTGGTGCGAACAAATTAACGTTAGCGATTTTATTCACAAAAATTACACGCTGTACACCGGTGATGAAAGTTTTTTAAAAAAGCCAACCGCAGCAACCACTAAACTTAATCAAATGGTTTTTGATTTAAGCGCAAAGGAACGTGCTGCAGGTGGTGTTCTAGATGCCGACACTAGTGTTGTATCTACCCTCACCAGCCACCAAGCCGGCTATTTGGACAAAAAATTGGAAAAAATTGTAGGTCTACAAACCGACAAACCTTTCAAGCGTAGTTTACAACCTTTTGGCGGAATAAGAATGAGCGAATCATCTCTTTCCGCATATGGTTACACTATAGACCCTCAGGTTAAAGAAATTTTTACCAAATATCGCAAGACCCATAACCAAGGAGTTTTTGACATCTATACTGATGAAATGAAACTGGCTCGCCACGTTGGAATTATCACCGGACTTCCAGACGCATATGGCCGTGGAAGAATTATCGGCGACTACCGAAGAGTTGCATTATATGGTGTAGACAAACTGATTGAGGAAAAGAAAAAATATTTATCTTCAATTAAAGATTTTAGTGAAAATTCTCTTCGAGCACGTGAAGAAACTGCCGAACAAATCAAAGCCTTAAACTCATTAAAGGAAATGGCTGGCCTATATGGTTACGATATATCACAGCCAGCCAAGAACGCACGTGAAGCAGTACAATTCCTATACTTTGGATATCTTGGCGCAGTTAAGGACCAAAATGGTGCAGCAATGTCAATTGGTCGTAATACCACTTTCCTAGATATATATATCGAACGTGATTTGAAAAATAAAACATTAACCGAACAACAAGCCCAAGAACTAATTGACCAATTTGTAATGAAATTGCGCATGGTTAAATTTATGCGCACACCTGAATATAACGAGCTATTCTCAGGCGACCCTACATGGGTTACCGAATCGATTGGCGGTGTAGGTGTAGATGGCAGACCATTGGTTACCAAGACTTCATTTAGAATATTGCACACTCTTGATAACATCGGTCACTCTCCAGAACCAAACCTAACTGTACTTTGGTCACAAAAACTACCTGAAAACTTCAAAAAATATTGTGCCAAAATGTCAATTAAAACCTGTGCAATCCAGTACGAAAATGATGACTTAATGCGTGAGTTTATGGGAGACGACTACGCCATTGCTTGTTGCGTAAGTTGTATGAAAGTTGGCAAGGATATGCAGTTCTTTGGAGCACGTGCAAACCTTGCTAAATGCTTACTTTACGCAATCAACGGCGGTGTGGACGAAGTTAAAAAAGTTCAAGTATCTCCTAAGTTTGCACCAATCACAAGCGAGTACCTAGACTATGATGAAGTTATAACAAAATATGACCAAATGATGGAATGGCTGGTAGAATTATATGTAAACACACTTAACTGCATTCACTATATGCACGATAAGTATAATTACGAAGCAACCGAAATGGCTTTGCACGATAACGAAGTTCACCGTTTCTTTGCAACCGGTATTGCAGGCTTGTCTTGTGCTGCCGACAGTTTATCAGCAATTAAATATGCAAAGGTAAAGGTTATACGTGATGAAGATGGTATGGCTGTTGATTATATTGTTGAAGGCGATTATCCAAAATACGGCAACAATGATGACCGTGCCGATCAAATTGCAGTTGACTTACTTGATAGGTTTATGGAAAAAGTTCGCAAATATCCTACCTACCGCAATTCAGAACCAACCACAAGTATTTTAACAATCACATCAAATGTCGTATATGGTAAAAAGACTGGCAATACTCCTGACGGAAGAAAGGCTGGACAACCTCTTGCCCCTGGCGCTAATCCAATGCCAGGTAGAGATAGCAATGGCGCATTAGCATCACTAGAATCTGTGGCAAAATTAAAATACGAAAATGCACGTGATGGAATATCAAACACATTCTCAATTTCTCCATCATCACTAGGAAAGGATATTGATACTCAAACCAATAATTTATGCACGCTAATTGATGGATATATGAAAAGCAAAGGTCACCACCTAAATGTTAATGTGTTTAATCGTGAAACATTGCTAGACGCTCAGGCTCACCCAGAAAAATACCCACAACTAACAATACGTGTTTCAGGTTATGCTGTAAACTTTATAAAACTAACCAAGGAACAACAAGATGATGTTATTGCAAGAACAATTCATCAATCAATGTAATAAAAAATAATTAAATAATTAATTTAAAAATAATTAATTTAAAATACATTTATTAAATTAAAATAATTATTGTTTTATTAAATAATTTTACTAAAATATTAAAATAAAGCCTATAAATAAGTATTTAGGCTTTATTTTTGTTTGAATTTAAATTAATTGTTGAAATAAATATTACTTTTATTAATTATTAATTTAAATTAGATAATTAATTATGCAATTTGAACAACGTTTAATTGTGCATCGGTTGCGTCCACATCAACCCCACTAGTATTAACCAAACTAATATTAGTTGGCGTAGTAGATAGTTGTAGCACGATTGTCGTTCCACCACTTGTTGGCACTTGATCAGTCGTTACATTAACGGCATATTCGTATCTCACTCCACCAACATCAATAGCAAAAGTATACGTTCCTACACTATCCGTAACCTCAGTATTAGCAGTAATTAAATACAATCCGTTTTCATTAGCAGTTACAGTATCTCCAGCAAACGTTAAGCTTGTGCCAGGCGTCAAAACATTTGTACCAGTTACCGACACTAATGCATCATCCGCAACGTTTTGAAGTGCATCGTTTTGGTTAGCACTTGCTGAAATTGTTCCAGCTTCACCAGTGGCCCCGGTAGCACCAGTTGCTCCGGTTGGTCCAGTTGGTCCAATCTCGCCTTGAATGCCTTGAGGACCGGTTGGGCCTATTTCACCTTGTATGCCCTGAATACCTTGCAAGCCCTGAGGACCAGTTGGGCCGGTAGGTCCAGTAGGACCAATATCCCCTGTTAATCCTGTAGCGCCGGTAGGACCTGTTGGACCTGTAGGACCTGTTGCACCTGTAGGACCAGTAATACTAACACCATCTGCACCGGCTGGCCCTGTCACACCCTGTATTCCTTGAATACCTTGAGGACCTTGTGGTCCAGTTGCGCCTGTGGAGCCTGTTGCTCCTGGTATACCTTGTACACCTTGGATTCCTTGTAAGCCTTGTGCTCCAGTTGGACCTTGAGATCCCTGAGGGCCTGCCGGACCTTGAATGCCGGTTGGACCAATTGGACCAGTTGGGCCGGTATTATTGGTGAAAATTATGCGGTCTGAGCTTCTGTTTATGATTGGAAAACGGTTATTACAACAACCATTATTATCCCAATTGTTATTACAACATTTAAAAAACATATTTTCTCCTTAGATTGATTAATCAATCTACCCCATAGTACGAAAAAATATTCTTTTTTGTGAAAAAAAGAGCGTTATTAGCGCCCTTTGTACTTATTAATTTGCTGGCATTTGAGGAACTTCAATATTATCAACATTGTATGAATAATTGTATTCGTATACCTCAGTTTCTCCATCATAAGAATATACTTCTTTTATCTTGCTAATATATCCATCCTTGATTTCAACCTCTAAACCGTCTCCATCTTCTTCAAAATTAATTACTATAACGTTTTCAGCACTTTGAATTGCCTTTTGCACCTCAATACCTTCAACATCGAAAATATCTACTAGATAATCAATACCACCTATAACAAACTCAATATATGAAGTTGCTGATGAATTACTCTCCCTTACGTCGGAAGTGTACAATTCGCCACTTTCACGATATACATATTCAATAACCAGCCATGTTGAATTATTATACACTCTCCACTCTTTTACAAGACACTTTTCTTCCGAATTGTTAATATTGTAGTAGTCGTAATATTGATTATAATACCCTTCTGAATCCGCAAATGTAAATTCTTCATCGCTAATTTTCATGTATACATTGGTTGAATTTTTTGACTTTTCAAAAGCATTATTAACTATTTCCTTTGCTTGTTCTGTTGTTAACTCTTTTGGTTTAAACTCATTTTTGCCACAAGCCGTTAAACATATTACACCTGTAATAACTAGCATAAAAGCAAACAAAGATGTCAAAAATTTTATTTTTTTCATATATCCTCCTTAATATTTTAATACTAATTAAAGTATATCACTAAGATTTCTTAGTGTCAAGCGTTTTACTAAGAAAATTTAGTACAATATAATTATATGAGTATTTTTGCAACAAGACTACGAGAGTTGAGAATTGAAAAAGGCTTATCAATGAAGCAACTAGCAAAAGCATTAAACACAACTGATGCGGCTATTTCAAATTGGGAAAATGGTATAAACGAACCTAAAATTTCATATTTAAAATCAATTGCATTATATTTCGGCGTGACCAGCGACTACTTATTAGGATTAGAAGATTAAAAAAGGATATAGATAATATGTCTATATCCTTTTTATTTTTATACAACTATATTAAATATCTTGTTTGGAATATAGATAATCTTCTTATAGCCATTTTCAACGTATGACTTAACTGCTTCAAGTGCAGTCTTTTCAATTTCCTCACGGCTAGCATTAACATCAACCATAATCTTGGCACGAAGTTTTCCGTTTACCTGAATAGGAATTTCAACAGTAGTTTCTACCATCTTACTTTCATCATAGGTTGGCCATGTTTCATAGGTGATTGTATTGTTGTGGCCAAGTTGTTCCCACAATTCTTCGGTCATAAATGGACAAATTGGGTTAAGTAGTTTTACAAAACCTTCGGCATACTCACGAGGGAAATCTGTAACTTTTCCAACCGCATTCATAAATATCATCATTTGTGAAATTGCTGTGTTAAAGTTAAGTGTTTCATAGTCGGTTGTAACCTTTTTAACAGTTTCGTGGTAAATCTTTTCAAGTTCTTTGTTGTTACTATCAGTAATATTCTTTTCTTGATAAGCACGATATACTCTATCTAGGAACTTGCGAGCGCCGTTAAGAGCATTGTCGTCCCAAGGTTTACTTTCCTCCAATGGTCCCATAAACATTTCGTACAAACGAAGTGTATCTGCACCATGTGTTCTAATTACATCATTAGGGTTAACCACAAATTCCGGATAACGCTTACCCATCTTGATACCATTGGCGCCCAAAATCATACCTTGGTGTACTAATTTCTTGAAAGGCTCCTTGCAAGGAACCAATCCCTTATCAAATAGATAGTTATTCCACATACGTGAATACATCAAGTGACCTACAGCATGCTCTGGTCCGCCAACGTAAAGGTCAACCGGCATCCAGTGATTGATAAGTTCTTGATTAGCAAATTCTTTATCGTTGTGTGGGTCAATATAACGCAAGAAATACCAGCTTGAACCAGCACTGCCTGGCATTGTGTTAGTTTCACGTTTAGCAGGTTTACCATCAACCATTACGTTTACCCAGTCAAGGTCCTTAGCAAGCGGACTGCTTCCATCTTTTGCAGGCTTGTAATCGTTAAGAATAGGCAACACAAGTGGCAATTCGCTATCATCAAGCGCCTTGGTTGAGCCATCTTCGAAATGAACAATTGGTACAGGCTCACCCCAATAACGTTGACGTGCAAATATCCAATCACGTAGTTTGTAATTAACCTTATATCTAGCAACACCACGTGCAATCAACTTTTCAGCAATCGCCTTTTTAGCATCTTCAACAATCATTCCAGTAAATTCTTCACTGTTGATTAGTTTACATTGTTTGCCTAAATAGTCTTGCTTTTCAAACGCACATTTACTTACATCACGGCCATCAATTACTTGTATCATTGGGATATTATGAACGATAGCATACTCAAAGTCACGTTGGTCGTGGCTAGGAACAGCCATAACAGCACCAGTACCGTAGCTTGCAAGCACAAAGTCGCCAGCAAATACAGGCACTTGCTTACCATTAACTGGATTGATAGCGTATATACCCTTTAGTTGCACGCCAGATTTACCCTTGTTAAGTTCGGTACGGTCAAGGTCGCTTAATTTAAGTGTATCCTCACGGTACTTTGCAACCTCTGCCCAGTTTTCAATACGTGGACGTAAATCTTCCACCAACTTACTATCAGGTGCAACAACCATAAATGTAATACCATAAATAGTTTCGATACATGTGGTAAATATAGAAAATTTACCGCCTCCAACAATGTCAAAATCAACTTCTACACCGGTAGATTTACCAATACGATTACGTTGCATTGCCTTGGTTGATTCCGGCCAATCGATTTCATCAAGACCAGAAAGTAACTTTTCGGCATACTTAGGCATGTCAATTACCCATTGTTTCATATTCTTTTTAACAACAGGAAAACCACCTCGTTCGCTTTTACCATCAATGATTTCATCGTTAGCAAGCACACAACCTAGTTCTTCACACCAGTTTACAGGCATTTCAACACATCTAGCAAGGCCATCGTTGTACATTTGCTTAAATATCCATTGGGTCCACTTGTAGTAACTAGGGTCACTTGTGCGAATTTCCTTATCCCAGTCATAACTTAGACCAATATTTTTAAGTTGGTCGCCAAAAATACCAATATTCTTTTCGGTAAAGATTGCAGGATTGTTGCCAGTGTCGATAGCATATTGCTCGGCAGGCAAACCAAATGAGTCATAACCCATTGGATGCAATACGTTATAGCCTTGCATACGCTTCATACGGCTAACAATATCAGTAGCAGTGTAACCCTCTGGGTGACCTACGTGCAAACCAGAACCCGATGGGTATGGAAACATATCAAGCGCGTAGAACTTAGGCTTGCTAAAATCCCAAACATCAGTTTTAAAGGTATTATTATCTGCCCAGTACTTTTTCCACTTTTTTTCAACTTCAATATGATTATATTCCTTCATAAATATCTCCTTAATTTATAATCTTATTATAAACATGAAAATTTAACGAAAGTTTAGCGGTACTTGCAATATCTATTTTCTTGCTAAATACCTTGGAATTAATATAAAATTATTACAATTTAGCATATAATCCCATTCGTAAACTTTAACAAACATTATAATCCAACTAATGCGAAATGTCAATCAACTTGGCTAACTTTCCACCAGTAATATAAAACTTATAAATTAAATGCTATGCAATTATTTATACCATTGTAAATAATTAAAAAAAGTCCTCACTAAGAGAACTTTTTTTTACCAACCACTAATTACCAACCATTAGTTATATTAACCTTGATAGTTAAAGTTATATAGGATTACACTACCTAAATTAAATGCTTCGTAAACTAACTTTACACGAATATACTTATGTGTAGTATCTACACCCTCAATATCTTCATAATTAATAATAGATGATGCAAATGCACCTTGTGTTACATTTGAGTTGTTCGTATCAATTTGAATAGTAGGCGTAACTGAAACAATTTTATTAAATACCAATGCAATCATATTCAATTTGCCTTCAGCATTAACAACGTTAGATTTTGCACCTTCATTAGTACCAATACTTCCCTTAATCAACATAGGAACTGTAAGGCCACTTAAATTCATCGATCCGAAATAATGTGTTTCTCCATTGTTTAAATTGTTCGCATTCCATGTTCCAATAAATTTAACATCTTGATTTTGATTAAATGCTAAACCTGCTGTAGCAAATGAATCTGGAGTAACCTCCATTCCACATCCACCACATAGTCCTAAATTGATTGTATCCAAAACTATTTGACAAGCAGCAGTTTCAATACTATTTGACCATGTATTTTCAACAGTTACATTTGATAATGTACTTACTTTATCACCATACGAAACTGCATGAGATACACGTACTCCAACACCAAATTTAGAAACTTTTACATTATTGATATCTACAAGATAACTTATTTGATCTTTATCTCCACCAATTTCAATGGCTCTGAAATACTTACCTTTAGAATTTGCATCTGAAAGGTCTGAATTTCCTTTAAATGCTACATCATTGATAATAACCTTATGGTCGGCTTCAGTATTACCTTCCTTAGCTGTACCACTAATTTTTAGGAATGTTCCAAGGTCATCATCTGTAGACTCAACCACTCCTAAACCTGAAAGGTCAACTTCGTAACCGTTACCGTTTAGTGTTAAATCTCCACTAACGACTTCGGTTTTTACATCTAGCATATCTTGAACACTTGAAATTACAGGAGCTAACTTATTGGTTTGCATATTAACAATGTTAATCGCCTTACCAGTAGAAGCGTTTAATGCAGTTTGCAATTCAGCAAATGTTGAAACGTTGACACCATCATTTACAGTAAATTGCATACTTACTGATTTTTCAAGGATACTACCAGAATTTGAGCTTGCTGTAACCCTAAACTTACCTTCTTCTGTAAATTTAATTTTACCTGCGTCAAATGTGCCGGCTGTTGAGGTAGCCCAATCTGAACCATTCCATTTTTCAAATGTATATGCTACGTTTGAACAAACATTTATACCTACAACACCAACATTAAAGTTAGTTATGTCTTGATTTTTACCAGTTGCAAAATTAATATCTTTCTTTGTTTGAACAACTTCTGGTAATGTTAAAGCCTCAGGAGCCTTTATACAATTAACTTCAACTTCTTTATATGTATCACCAAGGGTGATTCGTAAAGTTGCAACACCATGGCCAATTGCACGTAGTGTGAAGTTGTAACCATCTTTTGTTACTGAAAGAAGTTTTTCATCATCTGCACTTAAAGAATATGTTAGATTCTTTCCAGGAACTGCTTGTGAACTTTGATTAAAAACACCAATTTGGTAAACATAAGGACTTTCGGCAGCGTCAAGTCTTTCAACTGCATCATAACCGTCTAAGTATAGGCCTGACTCAGAGTACTCTACCACCTTGAATTCAAGTATGTTACTTGAAACATTTTTTCCTTGTGCTTGAACTTTGATTATTGTATTGTATGGAGCTGCTGACTTAATCTTTAAATCACTACCTGAAATTTCGGCATAATTACCACCCTGTAAAATCACCCACGAAACTTGTTCGGTTGTGTTTGCAGGAGTTACAACATGAGATAGTTCGTAGAAGTTGTTTCTCATAACTTCAGTTGCATCTGCACTTGCAACGATAGATTCAATATCAATCGAATCTACCACAATGGTAATTTCATTTGACTTTATCTTACCTTTTTCAGCCAATACTTTTACAATATCGCCTGGTTCTGCAGTGACGCTAATTGTTAAAACGCCATTTTTGTCAATTTCCGCATAATCAGAACCTTCATTAATGCGGAATGTAAATCCGTCTGGTTTGTTGCCATCTATTAATAGTTGGACACCATCACCAGGTTTTAGTTTGGTTACGTCATCTGTTGTTGACAATGTTACTTTATCTTTGCCACATCCTGAAAGCATTGCTACAAAGAATGCAAAACATCCAACAATTGACAGTAACAAACCTTTTTTAAGTTTTTTCATTTCTTCCTCCTTTTTTTAATTTTATAGACACTAAGACTTAAAACTTAGGTATCTAACACTAAAATAAATTCAACTGGATATTTAACACTTCCGTTGTCGTTGACATACGCTTCGATTGTAACCCTTTGATTTGGTACAACAAATGTTAAAATACCTCCATTTAGGGTTGCGCGGTCACCACCTTTCACAATCCTTAGACATATATTCTCTTCCTGTATCAATGTGGAATCGTACATTATCAAGTCCTTTAAATTAATTGTTGATTGATTTACTTTATATACATCATTTAAATCGTGACCTTCCGTTATTGCAGGTTTAAACGCCAATGTATACTGAAGAACTTTCACTTGACAAGAATATGATTTTTGACCCTCTACAGTTGTAACTGTTATGGTAACATATTCATTTTCTGCAGTGGCCTTGTTAGCCCTTATTTTTCCGTTTTGATCAACATCTACAACATCTGGATTAGATGACGACCAAATAACATCTTTCATATTTGCTTGAAGCTCTAATGGATAAACCTTTGCCACCAAATCTGCTGATGTGTATAGATGAATACTAATTTCCTCCGCCAAAGAATCCATGTAGGTAATTGTAACGCCTTCCACCTGATTTGGCTCAACTTTAACTGCCAACTTATCAGTAACATCTGTATCTAACGACTTTACAATAACCTCGGTATAACCATAGCCAACAGCCGTTAAAAGTCCCTCTTTATCAATTTCAACAATTGACTCATCTAACGAAATATAAACCAATCTCTTGTTATTTGCAAGCTCCGGATATATTTTTACATTTAATAACAATATATCACCTTTAACCAAATTTAATGAATCTAACGAATTTCCATCCATATCTACAATTTCAATCTTTTCCACGTTGATATAGGTAAGATATGAAAATATTCTGCCCGCAATTGATATTGTCACCATCAGGAATATTGGTAAAATTAGTAATAGAATAATAATAAACTTTTTCATTATGGTTCCAACCTCTCATATTGATAGAATACACGCAAAATAAGAATATGTGCCGTATATAAACAATACGCAATACTAAGCACAAGCAATATCACGAAAGACCATATTCCCAAATTAGTAGAAGCAAGGGCGATTATAATAATTCCTGCTAACAGCGCAAGTATCAGACCGCTTACTATAGATGTGGTAGTATTTTTGTTTATTTTTGAAATATCGTCACTATTAAACCAGTCTAATGATGGGCGTTTTAAATCTTTATCAAAACTATAGAACATATGCCCTAACGATATAAACAAGCATATTAGCGTTGTGAAAATAACGACTACAATATCCATATAGAACGCTGTTACAATTCCAGTCAAAATAATTGCGCCAGCCGAGAAAATTGCATTAAATGTTAACTTTGCAAGCGTTTGCTTATAATAATTTACTGGCGAACTTTTAATTAAATAGAAATTTGTACCTTCGCGCGAAATTGCACTTGCCGAATATAAGTTTGATAGCGTTGCAAATACTGCAACAATCAAAACATGAGCACCATTTATCATTTGCACGCCAGTTTGATTAACAACCATACCTAATAACAGATTGTCATAAACAACAACTACAAAAGGCATCAATAGTGTAAATAGAAAATTATCAAATATAATTCCCGGTGACCTAAATACGTTTAAAAACTCAACCTTTAACATTGATTTAAACGGAGTTGTAGTCTTGTATTTAGCATTTTTCTTAGCAGAAACTGCATGCTCCAAATTTCCCATTGCAATTTTAAAGAAAAATGGTTTTACAACAAGGAATGCAACAACAAATATTATAGCGCTTATGAGTAAATAAACTAACATTCCATATATTTTTGAAGGAAACATTACCGCTCTAGCAAGCAATAAATATATAAAGTTGTTTCTACCTAAACTTGTAATACTTTTATTGGCACTTCTAACAATTTCAATCTGCTTTGAAACAATATCAAATCCTTCAGCAATTCCTGAAAGTAGGTTAACATAAAGTGTAATGGCAACCACAACAGTGCCTAAAATAATAATTGTTGCCAATATAAAATGTTTTTTAAAAAATTTTAATACATATGTAGCAGGAATTGAAATCAACAGCGCTATGGATAATGGTAATAATGGTAGTATAACTATAAGTAACGGCATTAGTAGGAAATAACTTAATCCAAATCCTACAGCACTGCCACCCATTAAACCTACTGAAAACACCAATGGGATAGTGATTACAAAGCTAATTATAATTTCTTGAACATATGATAAGAGAATTTTTGATACAAACACCTGATTAGGCGATACTGGTAGCGACATTAATAGTTCATTGTCCTTGTTTTGAAAAAGATTTTTTATCGTGCTACCTATAACAAAAAACAATGAAATTAGTTGAGTTATTAACAGAATTGTTGAAATTAATTCCGCTGTAATTTTTAAACCAAGCAACACAAACTTTAAAAACAATGTATAACAGGTAACAACCAGCACTGCAACAATTAGTAGGTACTTAATAATAGAGCCTATCATTTTCTTCTTATTGCCAGTTTTTAGTATGTCAAATTTCTCATCAAACTGTATCTTAAAAAGTTTTAGTACTTGACTCATTGCACATTACCATCCTCTTCATCATAAATTACAGACATAAACAATTCTTCCAAGGACTGATTATCTTTTTTAAGTTGTTTTAAATCATAAATACCTTTAAGTTCGCCCTTTTTGATAATGCACACCCTATCGCATAAATTTTCAACAACATCCAAAATATGAGAACTAAAAAACACTGTATTACCTTCCTCAGCATGTTTCCTCATTGCCTGCTTTAATTGAAAGCAACTTTGAGGGTCTAGTCCGGTTAAAGGTTCGTCAAGTATCCAAAGTTTTGGATTATGAACTAGTGCGGCAATAACTGTGATTTTTTGCTTCATACCATGGCTGTAACTTTTAATTTGTTTATCAAAAGCATGACCTAGATTAAAAACTTCCAAATACTTTTCACATCTTTCTTTAACTTGATCTGCCGGAACATTATAAATGCTTGCAATGTGATTAACATATTCCCTACCGGTTAATCTTTCAAAAACCGCATGGTTATCAGGAACATAACCAATATTGTACTTTGTCTTGATGGGTTCCTTTTTTAGATCTATTCCACAAACTTCAATAGTTCCTTCATCAAATGGCAAAACCCCGACCACACTTTTAATTGTTGTTGATTTTCCTGCCCCATTTGGTCCTAAAAATCCAAAAATTTCACCAGGCTTTAACTCTAACGATAGATTCTTTACAGAATACACATCACTTCCATTATATTTTTTATTTAAATTTGTTATTTTTAGCATATAAACTCCTAATCTTTATAATCTCTTTGCGCCTTCGACTTCTTACCAGTTATTTTTTCATACATATCTATTTTCGCCTTTCTTAATTCAAAATTGTCATCTAAAAATTCATAAATTTTTATCATAACAAAATAGAACCCTATACATAGCAATAAAAATCCTGTGTAGATAATCAATTGGAAGATTGGCCAAATTTCAAATCTATTAAACATCACAAAGTGTGCATTTTCCGTAAATGATAGGAACGGGAAATAGTCGAATGCTTTATCTAAATCAAATATGTAGAAGTAATTAACTCTACTATAACCCGATGTTTCAGCAAACCCATTAATTATTGTTCCAGATATCCAGCAAAATAGGAAGTAAAGTGAAAAACCTATAACTAGATGCTTTATTGCATTTGGCTTCAGCCTTGGGAATATTCTTAACAGCATACACGTCATTGGCACAGCCAAAACCTGCATATGTTCAATTAAGAAATGTATATTCCAAAATCCCGCAAACCCGCCAGATGTATCCGGTGCAAGCATTGCTATTAGTGTACCAACAATGTTTGCTAAAAAGGAAAAATTGAAAAATGCTTTATTTTTTATAATAAGTGCAAACACGAAGAAGTATGCACCAAGATTACACAACTGGAATGGAAGACGTGCAATTGTAAATCCCATTAAATATAACGAATTATAGTGCATAAACAGCGATAAAGCCAAGAACATACACACCATATATCTTTGACGATAATCTCTAAATCTAAATACTAAATACAATACAACAATTTCAAGCAAAGTTATAAAAATCCACACCAAATTCCCAATCGACAACGCGGATGTTGTAATGTGTGTATATCCTAAAATGGATTGAGGAATATATACAGGCATTAGCGATAGACATATAAAAGGAAGTGCTATTAAAAAATTGGCCCACTCTTCTTTACTTTTAAAATTAAAGAAATGCCTTTCCACTAAAATAAACGATATTGGTATAATCATTGAAATGATCATTTCTATGCAAAAATATATTGATCTAAATAAATATGGTGCTTGTATTCCTCTGCCCACCGTGGAAAAAACATCTCCCATAAAATAAGCCATGTAGTCACCAAAATACACTGTGCTTAAAATTGAAAATGGCAGACATACAAAAATCGAAATATTTTTGAATAGCCTACTATCAAAAAATATAGCCATCACAAATACAACATATGATAAATTGTGTCCCCACCTTAGTATTGATTGTAAAATATCTGTCGACTCGTAATAAATCCCATTGTATATACCCTTATTAATAACCCATATAAACGAGTCCGCCAACATAAATCTAAAAAATCCAATAATCAAGTATGCTACTGATAATATCTTTAGAAAAATAGTAAATCTATTTTTGTTTTTACCTTTAAATATAAAAAACAAAACCAAGCTCAATGACACAGCCGCTGAAAATATGACAAAAATTTCCAAAATAAATAATCCTTTTACAATAAATTTTATTTTTCGATTAAAAGTAGTATACCCCAAACAAAAATAAAAAGCAACTTTTTAGATTATTTTCTTTTGTTTTAAAGAAAATATTATAAACAAACACTGTTTTTATCAATTACTCAACCCTATGCTATCACTATCTGCCGAGTCGAAAGCGTCAGATATAAAATGTAACATAGCCGTTAAAAAAAAAGCCCTACGTATTAGGGCAGTATGGCGACCCCACAGGGAATCGAACCCCGAACTAGCCCTTAGGAGGGGCTTGTTATATCCGTTTAACTATGAGGTCAAAATGATTTGGAATTTCGAGTGTAGTTTAACGACCTCACTCTCGGTCTATGATATGAAAGTTATTAAATTTTATTAAATAAAACACAAGAAAATGTCCAATTTTACTATACCAAAACGGGTTGTTGAGGTTTTTACATTTTACAAAGTGCTTATTTATAAGGGTTGAGAGCTAAAGTGATAGTTTAGCCAGTTTTTAATTGGGCCAAACTATCCATTTAACTAAGGGAACTTGTGATTTAAATAACACTCGCCCAATTGCTGTAATATTAACACATTAATACCAATTTATCAATATCTTTGTAGCAATTTTTTTAATATATTTAATTTTATTCTTCGTTCATAAACAGGATACCAAGCGTTCCAGGTCCACAATGTGAACTAATTGTTGAGCTTGCATCAACATCATACACTTCGCTAAATCCAAATTCACGTAATTTTTGGCAAATTTGACTACTTATATCCATCTTGCTTGAATGGGTGCAAAATGCCACAGTTTTTTCAGGTTTATTGCCATTTAATGTATCTTCCACGTACTTGATTAGGCAGTTATTGATATTGCCCATATACTTTTTAGCCACTTCCATTTTGCCATCTTTAACAATTATTTTAGGCTTAATCTTTAACAACTTAGAGCCAACTAATGCCACAGCACTACAACGTCCACCCTTATGTAGATATGTTAATGTATCCACCAAAAAACTTGCTTGCACACGAGAAGTCATATCTTTAATTTTTTCCACAATTTCACTTGCGACAATGTTGCCTTGCTCCACCATTTGCGCACATTTAATTACCAACAAAGCAATACCTGATGATAGTGATTTACTATCTATAACATGCACTTTTAAGCCCTCGGCACCTGCCATTGCATTTAGGCAAGATGAAGTCATTTTGCTGGACAACGAAAAGTGTATTACTTCATCATAGTCTTTTAATAATTCTTGAAAATATTCGGCAAACTTAGATGCGCTGATTGCAGCGGTTTTAGGCAAATTGCCAGTTTGTTTAACGTAATCAAACAAATCCTGCGCTGTTACGTTAACACCATCAACACATTCCCTATCGCCCAACATAACGTAGTATGGCATAGTAGAAATGTTATATTTATTTTTCAACTCCTGCGGAATATCACACGCACTATCAATTGATATTTTAATTTTCATAAAATCTTCCTTTTGTAGTCAATAAGTTTAAACTTATTGTAACACCTATTTATTTTTTAGTCAAATAAATATGTGCACTAAATAGAAAAAAGCATATCAACCTAAGTTAATATGCTTGTAATCTTCACTGTATTTATAATTTTAAAAGTGTATTAAAGCGTTATTTATTCCCGCATTATACTGTTCCTGCAGTCACATTGTCCTTTTGCCTGCTTTGAAGTTCTGGTATTGGGTGTGGCGCAACCTCAAAGCGATAATCCTTGCCAAACTGGTCAATAAACTTCTCAATCACTAGGTGACTTGCCACATTTTTAGGCGCTACATTTACAGTTTTTAGGTGTTTGAAATATCTTGCATCTTCAGCCAATGTATTTGCTGGAACATAATCTTCCTTAACCGAAGTGTAGCCTACAGTTTGTAATACTTGACGGATATACTCCTTGTTTTCGCCAAACTTCAGTAACTTAGGAAACTCGTCTGCTCCAACCACTTTTACAGCGTCCTTTTTCTCATGTTTCTTTAATAACTCACTAGCCAACTTTAAGTGTGCTACTTCCATTTCGAAATGATCCAACCAAATATCTTTAATATATTCATCACTTTCATCTTTGTACATTGAATAATACAAGTAACATTCGGTATACTCATGCATTACCCATTGCTCTAACCAAGTGCAGGTTGGGTCTTTTAGACTTTCGTACTGGGTAACGTGCTCCTCCTCTACCATACCGATTTCGCTAAACAATCTACGGCCTAAATCGTTGTTATAAAATTGTGCTACATTCATATAATAATTCATTGTTTGTTGTTCGGCGGCGGTTATGATATTACCTACCAATTTTGTATACACATCTGCACACTTTGCATTCATACAAAATCGCACATTATCAATAGGGTGACGGTGTTCGTTGATTGTAGGTCTACCAGGCATAATTTCGGTAAATTTACCAACCATTACATCTGCATCAATATTGTAATCCATTTTTAGTAGATTGGAAAATCTGTAAAGATGGTCAAAGTCCTCTAACAGTGCAAAATCTAGTGCATTTTTAGCATTTTCATCCATGACATTTTGTGCCAAAATTGCCGTTAAGTCAACCGCTAATTGCTCGTATGCAATAGTTGTTTCCAATATATTTTCATCAATCGGTTTTAAACAACTAATGCGCTTTTGTTGTTGCTGCTCCTGATTTCTAACCAGTGCAATTGCACGCCTAATATTGTTGTCGTTACAATTACGTGCAAATTGATGCAAAAACCAGTTTGACTCATACTCGGTACCATTCATCAAAATTATACGAGTTTTTGTGTATGGCGAAACTTTGTTTTTGTTGTATGGCTTTGGATACATTTTTTGCCAATCCATAAAATAATGTTCAACTTCTTTTGATTGGTGTTCAAATGGGTTCATAATCTCTCCTTTTACTAGCAAAATATTTGACTGATAAAATAATTTTTATTCACACTAATTAAAAAACACATCGACTTTTTGTATATATTCAAATATAAAAAAATAAGTGCGTAAGCACCTATTTTAGTTTAGTATCCAGCAGGCAAGATTTAGGCAAGTAGCAATTGATAGCCATAGTGGATATATTGTTAAAAAGTATGAAAAGAACATATCACGCTTGTGCATTAAGTTAATCATCACTGCACCTACAATCAAATTCATAACTATTACTATTAATCCCCACAACAAACTGCCTAATGTAAAGAACACTAAGCACCATGTTACATTTAATATTCCATTTACAATTAATAGAATAATTAATTCCTTATCCAGCCTATCGTTCTTGATTGCAAAGTATAAATATATTGCAAATGCCACATATATAATTGTCCAAATAATAGGAATAATTATATTAGACACCCACTCACTAGGTTTGACCAAACTATCAAACCAATCCATACCCAAATTTACAAAAATCGAACCTAGTACAGCCACCAATATAACCGCACCAATACTTATTACAGTTGTTAATGTTTTATTCTTCATCATAGTACTATTATATGCCCAATTTTAAATATTATGCGCTGTTTGTAAAAAAAGATTAACCTTGATAAAAGATTAATCTTATAATTATTAAATCTATTCACCTGCACTTAGTAAATTGCCAACCATATGATGAGTTGCATATATACTTTCGTGACTATAGGTTACGCCATCAGTTGTTGCTGATGAATAATCTCCAAAGTCTTTTGCGGTGTTTAGATATTGCATTTGATGTGCATGCAATGTAAATACTACACTTTCAATAATATAACCATTTTTAAATAAGTTACCATCAAAGGTATATGGAATAGCCAGTTCCTTATACTTACCAACACCTAAAGAACCCGCACCCACGATATACATACCGTCAACATTTGTTTTTAATGCCTTTGGTGTTACAGCATTAGGTGTTTCCGCTTCCAACTCTCCATCAACAATTTGAGGCTCGTTAGAACCTATGTTATACCATTCGGTAAGTGTTATCGTTTCAGCATTTTCCGCCACCTTATACTTAACTTCTATTTTGCCCAACATATATATTGGTACATTGCTTGTGTTTACTGCTCGACCAACAATGGTAAGCGTATCTCCTGGCGTGATAATAAGTTTTGTTCCTAAATCCTTAACCTCGGTTTCGTTGTTTAATTTAGCGTACGTAGTGGTCACTGGCTTGTATGTTCCGGATACTTGGTATTGATATTCTATTGTAACACTAGCCATACCAGCCGAGCCAGATGCGATTTTTTTATCAGTAAAATAAGCATAGCAAAATCCAACTGAAAATATTGCAACCAGCAAAAAACACACAATGTCGGCAAAAATAATTTTTGTAACATTGCTTGGCTTGTATTTATTGTTGAATAAATCCAATTTCATTTTACCCCTTATCAGTCAACTAAATGCTTAAATAATTCCCCAATATTTAACTAGTTTAAAATATTTTAATATATTGACACGTTTGTAGTCAAGTAATTTTAATGTTTTTTTTAATTTTGATTAGCACATATATATTGTCAACTTATTTTTTGCAAAAACTGCATTAATTATCGGTATCACTAAATATTTTGTCATTATATAAAACTTGGCTATTGTTTGTGTATAGTTTTTTAGCCTGCTGATGATAAAATTGGGCACTGTTAATTTCGCCCATATTGTAGTATAGCACCACAAGTTGTAATAGAGGTATTAAGTAATAATACTTAGTTTGCACAAACAAGCCTTGCAATGTAGGCTTTGGTATGTTTAGTGCGCTTTGATAAAAATATATAGCATTTTTAATATTTCCCTGTTTTTCATATATCCTTGCAAGTTCACACACAATTTCAGCGTTAGGCATTATGTTTAAACCCTCAAATAACCACTTTTTAGCATTTTCAATATCGCCTAATTTTTCACAACATTTGCTAATTATAAGCGTTGCATCAATAGTGTTTGGCGTGAATTTATTAGGCATTTTAAAGAATTTGTTTAACTCGGTTTTACACTTTTTGTAATATCCCCAATAATAAAGTTCTCGTGCATAATAATATTGTTCCCTAGCATTAAATTTTACACCACGCTTAAGTGCTTTGCGGAATAAATTAAGGTTACGTTTAGTATAATTTGTGGTAGTTTTACGATGCTGGATAGTTATATCCAAATGCTCAACGTTACCAAAGGGCACAATCGCCTCGTGCACAAACCCATGCCATATTGCCCTATTATCATTTTTCATAATACGTTCACGTTCAAACACAAAATTAGGCTTGCCAAATTCATCAAAACTGGTAGCATATTTAAGCATATAAGTATCCGCCACCATATTTAATTTTAATTGGTTAATCTTTTCAATTTCGCTATATTCAAGAACATCATCCGCATCCAGCCACATAATATAATCACCAGTCGCCAAACTAAAAGCATAATTTCGTGCCTTACTAAAATCATCACACCAAACATAGTCAAACAATTTATTCGTATACCTAGTTGCAATTTCCTTAGTTTTATCTGTGCTGCCAGTATCTACAATAATAATTTCATCAGCAAAAGCCTTTACACAATCCAAACACCTAGCCAGTACATTTTCTTCATTTTTAACAATTATACAAACACTTATTTTCATAACTCATAGTATGAAAAATTCACACTTTTTGCCAAACAAAAAAGACGACCATTAAAATCGCCTTTTTCTAATGCGGAAGTTCCCACAATTATTCATTCTTCATTATTAATTCATCATTAATGACTTGTCATTACTTGCTTGCTTCAGCGATAGCAACAGACACAGCCACAGTTGCACCAACCATTGGGTTGTTGCCCATACCGATTAGTCCCATCATTTCAACGTGAGCAGGGACTGATGAAGAACCAGCAAATTGAGCATCACTATGCATACGTCCCATTGTGTCAGTCATACCATATGAAGCAGGACCCGCAGCCATATTGTCTGGGTGAAGTGTACGACCTGTGCCGCCACCACTTGCTACTGAGAAATACTTCTTGCCTTGTTCCAATCTTTCCTTCTTATATGTTCCAGCTACTGGGTGTTGGAAACGTGTAGGGTTAGTAGAATTTCCTGTAATTGAAACATCTACATTTTCAAGATGCATAATTGCAACACCTTCACGCACATCATTACTACCATAGCAACGAACTTTTGCACGTGGTCCGTTAGAATATGCAATTTCCTTAACGATATTTAACTTACCAGTATAGTAGTCAAAATCAGTTTGCACATAAGTAAATCCGTTGATACGTGAAATAATTTGCGCTGCGTCCTTACCCAAACCATTAAGTATAACACGAAGCGGTTTATTACGTACCTTGTTTGCAGAGTTTGCAATACCAATAGCGCCTTCAGCAGCAGCAAATGATTCGTGACCAGCAACAAATGCAAAACATTCAGTTTCGTCACTTAATAGCATTGCGCCAAGGTTACCATGTCCAAGACCAACTTTACGGTCGTCAGCAACTGAACCAGGGATACAAAAACTTTGTAAACCTTCGCCTAAGCACTTAGCGATTTCGCTAGCACTAGTTACGCCACGTTTGATAGCAATTGCACCACCAACAATATATGCCCAGCAAGCATTTTCAAAGCAAATTGGTTGGATTCCTTTAACAATACTATATACATCAACACCCTTTGCCTCACAAATTTTGCGCGCTTCTTCTAGCGAACTAATACCATTATCATTTAACACTTTATTAATTTGATTAATACGTCTATCATAACTTTCAAATAACATATCTACCTCCTACTCTTCACGAGGGTCAATGTGCTTGACAGCCTCATCAAAACGGCCATATTTACCGCTTGCTTTTTTGATTGCTTCCATAGGTTCGATACCTTTTTTGATATTTTCCATCATCTTGCCAAGGTTAACAAATTCGTAACCTATAACTTCGCTATTTTCATCAAGACCTAGACGTGTGATATATCCTTCACTAAGTTCAAGATAACGGCAACCCTTAATACGTGTGCTATAGCATGTGCCTACCTGGCTACGTTTGCCTTTACCAAGGTCCTCAAGGCCAGCACCGATTGGAAGTCCACCCTCACTAAATGCAGATTGTGTACGACCATATACAATTTGCAAAAATAATTCACGCATTGCTGTATTGATAGCATCACATACAAGGTCAGTGTTAAGTGCTTCTAGTATTGTTTTGCCAACCAAAATTTCACTTGCCATTGCAGCAGAGTGAGTCATACCAGAACAACCTAATGTTTCTACCAAAGCCTCCTCGATAATACCATCTTTTACATTTAATGTTAACTTACATGCGCCTTGTTGAGGAGCACACCAGCCAACACCGTGTGTTAAACCTGAAATATCTTTAATTTCAGTTGCCTTTACCCATTTAGCCTCTTCAGGTATAGGTGCCGGACCATGATTTGCGCCTTTATGTACACAGCACATTTCATTAATTTCACTACTATATTCCATATTTCCTCCTAAAATAATATAGTTTTGTCTAGTTAAAGCATATTACCAAACCTAATCCAACCAATTATTATCAAGCAATTGCTTTAAAGGATTTACCCTAAAATATCTGTAATCGATACAAATATATTAAATTTCGTCCTAAACCCTTTAATTATATCACTTAAACCACATTTTGGTCAAATATATATCATCAATAAAAATAAAAATTGCAAATATTTTAACGTAGTTTACCAACACTATCTTTAAACCAACATTTATGGTATAAGTATTTCTTAATAATATATATTGCGCTATTAAACACTTGATTATTGAAACCCGTACAAAATTTTATGTATACGCTATATTTTTTTAAAAAAAGGATAGACATATCAAAATCAAAGTAGTATAATATATTGTAATTGTTTTGCTTGCTAGTATTTTGCTGCAAACATTAATTGTGAGGTTAAAATGTTACAATTAAAACAAATAACCAAAGAATATGAAATTGGTAAAAAAAATTCCAAAAATTATCAAACAGTCAAGGCTTTAAATGGCGTTGATTTATCTTTCCGTCAAAGTGAATTTGTTTCGATACTAGGCCCTAGCGGCTGTGGTAAAACCACCATGCTTAATATTGTTGGCGGATTGGACAAATATACTAGTGGTGACCTTGTTATTAAAGGCAAAAGCACTAAGGAATTTAAGGATAAGGACTGGGATAATTATCGTAACCACTCTATTGGATTTGTGTTCCAAAGTTACAACCTAATTCATCACCAGACCATATTACATAACGTAGAACTTGCCCTTACACTTTCAGGTGTTAAGCGTAAAGAGCGCACCGCTCGTGCGTTGGAGGCATTGGATAAAGTTGGACTTAAGGACCGTGCAAATAATCTGCCTAACCAATTATCTGGTGGTCAAATGCAAAGGGTGGCAATTGCTCGTGCAATAGTAAACGATCCTGACATAATACTTGCAGATGAGCCTACTGGCGCTTTGGATAGCAAAACCAGTGTCCAAATTATGGAAATATTAAAGGAATTATCAAAAACTCGCCTTGTAATTATGGTTACACATAACCCAGAACTTGCCGAGCAGTACAGCAGCCGCATTGTGCGACTAAAAGATGGCGAATTGGTTGATGATACAAATCCATATAATCCAGAAACGGAAAACAAGTCCAAACGTGGCAGAAAAAAATCAAGTACTTCTAATGAAGTTGAATTAGATAAACCTGAAGTTGTTAAAAAGCCTAAAAAACGTATGTCATTTTGGACCGCACTTAGCCTGAGTTTTAAAAACCTGCTTACCAAAAAGGCTCGTACGATACTTGTGTCATTTGCAGGTAGCATTGGTATTATTGGTATTGCGCTAATACTTGCCGTATCTAGCGGTTTTACTAATTACATCAACAAAGTCCAGGAGGACACATTGTCCAACTACCCTATTGTTATTGAGGAACAATCCGTAAACTATATGAATATAGTGTCATCAATGTTTTCAACAACTGACGAAGATGTTAATCATGATAAAGATGCCGTATACACAACCGATACGCTCTCGTCACTTCTTAACACCTTTGCCAACTCATTGCAATCTAATGATATGAAAAGTTTTAATGCATATTTACAACAAAATTATAGTAAACTTGAACCACATATCAACGCAATACAGTATGGTTATGACCTTAATTTAAATATATACAAGGATGCTACCAGTGATCCTGAATTTGAAGATTCGTTACAACCACGAAATAACACTTTGTATGTATTGATTAGAAAATATGCGGTAGTATTCCTGGAACAAACCACAAAACTTGACATTACTGAAAATCCTGACGGTTCACTTACACTAAAAGTTATTCCAGACGAATCTAATTTATCATTCTTTAAAACTTCTACAAGTTTTGAAAACATTTACAACAAACTATCCACCGATGGAGAATATCAACTAAGTAGTAGCGAGTTTACAGCAATTATAGGCGTTTTGTTTAAAATGAATATAAATGATTTTAAAAACTACAACCTTGGTTTGTTTAACGAAATGATTGATAATCCTAAATTCCTGCAATCTCAATACAACTTATTAGCCGGAAATTGGAACAGCAATCAAGTATATATCCAAAACGGTAAACAATATGTAGATACAATGCTTGTATTAAACGAAAACAACGAATTAGATGACTACTTGCTATATGCACTGGGATTTATTAGCGAAACCGAAATTAACAAGATTTTTGACGCTATGTTAACCGAAACCGAATATTCTTCAAAGGTTGATTACAATTCAATTGTTGGCACTGAATTTAGAGTGTACACAGATGACGCTTCCTACTACCTTGATAACGATAAATATGTACAAACCGATAATAAAAATCCAACTTCTGCCAACAAGGATAATTATATTACTCTACGAATTAGTGGTATTGTTAGACTTGCTGACACGGCAACTGCTGGCGCTTTAGATGAAGGATTGGTATATCCTGTATGTTTAACAAACGAATGTATTAATATATTCAACAACTCAGACGTAGTTAAATCTGGAACACTTCTACCAATAGATAAATCTAGACCTAAAAAGATATCTATTTATGCAAACAGTTTCCATACAAAGGATATTATAGAAGATTTTATAAACGAATATAACTCAAGTGTGGATGAGGAACAAAAAATTACGTATACTGACTATATTGGATTGATGATGGAAGGCATAAGTTCGGTTATTGACATAATATCATACGTGCTTATTGCATTTGTATCCGTTTCGTTAATTGTATCTAGTATAATGATTGGTATTATTACTTATATTTCAGTATTGGAAAGAACTAAGGAAATAGGAGTATTGCGTAGCGTTGGTGCTTCCAAAAAGGACATCAAACGTGTGTTTACTGCCGAAAGCTTAATTATTGGCTTTTCTGCCGGCATGATGGGAATATTAATCACATTATTACTATGTATCCCTATTAATATAATATTTAAAGCATTTACAGGCATTGGCTCACTTGCGGCACTTCCTGTTGCTGGTGGCATAATATTGGTGCTAATAAGTATGTTGCTAACATTTATTGCCGGATTAATACCTGCACATGTTGCATCTAAAAAAGACCCTGTAATAGCACTTAGAACAGAATAAGAGAGGTAAAATTATGCAAAAGAAAAATTCTATTAACTACGTCTATCTAGCACTTCAATTGGTGCTAGTTGGACTGCTTATTATGTTTATTTGTACATATTTTTGTAATGTACAAGTAAGCGAACAATATCGAGAAAGTGGCAAAAATATTTGGAAATGTGTGTATTGTCTACTTTTCTCGTTTCTACCATTTATACTTTCTAAATGGAATATCCATTCTACTAAAACTTTACGTGTATACTTCTTAATTGCAATTATGGTTCACTATTTGGGTGGCGGTACCCTACACTACTATCGTGATTTGTGGTGGTTTAGTTGGGTGGTTCACCTAATCAATAGCTTTTTAATAGCAACAATTATTTATGGCATGCTACTACGCCATTGCAAACATCAAAGTAAATTCTTTATGTTCCTAGCAACTGTTGCATTTACCGCCCTTGTAGGTGTTGTGTGGGAAGTTTGCGAATTTGCCATCGACTCTACTTCCGGAACAAATATGCAACGTTTTAACAACTCTGTTACTGGCATCGCATTTACCGGTCAACGTGCAGTTCTTGATACAATGGTAGATTTAATGATGGATACTCTTGGCGGAATTATGGCTGGATTGTATTTCGCTTATGCAAATATTAAGGGTAAACCTTTATACAAATTCTTTGAATTAAAATACGTTAAAGCTGACACAAATATATCATATCACGAAGACCGCAATGAAGAACACGATAAATTAACCAAAGCCAAGGCTGAAAAAAAGGCTTTGAAGATTGAACAAAAAAACGTTAAACGTAAAAATAAAATAGATAAAAAGCAATACAAAGCATTACACAAAAAAGAGAAATTCCAAATCAAGCACGAACAAAAATTATCCAAAGCAAAAAATAAGATTGATAAAAATAACAACACAGATTCTGACACCACCAACAACACTTCGGAAGAAGTTTAAGGAGGCGGCAATGAAATGTAAGCTTCCTGTGATACTTGATATGGATACCGGTATTGATGATGCTGTTGCACTAGTTACCGCTTGCGCTCAAAAACAGTTGGATATCCAGTTAATCACCTGCTGCTTTGGTAACACAACCTTGGAAAATTGCGTTACAAACACTTTAACTATGTTAGAGGTTTTAAACCGCACGGACATTCCTGTTTGCGTTGGCGAAGCAAAAGCCTTAAATAGCAATCTCGAACACATTAGCGCGCACGGAATCAATGGTTTAGGCGGATACTCAAAACCAATTACAACCAAACCATCATCAGCAAACTATTTGGATAAAATGCATGAGGTCATATCAAATAATTCACTTACTTATATAATCGCCTGTGGACCTTATACAAATATCGCTAAGTATATCAAAACTTATCCACAAGATATAAACAAAATCAAATTAATTGCTGTTACCGCAGCTAATTATACTGACAAAAAAAATCCTTATCTAAACTTTAATATACATATTGATATCGATAGTTTTAAATACGTTCTTGACAACCTACCTAACATTGTATTTTGTACATCAGATATGGGACATAAAGCATATATCCCATCATCACAAATTGATAAAAGTTCTAAGTACGGACCGATTGGTCAGTTGCTAGCAACTATATATCCTCATCATAAGGATAGAACAGTTAAGGACGGAGTTGCATTGCATGATGCCTGCGGAGTTGCATGGCTAACATCTCCTAAAATGTTTAAATTAAGTTACGCAAAAGCAAAATTTAAAACATCTAAATCGGGCGTGGAATATTTGGATTTTAATTATACTAGTAAAAATCCTAACACAGTTGTGACAATGGATATTGATGTTAAAAAATTTAATAAATGGTATTATAAATCATTAAAAATATTAAATAAATAATTAATATTAATTAAATAATATTGTATAAAACCCCTTTATTATAAGAGGTTTTATATTTTTTAATAATTTTATTTGGTTAAACATTGCTTATTTATAATTATTTAAATATTTTCGACAAAATAATTTATTTTATTATTTTATTTTTAATTATTTTTATGTTTAAACATTGTATAGCAGTCCATCATCTATTCGAGGAGAAAAACAATATGTCAAAAATTCAAAACGTAACAATGGATAAATCACGAAAAAATACAATAAGAAATATCGTATACTCGGTAGCAGTCGCAGTTGCGATAATTATGGGTGCAACTATCATTGCTGTAAATGTAAACAAAACGTCTTCAACAAGTAGTGCACATATTGCTGTAAGCACCAATACTGTAAGTTTTGTTGCGCCTATGGAAAATGCAACTATCGTTAAGGATTTTTCAAACAAGGAACTTCAATACAACGATACATTAAAACAATGGGAAATTCACAAAGCGCTTGACATCAGTTCGGATACCAGTAGTAATGTTTTAGCTATTAGCAATGGAACCGTTACCAACGTTTATACCAATTATTTGGAAGGCGGAGTAATTGAAATCACACACGAAAACGGCATCAAATCTGTTTACAAATCGCTTGAAGACATTTCGGTTAAAAATGGCGACTACGTAAAAGCTGGTGACGTTATAGCATCTGTATCGTCATCTATGGCACGTGAATTAAACACCGGTAACCATCTTCACTTTGAAATGTTTGAAAACAACATTAGCGTTAATCCTAACAACTATATCGACTTCTCCAACAAATAGAAAAAAATTCCTAGAAATAGGAATTTTTTTCTACCCCTCACCACCTTCAATAATAACTGGATTGTAGGTATCCAACCACTCGGTTGGAGCGGTTGTCCAAACTGCACGTGCAGCATTGTTAGCCTCCTGAATAGCCTCAACAGCCACGTCAATATTAAAGGTTTTGTTTGCGTCTGCATTTGTTAGCGTTGTTGGTATTGTTACAGCGGTAACAAAATCTATTGCATCACCCGCACTAGCAACTCCATTATAGTAATAATATTCGTCACCACCCTTAACCCAAGAATTAACAGTTGCAGCCTCAATATTAACCGTTGCACCCTCGGTATTACTAATAGTTAACTTAGCACGCAGCAAAGCATCTGAAGTGTCTGCCGGAACACTAATACCAATTACCTGGTCATACACATGTCCTGGTAGCGCATCATTGCTGAATGTTAAAGATGTAACAGACGCTCCTCCTTGAGTGATATTTATATTAACCGGGTCACCCAACGTTACATTACCAGCCACAGTTGCTGTTGATGAAAAGTATGCCAACGTCACACCAATAGCCATACTTGCAACCAGCAATATTGACAATACTATTATGGCAATAGTCGATGGACTAACTCTTGATTTAGTTTTAACCTTACTCATAAATATTCCCCTTTTAAATATTTTTAGTATGCGGAAATATTTTATATTTATTCGTGTTAAATTTAATTAATTAAAAATAAAAAAATAATAATTAAATTTAATTATTATTTTTTTAAAATATACTATATTTAAGCAGTTTTGTTTATATTTTAATTATTTTGTTTATTAATTATTATTTTTAATTTTATTTAATTTTTGCTTTTTTATTTTTCTTTTACCAAAGGCATAGTCATACACTATTATGCTAAGTCCTGAGAAAAGATAACTATAGTAGGTAATCAATCGCCAAATAATTAATGCCCAGAACAATACACCATCTGCAAACAAACTTGCAAAGATGGTTGAAAAGCTAAGTTCCGCCAATCCGCTTCCGCCAGGTAAAGGTATTGAGTGTGTTGCTAGTTCTATGATAACCGATATTGATAACAATTCCCAGTAGATACCAATATTAAATCCATTGAATGCGCTATACACAAAGAACAGCACGCTAAACTCAACAACATATTCCAATAACGACAATAGTAAGAATACAAATGTGATGCCTTTTGAGGCAAAGAACTTTTGCATCTTACGTTGAAACATTAATGTTGGACGCATAATTTTTAAGTATACCGCGCTTGGATTTTTTACCAGTTTTATTTTGTGCAGCAACTTGATTACAAGCGCTATTATCTTGTGACCTAATTTTTTGTTTAAACACATTAGTATAACAAATGTTAAAAATATTGCCAGTATTGCAAAACTAATGGACGCCAGCACCACAACTATATTAACAAGACTGCCTTGCGACATAAGTAAAGTGTTGGTATTTAGCGTTACAATCATCACAAGCGCAAGTATGGCATACATTATTTTATTGGATACATAACTACAACTAACCATTGTTAACGAGTTCGTTGGTTTAACGCCATATTTACTAAAATAAAACACTTGAAAAGGCTGACCACCTATTCCAAACGGTGTTAACTTGGTATAGTACTTGCCCATCATCTGAGTTTTAAAACAAAGCATTGGACGATATCTTTTTTGCAACTTTTTGTGATATATATCCAATTTAAAACTAGATATTATATTTGACACAACAAAGCACATTATTGCCATGCCTAAAAACTTGAATTTAATATTGTATTTAAATATGTCGGCAATGGAAGTAATGCCCTCTTCCGAGTTTAATTGCACACCTAGCACAACAAATATAACAAAAATATTTACAAGGAAAAACAACAAAGACCATATTTTTTTCTTATCCACAGGGTGCTTTTTTGCCAAATGCTTGTTAGCACTGCTATAAAACACCTCCATGTCATAAGTCCTGCCTTTGTTATGTTTACGTATTTTACCCTTGTACGCCTTTTTAATCATATCTTTTTTCATTATATCAAAAATACTTTGTATAATCAATATATATTCAAAAAATTTTATAAAAAATACACTAGGGTATTCGTCCTAATGTATTTTAAATAATTAAATTTTGTTTGAAGCCTTGATTTTGGTTTCATTAATTTCAACTGGATATACACCGTATAATGATTCAATCAATGTTTGTTCATAACTTGAATATTTAGTGTTTGTTGTAAACATTCCATTACTATCGGCAGGATATACTAAGTCAAATACTCTATCCAAATAGCTCTCACCAGTTGCCTCATTTAATATCATAGCGTCAAGTTGTTCAACTGTAACTTTGTTTATGTTTTCAATACTAATCTTATTAGTTACAGGTGCAACGTAGTACAACAAGTGGATTCCATAGTTGGTTAAGATATATTCATCATAATTAGTATATGATTTATTTTCCTTCATCAATCTAATTGCTTCACGAGTAAAGTTGTTAACCATCATTGAATGTGCGCCTGTAAGTTTTTTATCAGCATTAAGTTTGCCAGTATAAGTTTCTGGATTGTAACCAATCACATAAGGCATATCAGCAGTTAATGTTGCAGTATCTGTTGTGTACTTAAACATAAACTTTTTAAACGAATCCAAATCTCTAACTTCTTCCCTATATTCGTTTAATACATCAATAACTGATTTTTGACTATCCAAAACAACGCCCTCTTCGTGCAAAACCTCGCCAGTTTCATCATCACGAACTTCGTTAATTGTACGCTCTGCACACATAATCTGGTCTATATACTCTTGTTGTTTTGCAATATATTCTGCATCAGTGTATAAATGTCTGTGTTCCTTTAACCAAGTTAGGTCAGCCTCAACATTATTTAAAGGCAATAACACATGTAAGAAATATCCAAACTCATCTTCCGACACAGGATTGTAATAAATCAAATCTCCATCAGTAGAAATAACCTTTTCGTTGTACGCTTGCACATCATTGGCATACTTAGCGTAGTCACTTTGATACATTGCCTTAAATGCGTTAGTAATACTTTCGTTAGACAATGTTTCAGTTTTAAGATAAACGGTGTTTACCTTTGTAATATAAGCGCTTTCAAGCTGTGATTGATAGGTACGCTCTACAAAACGATACAACAAATCTTCCTGATTAGTTGATAAGCGCTTGCCATCTTCACGCAAATAATATTCGTAGTTAATTAAGTTGTTGCAAGAAAGTTCAATTGCTTTGTCGCACACCTTTTTGTACAAATCAGCATCTTCATTATCTTCGTTAGCATAAAATCTTTCCATAAACTCTGCCAACAAAGCTTTTACAATGCCATACTTGGTATAACTGCTAAATCCTGTAACGTATTTTGGATCTAACACTGGTTCAATTTCATCAGCATCTTGCTCTGTATCGGTGTTTTTGTATTTAATTTGCTTAATTGTTTGACCATTTTGCTCAACTTCAACCACTTGAACACGTTTGGTATAATCATATTCGCTAAACTTAATACTTTCCTTAGATTCAGCCTCTGTTTGAGTGTCTGCCTTAGCCTCTAAATTATAGATTTTGCGTGCAGTATCCTTATTGGTTTTAAAACTTTCAAGCAAACTATCCATTGTGCTATTAAACAATTTAGTTATTTCATATTCGCTTAAACTATATTGTTCGTTATCCAAAGCATACTTGTAAACCAATTTACGCTTAACTAGCGAATCCATTGTGCTAACCAATGCCTCGGCTTCAGATTGTCCACCTCGTGTTACAAAGTTGCTATAACCGTAGTTATTGTACGCATTTATCAAGTCAAATCTTGTAATATTATCGCTACCCACCTTTGCCAACACTTCATTGTAATACTTAACCTTGTCCACCTTAAAAGATGCACAACCTGTTAGCACTACAACAAGCATTATCAAGCAGGTCATTAATATTGTAGTAAACTTTTTCATTTATTGCTCCTTAATCCCAGTAATAATTGTCAACTTATTATATAGCATATCTTAAAAAATTGCAACTAATTTTAACTACATTTGCTCACATTTTGCATTTAGATATCCAATAATATATCCTTGCGCTGTTTCTGGCGAAAACTCGCTTGTATTTAACTTAATTGTTGGCAATGCAGAATTTTTTAAACTAAATTTACTAAATTTAGCTATATCCTTAAGTAATTGTTCCAGCGTTATGGCATCTTTATAAAATTCAATAAAAATGTTTGTTTTGTCAATTACTATATGTTTGATATCCAATTTTTGAGCAAGCGACTTAATTAGCGCAACATTGGCAAGTTGCAACACTTCCTTAGGTAATCGGTTATAGGTGGCTTTTAGCCCTGCAACAACCTCGCTTTGTGACTTAGCGTCAGTAATATTGGATATTTTTGAATATATTTTGAGTTTCTCAGTTTCGTCTTGAACAAAATCGTTAGGAATTCTTGCACTTAGGGCAATATCTAGTTTAATTTCCTTTAATGCTTGCGTTTGCTTACCCATTAGGCGCTTAGTAGTTTCTTCAAGTAGTTTAACATACATATCATAACCAATTTTTATCATATGACCGTGTTGAGATTTGCCCAATAGCTCGCCTGCGCCACGAAGTTGCAAATCACGCATTGCTATTTTAAATCCACTACCAAGTTCGGTATTCTCGGCAAGCGCTTCCAAACGATTGGTAGCCTCTACTGTTAAACTTTTGTTTTCAGGATAAGTAAAATATGCATACGCTTGCTTAGTACTACGTCCCACACGACCACGCAACTGGTACATTTGCGATAATCCTAGGTTTTGGCTATCCAGAACAATCAATGTATTAGCGCTAGGCAAATCCACGCCATTTTCAATTAATGTTGTGGATACAAACACATTGGTTTGCTTGTCATATAGCCTTTTTATGGCATTTTCTAGTGCAACCTTTGTCATTTTGCCATGCGCCACATCAACACTGGCAAGTCCATTTAACTTTTCCTTTAATGCAGATGTAAAATGATAAATTTTTTCAATATCGTTATACACCACTAGCACTTGTCCGCCACGTTCAATCTCCGAATTAATTGCTTGTGCCACAACGTTTATATCAAACGGTATAACGTACGTTTTTACAGGCAATTTGTTTTGTGGTGGAGTGTTGATAATGCTAATATCTCGCAGTGTAAGCAGTGCCATATTTAACGTTCTAGGAATTGGTGTTGCCGACATTGTAATAACACCAACATTATTCTTAATGCCCTTAAGTTTTTCTTTGGCTTTCACACCAAAACGCTGTTCTTCATCTAGTATTAGTAGTCCCAAATCCTTGAATCCAACACTATCCGCCACCAAACTGTGCGTACCGCAAATAATATCAATCTTACCATCTTTCAATTTTTGAATAATTTCAGCCTTTTCCTTGGCGGTTTTAAACCTATTAAGCATTTCAATGCGCACATCAAAATCCTTAAAACGTTTACTAAATGTCATATAGTGTTGAAGTGACAATATTGTAGTAGGTGCAAGTACTGCAACCTGCTTGCCTTCTACTACCGCTCTAAATGCAGCACGCATAGAAACTTCGGTTTTACCATAACCAACGTCACCGCAAACCAGCCTATCCATAACCTTACCGCTGGTCATATCGTTTTTAATATCTTGTATTGCCTGTGCTTGGTCAGCAGTCTCATCATATTCAAATGCATTATCAAACTCGGTGCATAAATAGTTATCCTCGCTATATTTGTGACCTTTGCTGTTTTGCCTTTTGGAATATAGCACTAGCAACTCCTTAGCCATATCCTCAATGCTTTCCTGTGCACGTGCAATATGCTGGGCAAATTCCTTTCCTCCAAGCTTGTTTAAATTTACCACTCCACCATCATGCATATATAGCGACAAGGTATTAGTGTTTTCGGTAGGCACGTACAAAACATCATTATTTTTGTAAACAATCTTAAAAAAGTCCTTATCGGCGCCCATAACTTTTAGCGTTGTAACGCCCTCACACTTACCTATACCATGCACTTCGTGAACAACATATTCGCCCGCCTTTGGCAAAAATTTAATTTTATTGCTTTTTTGCTTTTCAATAGTCTTTTTATGGGCAAAGTTACTACTTCCAATATACCACACGTCACTATCGGTAAAACACACATTGTAAGGCAATTTGTTTTCGGTGATTACAATGCCCTTGTCCTTAAGGTTCGTGGAAACTCCCACGCCATTAGAAATAAGCAGGTTTTTGATTGAATTAAACGTATATGAGTTATCTAAACATAATTGAATCTGCTTGTTACGAATGCTTGCAAGTTCATACTTAATAAGGTCAGTTTTGTACAGGTAACTTGATAAGTTTTTACAAGGTAAATCCAACCTATTTTTTGATTTATAGTTGTTTAAACTGTCAAACACTATTAAATCTTTGCCAAATTCAACTTCACTAGAAGGTGTTAAAAGATATCTAATTTCAGGCGATTCAAATAAGTTTTCAATTAACTTAGTTTGTTCAGTACACAAACTTTCAAGTTGTGATTTGATATGCAAAGGATTGCTAAGCACCACCCTTGCGCCCTTAAAATAATCAAATATTGTATCAAATCGCCCACCTAACAATGCCAAATATTCGTTTGGAAGTCGCCTATTTATCTCCAATATTGATAGCAACTCGTACAATTTGTTTTCCTTGGATTTTTCAGCCATACTAGATAGTGTTTTCACATATTCCACAATCTCATTTTCATCTATCAACGTATCTTTTGCCGGACAAATTTCCAAATGATTTAGCTTTGAAATGGTAGATAGATTTATATGGTCAAAGTATATAATATTTTCAATAATATCATCAAATAAGTTTATACGTATAGGATATGCATGATTTGGCGCAAAAATATCTATAACCTCGCCGCGTATAGCAAAGTCACCAATTTGTTGCACACTATCCACACGTGTATATCCTAACCTAATTAACTGGGTTGGCAAATCCTGAACATTCAATGTGTTATCAATTCTAAATTCAATAATATTGCCCTTAAAAACTGACGCTTTGCCTAATTTATACTTTAGCGCTTGCGGAGTTAAAATTACAACATCTAAAGTATTATTTGCCATACAATAAAGGGTATTAATTAACCTAATTTCTGCCTCTTTGCTTTGATATTTACTAATTATAAATGGATTATCAAGCCCATCAATTACACTAACACGCTTGTTAAGCGCAACAAGTTGTTGCTCTGCCTTAAAAGCGGTTTCACTATCTCCCACCACGAAAAAAACTGGCGAACTTAGTTTGCTAACCAAATATGCTTGCTCGCCTATTTTTGTGCCACTAACACACAAGTTGTCCAACTTGGAATATTCTAAAAATTTTTCTACACTATTCATAACTATTTATTTATAAACTCAGTAATTTTATCAATCGCTTCCATAAATGCTTTATCAAGGATTTCCTTGCTCATTGCATCTATGTTTGAAAGCACATAGTCCGCCAAATTCATATTTTCAGGCTTACCTATGCCTATACGAAGACGTGGAGTTTCACCCACCTTTGCAATAATATCACGCATACCATTATGGGTGCCAGCACTACCTTTTTCACGATATCTAATTGTTCCCTTAGGCAAATCTATATCATCTACAACAACTAAAATGTCATCATTAGATACCTTAAAATACTTTTTTAACTCCAACACACTATCGCCACTAAGATTCATATATGTTACTGGCTTTGCTAGTACAAATTCAGGAGTTTTAACAATCTTTGCCCTACATTTATTTTTATTAATCTCCAATTTATTTAATTTAGCAAACTTATCCACAACCATATATCCTATGTTATGATATGTTTTTGCATATATACCATCTGGATTGCCTAGTCCTACAATAATCTTCATACTTCTACCCTCACACACTTATCTATGCTGCAAATTAGCAACACAAACTTAAATTTTAATATAATATATTGTTATTGTAGCATATATTTTAAAAAAAATAAATAGTTATTACAAAATTTTACTTATATCTTGCCATATATATTTACCGTAAAAAAAGAAAGCCTAAATTTAGGCCTTCCTTAAAATTTTACTCAGCTGGTACAAATGGAGCTACCAATCCGTAAATAACTTCCATGAAATCTTCAGGTTCATCACCATATTCAGCTAAATTGCTTGGTATATAAGTTTCATCAATTTCATCATCAGTTTCAAGATCGATAGTTACAGTGATATCTTCAGTGTTCACTCCATCAGTTTGTTGAGAATTAATAACAATTGACAAACCACCATCTGCCTTAACGATAAATTTAAATGTCACTCCTTCAGCAGACAATGTTAATGAAGAATCTCCACCTGATTTGTAGTCGCTTGAGATAGTCATACCAGACTCTTCGGCAGTTGCTTTAAATGAGTCATATTCCTCTAAATCCTTAATTGACTCCAACATTCCTTCAATGTCAACCAAACCAGTATCACCCTCATCAGGAACAACTGTTGGATCAGGAACTTCATCTCCCACATTCAATATTGCATAAACCTTTCCACTTGGAATTGGCAATTCTTCACTTATATTAAATCCAAGATGAGTATCTAATGCTGACATATTAGATTCCATGTAGATGTGCAACAAATCTTTAGTCATCATATAGTAATCAGCTTCAGGGTCATATGTTTCACTGGCAGGTACATATGCGCCACCATCTAACACATAAACAAGGCCGCTAAACAATTCCCAATCACCTGCAGGAATTTTTCCTACTAAAGTATACTCTTCGTCAGCATCTACTGTTGCATCAGCATCAACATCATCAACAGCATATGCGCTTAACAAACTGGTAAAGTTATCTTGCGCATCTACAAGACCAATGTTTCCAAATATTTCCTTGTTTCCGCTATGTCTTGCGCCAATAACCGCTCTTAGATTTGCAGTAACATCGGTTTGAGCAGCAGCAACACCAGCGACTACAGCCTTGTAATCAAGCTTAACATTGATAGTTAATTGAGCTGCGTTGCCTGGTGTGGTAATGCTTTGGAATGGAGTTGCAAGCGAACTAACTTCCTCATAAATGCTTGAATATATCTCAGCCGACTTATCCTCTTCTTTTGGCTTAGTACATCCAGCAAGTCCTAAAACACATGGCGCTACCAACGCTCCAGCAATTGCGCCCTTTAAAAATTTATTCATAATTTATCCCTCCTAAACATTTTAATTGTAACACTCCTATTTATGCAATGTCAAATATTTTTGTTTAATTTATTATGTTCAATTTTAAAAAAATTACCTTACGAAAGTAATTTTTTTATCCTCAAAATATAATATTTTCAAAAAGTCATAAAATTTTAAAAGTTTTTTAAATTATCGGTTGACAAGTTCAAAATCTTTTGTTATACTAGCAATGTTGTATGAAATCATCCATTTCAGTCAACTATTTAAATAAGCATATTAAATTCGAATGGAGAGTTACTCAAGAGGTCGAAGAGGCGCCCCTGCTAAGGGTGTAGGCGTCGAAAGGCGCGCGAGGGTTCAAATCCCTCACTCTCCGCCAAAACCACCACATCTAGTGGTGATTTTTTATTTTACACCACAATATATTGACACAAAATCTTATCAAAATCAGTACTGAGTAGCGTATGAGTAGAGAATTTGTTTACCCTTTTGCCCTATTTAGGGCTTTTTTATATTTTATTAAGTTGATTTTTTAAACTTCTCGTTTATTTGATTAATGTATTCCACATCTGCTTCTTCATTGTGAGATGTGTATACTGAAGTTGTAACCACACTTCCAAGTGCGTGTCCAACCCATGCTTGAATAATGTGAACAGGTATGTTCATATTCATACAATTTGTAATGAAAGTGCTTCGCATATCTTTCATCTTAAGTTCATTTAGCCCAGACTCTTTTCTAACTTTTTCCAATACAAGTTCATATTGCTTGGTTGTTAGGTCAAAAATTCTTTCATTGGGCTTTTTATCTTTATATTTAATTAGAATGTTATATGTATTTTCAAACATTGGCAAAGTTCTTACGCTTTGGTCGTTTTTTGTTGTATCAAACTTGTTTCGTTGTGACCATGCTTTGTTGATTGTGATAGTTTTCTTATCAAAGTTAACACAATCTCTAGTTAGTCCTAAAACTTCGCCCCTTCTTAATCCCTGATAAAGTGCAACGATAATAACTTCGCTATTTTCAACCTTTGAACATGCTTCAATAAGTTGCCCTTGTAAATCTTTTGTCAAGGCCTGACTATGCACTTTCTTATGTTTTGGTTTATCTACTTTCTTCATCAAGTTCTTTGGAATAATTTCGTTATCTTCCGCCTTTTGAAATACCATATTGACAAATTCATAAAACTTTTGTTGTTGCCTTTCACTTGTATAGGTTTGCATAAGTTGCAACAAGTCAACTAATTTAATGTCAACCATTCGTTTTTCTTTAAAGGTTTTAGGAATTGCATTATACAGCGATTTACACGCCCTTAATGTTTCATCTTTAACTTTTCCAATCTTATAGAGTGTTAACCATTGATTATACCAACCATCAAAAGCTATGTCGTTGGTTATAACCTGTTGAGATTCAAGAAGTTTTGCCACATTTGAAGGACTTTTCGCCTTCTTAAGTTTTTCATAACATTCTCGTTGTGTGTAGGCTGAAATATAATATTGCTTTTTACCCACACGAAATCTGGTATAATACGTATTGGCATTCCTGCTCTTATGTATTGATACACCTTTGTATTTTAGCATTTTTGTCTCCTCCTTTGGATTAGACAACTCTGCCAACTCAATCTCTTTGTCCCTTTTGCCTAAGTAATGTGCAAGATTAAAAATCTTCTCTTCAAAAGTTCCCTTTTCAATCTTCCAATTTTTAATTTCATTTCCAATTAAAACTTGTTCTTCTTTTAGATTAAAAACCTCATCTAATTGTTCAACTGTTAATTCACTTGTCAATACTTACCACTAGGAACATCTTACCTGTGTTCCTTTACTCCTAAAATAGATTTCAATTTTTCTTTTTTAGGTGTACTTTCACACACCTATATTATACCATAAAACTGATTAAAATGGAATACTTTCAGTCAAATTTCCATGGGTTTTTATGCTAAAAAACTGATTAAAAAAAGCATAGAATCTTATGATTTTAGCCCAACTATTTTGTAAATTATGGTTACATTTTTGATTTTATATGCTATAATATATGTATAGCTAAATCAATTATATTGTACTATGCACCACTTATCAAACAACATTATTATATCATGGAATTTTCAAATTGTACCTCAAAACTAAAAATCAACTATAACGACTATGTAATTACCAATAATATAGCATAGATTTTTTAAAATGTAACCATAACTAAAAATTTCTTTATGATTTGTTTTTAATCTAATACAAAAAAATAAGCACCTATTAAACATTTAAAAGTGCTTATTCTTTTAATACAGCTTATTTATTATGCACAAGCTAATATAATATACTCCATTATATACTATACATATGTCCAGCTAATTTGCCCAATATAGCTAACTTTTGTAAAATACCGCCTATTTAACAAATAAAGCTTACTTATTATCAACGTTAATCCTCCCAATGCATTAAAAAAAGACGCAGTTGAGTGTGTAGTATTACCACTCAACTGCGTCGCACGTCGCACCCTACTTAAAATAAGTACAAAATTTAAGCATATCCTCGCAAAATTTTCCTGTCGCACCCATAAAACATCTATGTCGCAGACATTAATTAATCTTCATAACTAACGTTATAATAGTCCATTGAATCCTTAACAAGTTTTATAAACATGTCTTTATGTTTCATAAATTGGTCTAAAGAATTAACTCTTATATTATACTCTTTCCAACGTGTAACATATTGAACCTCAAACCCTTCATTCTCTATCATTTGTAATTTTTCGGAATCTTCATTTCCTTTTACTACAAAATATAAGAAATTCTTTTTAGGCTTAAATTCTATAAAGTTTTTTACAAGCCCATTTTTTGTTATACCAATATAGAATTTATTATATTTAAGTTCATAACCATTGGCTGGCAAATCAAGACTATTTAAAATAGCATCTACATTTTTCATCATTTTTGTGGTGCTGCGATTTTCCCAATAAGACCTATCCGCCGCTTCATAACTTTCTTCATCGTCAGTTGCCATAGATAGTCTGTCCAGAACTTTTGTAAATGTTATAACATAATCATCTCCATTTTTATATGCAGACATTTGTATTGCAATTAATGGAATTGTTCCATTAAACAATGAAATAACATTCATAAATCTTCCTGTAATTTCTTCTGCAACTATAACAGCACAATGGTCATATTGAGGATATCTTTTACGTTCAACATCCCAATATTCAATTGTTCTAATAATATGGCTTGGATCTGTTGCTCCTAATTGAACTTCTATTTCAAATCTAGTATTATTATCATCTTGCATCATTATATCAACTCTACCCTTTGATGGTAGAATTTTTTCTCTACGTAAAGTTGTTAAATCACCTAAACCTAAAACAGAAGGATTTTCTGATATATACTTTTGAATCATGTCCTCATTTATATTTGGATTGTTTTTAATATTAATTTTTTCCATTGACACTAAAGCCATCTTTTTCTCCTTTATCTTATTCTTCATTCATTATATATTCAGCTTGTTTGATAACATCTGAAGTTGCTTCTTCACGATATTCTGGTGGATAGCCATATTTTCTTAAGCAATCTTTAATTTTTATTCTCATTTGAGCTCTTGTAGCATTTTTAATACTCCAATCGGTGGTTGTTGCGTAAGTTTCAACAATATCTTTTAACTCGTGAGCAATAAGTTTTAATGTTTCATCTCCCAATAATTCTTGAGCAGATTTATCACGGACAAGGGCATCATAGAAAGCTCTTTCACGACCACTTATTCCTAATTTGTTTGCTTCTTTTTCATCGCTAACAAGTTCACCAGCAAAATCAACTAATTGAACGATAGTTGTCTCGGCAACAAATCTTTCATCTCTATCATTGTATTGTTCTAATATTCTTCTTAACTTTTTGCTGTATTCTTGAGATTTAAAATAGTTGTTTTTTCTACTTTCAACAATAGCTCTTTCAAGCAATTTCTTAATAATTTGAACAAATACCAATGGTGGATTTTTCTTTCTTAATTCTTCTATCTTTTCTTTGCTTAAAAGTTCAATAACATTTATTGAATCGTCTTGTTGTTTGGTTAACACTTTAACTTCATCACCCTTAATAGCATCAGCAAGTAGGTTTTTAACATATTCATTCATTTCTGCAATAGAAACTGTGCCTGTTCTTGCTCTCAATTTTAACAAATAACTTCTAATAGCAAGATAATATAATACATCAGTTTTTTCTTCGTCTGTTAAAATACCACCACAAACAACAAATGCTTGTTTGATAGAAATAGATAAATCTTGCATGAAAGCATCTTCTCGTTTTGAATTTTCTAAAACGAATTGAGCCCCTTGTTGTATTGACTTAAATCTTGTTAAAGATTCTTTTGCAACAAAGCCAGATTTATCAACTTTATAAAACCATTCATTTAGAATACTTAATTTTTCTTTTAATAAGTTGTAGATTTCTTTTTTTACATCTTGACAGTTTTCTTGTCTATCTCTATCGGTGTAGGCAGTTAATGCTTCATCTAATGCTTTACCAAGTCCAATATAGTCAACAACTAATCCATAAGGTTTGCCTGGATAAACTCTGTTTACTCTTGCGATTGCTTGCATTAAGTTATGTTGTTTTAATCTCTTAATGAAATACATAACATCAAGGTCAGGAACATCAAAACCTGTTAGCCACATGTCAACAACAATAGCAATTTTATATTTAGAACTATCTTTCTTAAATTCTTCGCCAAGTTCTTTTCTAAACTTGCTATCTTTAAACAATTCTCTTTGTTCATCGGTATCTTTATTAGATTCAGTTACAACTAAAATTGTTTTTGATTTATATGAAGGTTTTAATTCACAAATTCTATTATATAACTTTGCAGCAGCAACTCTTGTTTGACAAACAATCATTGCTTTACCATTTAAGAAAGTTTTTCTATCTTCATAATGTGCAAGTATATCTCTTGCAAGTAAATCAATTAAATCGTCATCTTCTAAAATAACTTTTAGTTTTGACATTTCAGCTTTTGATTTTTCAATAGCATCTGTTGTTGCTTCTTTATTCTTTTCAAGATTGTTGTAGTAAGAATCAATTTCAGCAAGTATTTCATCATTAGTCCAAACTTTAGCAAGTCTTGACTCGTAGAAAAGTTTTACAGTTGAACCATCTATAACAGATTGTGTCATATCGTAGATATCCACAATATCACCAAAAATGTCTGTAGTTTGTTTGTCTTTTGTATTTACAGGAGTTCCTGTAAAGCCAATAAATGTAGCATTAGGCAAAGCTTCACGAATGTATTTTTCAACACCATATTTGAAAACTGCTTCCATTTCTTGAGTTTCTTTATCTTTTATATAATGTACAGTTTCATATAAACCATAATGACCTCTATGAGCTTCATCAGTCATTACAATAATATTGTTTCTTAAATTTGATGGTAAATTATCCTTATCAAACTTTCCAATTGTAGAGAAAATAATTCCTCCTTGCTCAATCTTTCCCAATTTATCAACCAAATCTGCACGGCTTGTAGCAAGCATTGGTTCGCACTTCAAATAATTTCGTGCGCTGAAGAATGTTTTATATAATTGGTCGTCAAGGTCAATTCTATCAGTTAATACAACAACTGTAGGAACATTTAATGCTCTATGTTGTAATAATCTATGTGTAAGCATAACCATTGAGAAAGATTTACCACTTCCTTGAGTATGCCAAACCAAACCTGCTTTACCACTTCCATTTGGTTTTACTGCACCTAAAACACCATTTAATGCTTTTTGTACGCCAAAGTATTGGTGGTATTGAGCCATAATTTTAATTGGTTGGTCGTTCTTATCTTGAATAAAGAACAAATTGTTTTTGATAACATCTAATATTCTTGCTTTGTTAAATAAACCAGCAATATTTATATCTAATTTATCAACGCAAGTGTCATCATATCCTTTTTCTCCATTGATGCTTTTCCATTCATTAAAACGGTCAATCTTTGATGTTAAAGTTCCAACTTTTGTAGTAACACCATCACTAATAACTAAAAATGTGTTATAGTTAAATAGAGTAGGAATATCATATCTGTAGCCAGAGTTTCTGCTGTTTCCACCTAATTGCTCATATGCTTTTTCAAGTGTTGCATCGGTAGCATTTTCGTCAAATGACTTTAATTCCATAACTACCAATGGTAAACCATTTATGTAAACAATAACATCTGGGATTCTTGTGTTTCTAACTTCATTAAATTTTACTTGGTGACAAACTTGGAAGGTGTTGTTTTCAGGGTTTTCAAAATCTAATAATTTCAATAATGGGTTTACTTTATAATCTTTAGACTCGATAGTAATTCCATCAATCAAATACTTATGAAATCTGAAATTTCTTTCAAACAAAGAAGGATTATCAATTCTCTTAATAGTATTGATAGCTTGTGTAATTATTTTCTCGTCTGAAATTTTGTTGATACGAGAAATAGACTCATACAACAATTCTTCATTGATAAACTTATCAAGGGTTCTATCTTGAATCCAAGAGTAATCTTCTTCAATAAATTCATAATCTAAATTTTGTAATAAAGTAATAATACTTTCTTCAACTAAACTTTCGTATTTCATATAGCCACCTTTGTTTTACACTTATATAAAATACATTATAACACATAATTTAATATTATGTGTTGTTTTCTATAAATTTTTTACAATAAAATACCAATTTTTAACATTTTCATAATTGACACTATCGGAAGTGTTGATGATTTAATTGAAAATATTGAAGAAAAAACACAACAAATTAAAGATTATGGTAACAAATTATTTTCAAAAATTTCTTTAGATAATTTGGAGTTTTTAACTAACAAAGTTTCTTTCTCCAAAGGCAAAGAAATTGGTTCTTTAAATTATTTAGACAAGCAAACTGATGATTCAGTTCCTTATATCAGAGTTGGCGATTTGCTTGATGGAAGTCATGATACTTTTACAACAATCAAAGATGTGCCATTATGTAATGAAGAAGATATCCTTATAACTTTTGATGGAGCCCCAGGTAGAAATAATTATGGATTAAAAGGCGCAATTTCTTCAGGTGTTCAAAAAGTAATTTGTAAACCAGAAATTAAAGGTTTTATTTATTTCTATCTTAATTCTGATTTATGTCAAAACACTATACAAACAAATGCTCAAGGAACAACCATTTTACACGCAAGTAAAGCAATTAAGGAATTAAAAATTCCTGTTATAGGAAATAATAATATTTATCAAAAATTTGATAATTTATTTAATTATTTAATCATTCTTTCTAAAGAAAAAACGGTTTTACAAAAACAAAAAGAACTTTTATTAAAAAAGTACTTTGGATAATTCCAGAGTACTTTTTCTTTTTACCAAGTAATTACTTTATCTACAATTTTTTGTTGTTCTTCGCTGGTTCTTCGCAAATATATTCTTGTGGTTTCGATAGATTCGTGTCCCATAAGGTCTGCAAGTAAAGCTAAATCATTGTATTTTTCAAGAAAATTTTTTGCAAATCTGTGTCTAAATGAGTGTGGATATATAAACTTTGGGTTCATTTTGTATTTAATTGCTAACTCTTTTAATTGATGTGCAACACCACGAGTTGTAAGTCTCGTTCCTTGTCTATTACAGAAAATATAACCTGTTTCTTGTTGTTTGCTTTCTAACCATTTTAGAGCTTCAGTTTGCAATCTTTTTGCTATATAAATTCTCCTTATTTTACCACCTTTAGTATATAAATCTATGTAGCCGAGTTTTACATGTTCTGCTTTAAATTGGACTAATTCAGACACTCTTGCTCCTGTCGCAGCGAGAAATCTAACAACAAAATACCAATCAAAGTTTTTGTACTTTTTTAATTGACTTTTGAAGAATGTGTAATCAGCATTACTAATTACATTTTCAAGATAAGTTTTTTGTTGTATTTTTACAAACTTTAATTTGTCCTTATCTTTTTTTATAAATTCAAGATACTTATTTATTCCTTGCAATCTTAAATTTACAGTTTTAGCTTTGTATTTTTCGATTAAGAAACCCTTGTAAGCCAACAAGTTTTTCTTTGTTATTTCTTCGTGTTGAGTGAAGAAATGTTGTACCGTAAACACATAAGAATTGATTGTGTTTTCCGATAGGTTTTGTCGCAGTAGAAACTGCTTAAAATCTGATATCATCATTATTTATACCTCCTTATAAATGATATCAATAATTTTATCACTAGAAACGACTCGCCGAGCTTATAAACAAAAAATACTCTGGTTTAACCAAAGTATTTTTGAAGTAATGTTTCTTTTATTTGTTTTAGTTTATCTATTTTGCTTAATAAATCTTTATGATTATTGATTAAAGGTTGAACAAATTGATTAAAAGTATTAAGTTCTTTCTCTTCTGGTAAAAAAAGATTTATTTTCTTAATATGCGTTGGTCCAAAGTTTAACTGCGCACTACCATTAGCCATTGAAATAATCAAATTTTTAAACTCGTCAGACATTAGGAAACAGAATAAGTAAGGATAGTTTTCTTTTACTAATGGTCTAAATCTAATGACGCTTGTATTCATACATAAAGGCAAATGTTCTTTTCTTGCTATTGCCAATCTTCCAAGTGTTCCTGATGTTGATACTAAAATATCATCTTCTTGAACCATAAAATGCTTATAAATCCCATATGCTTCTTCTTTAGAAATCATATTAGCATCATCTAATTGCATATCGTTGTCGTTAATACATCTAATATTGATAAATTTAACTCCATCACTATCAACATACTGCCAATTTCTAATGCCGGGACCTTCTTGATAAAATGCAAAATCTTCTAATTTAATGCTATTATTTTTGACCTTAATAGCTTCAAATTTCATAGATAATAAACTCATTATTTTTGCATCAGTTTCTTGATATTTTTCTATCAAATCATCAACACTTCCGATAGTGTCAACTATGTGTTGTATTTTTTCGGTTGATGGCAGCTCGATTTCTAAAGAACCTAATTGTGTTAGATTTATATTTGGTTGAGCAGATTGAGAATTATATGAGTTAATAATTTTATTTGTTTTATCACAAGACAACCAATAATAAATATACTTATAATTTGTATCATCTTTACATCTAATTATACCAACAGCTTGGTTTGTATTTGCTGGTAAAATATCTTTTGATACAATGCCTGTTTTACCTAAATAAGCACCTGCAATAGAAATAAGTATATCATTTTCTTCCAATTTGGACCTTTTAAGCTTTTCATTACATTCATCATTTATGAAAGACCTGGAAGATAAATCTAATCTTGGTTTATTAACTAAACATTCTGATTTAATAAAATTTACACCGTCCTCCGTGTATTTAAAACCAATGGTTGTTGGTGTTGTTCCTTTTGTTATACATTTTGTTAAATCATTTAATTTATATTTCATTTAATACTCCTGGAGGTTTTATGTTATTAAAAAACATTTGTACAATCGTAAATGGTTCGACTCCATCTACATCAAATCCTGAATATTGGGACGGCAATATTAGTTGGATTACCCCTAAAGATATGTCTTTACAAATGAAAAGATATATATCTAAAGGAGAAAGAAACATTACTCAAAAAGGTTACAATTCTTGCTCAACAACACTTGTTCCTAAAGACACAATCCTATTAACTTCAAGAGCCCCTATAGGATATATTTCTATAGCTCAAAATGAATTGTGTACGAATCAAGGATTTAAGTCGTTAGTTTGTGGAGATAAAGTATTACCTTTGTTTATGTATTATTGGCTATCTACAAAAGTTGATTTTTTAAAATCAATTTCTAATGGAGCAACCTTTAAAGAACTTTCAAAACAAGCTTTAGAGAATGTTGAAATAGACTTACCGAATTTACAAACACAGCAACACATAGTTGACACTATTTAACCTCGTTCTTTAGTATTTCTCTTACTTTTTCTTCTAACTCTTTGCTTTCGTCCATAAGGGTAAAGAGTTCAGTAGCAGTTTGTTTTAATTGTTCATTAAGTTCTTCTTCAGATAGTTGGTTGGAATTATCAACACCAACATATCTTCCAGGATTTAATGAATAATCTTTTTCTTTTATTTCTTCAAGATTTGCTTTATTGCAGAAGCCAAGCTTATTTTCATATCCGTCATCATTTTTGTATTTATGATATGTTTCTGCTATTAAATCAATTTCGTTTTGTTGAGTTTCATCAAATGAGTCATCATCACTTGCACCAGCAAAAACTCTCAATTTACGAGTTTTCATTTTTCCAAGTTTAGTTGCATTTATAAATAAAACATCAGTATCAACTTTTGCTTTATTCAAAATCCAACATTGAACGCTAATTCCTGTGTTAGAGAACATCTTGTCTGGCAAATCAATAATTGCATCAACTTTACCAGCCTCAAGCATTGCTTTTCTAACTTTTCTATCATCTTCAGTATTACTTGTTGTTGCACCGTTAGGCATAAGAATAGCAGCTTTTCCTTTTGGAGCAAGTTTGGCATACATAAGTTCTAACCAAGCATAGTTTGCATTTTTAACATCTGGTTTTCCAAATACCCATCTTGGATCGCCTTCAAGAGATGGCTTCCAATAGTCCTTAATATTGTAAGGGGGGTTAGCAAGGATAAAATCTGCCCTCAATGATTTATGCAAATCATCAGTAAATGAATCTCCATTTCTTTCACCTAAATTTCCAGCAAGTCCACGAATAGCAAGGTTCATTTTTGCCATTTTCCAAGTTCCAGGATTGCTTTCTTGACCATAGATAGAAATATCATCAACATTTCCTCTATGTTCTTTAACGAATTTAGAACATTGAACAAACATACCACCAGAACCACAGCAAGGGTCGAAAACTCTACCTTTGTATGGTTGTAAAATTTCAACCATCATTTCAACAATAGATTGTGGAGTAAAGAACTCGCCACCTTTTTGTGGAATATATGTTGCAAAAGCACCAATGTAGTATTCATAGATTTGACCGAAGAAATCACCATCAGCATCTTCCATTTTAAGGTGAGTAGTGAAGAAATCCACAAGTTCACCTAAAGCAACTTTGTCTAATTCGCTTTTTGAATATGTTTTAGGAAGAATGCCTTTTAATTCATAGTTCTTCTTTTCAAGTTCATCAAATGCCTCATCAATTTTTTGACCTAAACTTTCATCTTTTGAATAAGATGAGATGTAAGGCCAAAGTGCTTTTTCTGGAACAATGAATACATGTTCTGCGATGTAATAATCCTCATCTTGTTCACGACCATCTCCAAAAGCTTTTAATTCATTAAATTTAGCCAAATATTTATCACTAACATATTTTAAGAAAACTAAACCTAATACTACATTTTTGTAATCTGCTGGGTCGCATTTATCTCTTAATTTAACAGCAGCGCCCCAAAGCACTTTTTCATCTATTTTTGACATTAGTACTCCTTATAATTCCATATAGTTCAAACTATAGGAAGTTTAATACTTTGATAGTATAACATATTTTTATTGAAAAGAATAGCAATATTAGAATTTTTATTTTATTTTGGTTAATTTATTGCTAATTATATCTAAATCTTTAATTAGTCTTGAAAATTAACCGTATTTATCATGTTCTTTTTCTTCTTAACAGCATATTGATATGCCTTATATGCTCCAGTATTGCTTGTGTTTTTAACATAAAAAATTACAAAATTACTTTAATTTATAATTTCTACATTGCGATAATAAATTCTTTGATACCACCAATCAAACTCTAAATCAAGGTATACAAACTAAACATTGCGAGTCTATTAAAAATAATCTAGCATTTTAAGCTAGATTATTTATCAATACCAACACCTATTCTTTAAATAGTGAATTAATATTGAGCACCGGCAAAATGTATGGCGGCATTCCACCATGACCCGTAATGGAAGATACTAAGGCTCTTAGATATGGAAATAAAATAGCTATTGTGTTTTTATCAGCAATCCCTTTCCTTTCTTCACCTTCCCATTCTTCCATATAAAAAACTCCCGAAATAGTAACGTTTAAATGAAAAGGAACTATCTCATTATTATCATCAATAATAATGTTGAGTGTTGCAATTAAATTGTCTTTATCAATTTTTTGAATTAGCTTTTTAAATTTAGGTCTTATATTAACAACCTTAGCGTTCTCAAAATCAAACATTTCATTTATCTTATAATTAATCTCGTTAACATTATATTGTTTTAATTGTAATATTATATCAGACATATGAAACCCCCTTATTTTGTATACCTGAATATTTAAAGTCATCAATAAATGTTTGTATTTTTATATCATTTTTATATTGAAATCTTTCATTAATCGAGTAAATTTTGCTTTCAACCTTTGCAATAGATTTCTGATCAAGTTTAGACTTATTAATTTCCCAAATAGACTTAAAAATAACATCGTTTTTAATTAATTTCAACATCAAATCATGTGTTTCATCTTGAATAGACCCACTCTCATATCTAGCAATAGATTTTTCACCAAAATTTAATAATTTAGCCAAATTAACTTGTGATATGCTATATTTTTCACGTAGCGATTTTATTTCTGAAGATAACATTAATCCTTTTTGCTTCTTATACATTTCATATAATACGAAGTCATTTTTTTGTTCAATCTCTTCGTTAATCACATTATTTTTACATTTATTACACACACATTTATATTGATTAGCATTAACATATTCATCTTTAACTTTTAATCTTTCTTCTTGAGTAATAATTTTAAATTTTTGTAATTTTTCGCATGAAAAACAATATCCAAAATTTTCTTTAATCAACAACTTTTTCATCATTCATTCTCCCAAATATTATCAATATGGCAACTAATTGCCGTAACAAAATTTCCTTTACTTACATATTTTGTTTTAATATAAAAATTTTCACCATATGCTTCTTTTTTGAACACCCATACAACACCTCCCCTTCTAGCGTCTATGTCATTCATAGGTCCTTGATAATAATCTGAAACCCGAACATCTCTTACAATATTTACCATATCAGTATAAGTTATTCCTAAACGATGTTTAGTATGTTCATTTTTATCCCTTTCTTGGATGTATATATGATCCGCATGTTTAATTTTATTAATATAATCTTCTATTTCTAATTCGCTTGGCATGAATCAACTCCGTGGTATCATATGATACTATTATAACTCACGTTTAATCTTTTGTCAAGAGTTTTTTCAAATTTATTATAACATATAGTATTCTAATTTTAATAAGGGTGTGCCATCTTTCTAAAACAGTTTACATAAAATATATCGTGTAACATGAGATTTTCCATTTTTGTAAACTATTTAACTAAATAAATTATTTATGCAAATATTTATTAATTAAGTGTTTTAAAGTTTTGAGTTCAAAATTTAGGTAATTTGAGTAGAGGTCGAGTAGCGAAAGTTGTATAATCGCCTTATTTATAGTATTTTTTTTAAGAATGAGTGGGGTTCAAATTCCCTCACTCTCCGGCAAGGGCGACTATATTCTAACGATAATAAGAATGCAGTCATTTTTTATTATTTATGTGTCAGTGGTGTGGCAGGTATAGTTATGCCAACACTATATGAAAAATCAAAACCATCACTTAACTATCTAAAACTTAAACGAAATGCAGAAGGAACTTGGAAAAAGGCAAAAAAAAAATTAAGTCTAAAACAAATAAAATAAGGTTGCCCTATTTAGATTTGGACTTTCGGGTAGAATTATTGGTCTAAACAAAATAAATAGAAGGTATGATAAGTTAATGCCGTATTCCATGGTGATGGAGATTATATATCTGCCAATACATTGATTAATGACAACGTAATAATAACCTTTATATTTAATATTTGAGCTATACAAAAGCCCATATCCTTGCTGGATATGGACTTTTAGTATTTATATTGTATAATTTTTGTTATTAGCACTTTTATTTTACTATCACTGTTCTTGAGCTATAACCAGCCGCACCAACAAAACAATACCTAAATATCCAATCTTTAATATTTTTTAATTTTTTTCAAAAACTTTAAAAAAACTGTTGACATATATTTTTTTTGATGCTATACTAACAAAGTAATCGAAAATGATTATGCCTCGATAGCTCAATGGTGGAGCACTCGGCTGTTAACCGATAGGTTGTAGGTTCGAGCCCTACTCGAGGCGCCAAAAAGAAAGATTGATTAAGTTCAATCTTTTTTTGTTTTAAAAAGGAATGATATAGGTGCTATATTTAATAAAAACATTTTTAATTCGTATTTTATAAACTTTACAATAATAATTTTATATGATAGACTTTCAATATGAAAAACAAATTGAAAATAGTAG
>JBGVOQ010000001.1:0-6269 GCA_045126575.1 Candidatus Onthoplasma sp. | reverse complement strand
AGGAGGTTGAATATTTAAAGTCTAGAAATATCGATATAATTGTAACCGACCATCACGAAAGTGACGGTAATATGCCAGATTGTTTGATTATTAATCCCAAGGTTAGCACAACTTATCCATTTAGATATTTGTGTGGAGCGGGCGTTGCATTAAAACTTGTGCAAGCGCTTGGCGGTGATGAGGCTATTATGCCATACCTTGCCACAACTGCTATCGCAACAATTTCGGATATTGTGGAGATGGTGGGCGAAAATCGTGCAATTGTAAGTGTTGGTTTAACCAAAACCGATAGTTTGCCTAAGGGTGTATTAAAATTGTTAAGTGAATGCGGCATTAGTCGCACACCTAAAGCCAATGAAATCGCATTTAAATTATCACCTAAAATCAATGCATCGGGAAGAATGGGTGATGCGGATTTGTCACTTAGATTGTATCTTGAAAAAAATCCAACCGAGATTAGCAAAATATGCAAAACCATTATTAATTACAACACCGAACGTCAGCAGTTGTGCAATAAAATATATGATGATGTTAAACAATATTTAAACACTATTGACATCTATTCGATTAAAGCTATTGTATGCAAATCAACCGAATGGGAAGCGGGCTTATTGGGTATTGTATGCGCAAAACTTAGTGAGGAATATCACCGTCCAACTTGCTTGTTTAGCGATACAGATGGTGTGCTAACCGGCTCTTGCCGCAGTGTTAATGGTGTAAATGTTCACACATTGATGTGCAGTATGAGTGATATATTGGATAAATTTGGCGGCCACACAATGGCTGCAGGTTTAACAATGAAAGTTGAGCATTATGACGAATTTTGTGAAAAATTTAATGATTATATTGACAAAAATCTTATTAAGGAAGAGTTTTTGCCTACCAAAACATATGATTTTGAAATATCTATAGATGAAGTCAACACCAGTTTTATTGAAAGTATTGACCGTATGGAACCATGTGGTCACGAAAACGCACGTCCTGTATTTAAGATTACAGCTTCCAGGGCAGATGTTAGTCCAATGAAATCGCATCCAGAACATTTGCTGGTTAAATATCCTAATTTATCGTTGCTTGCATTTAATATGGCTCCAATGCAATATGTGTTGGCAAGCGATACTAAGTGTAGTATTTTAACCGATTTAAATATTGAAGTGTTTAGGTCAGTTAAGCGCACAACAGGTATTATTAAAAGTGTTGATTACGAGGATATTTATCGCCCTGAAGATAAGGGCATAATATTGTATAACTACCTACATCAACTATCGTTTACTGATAAGGGTGAGTGCAAGTTTATAAATTACACACGTGAAAATTTGATTAGATTGCTTGTAGATATGGAGCAAAGTGTATATGGCACATTAATCGTAGTTAATGATTACAATTCATATCTAAACTTCAAAAGTATTTATGATAACCTTAATATTTATCGCAATCGATTGTTTGAGGTGGAAGATGAAACAGGGCTAAATACAATATTGCTATCACCAAATAGCTTTAAGCATTTTAATAGTTTCAAGCGCATAATATTTGTTGACCCGGTGCTAAATTTAGACTATATCACAGCGCTTAACAATACAACTAAATCAGCAATATACATTCCGCACAAAACGCAATTTAGTTACTCGCTATTCCATGAAATTAGCACTGACCGCAAAGTTTTTGGCGAATATTTTAAGGCATTAAAATTTGCCTTTGATAATCAAATATCTGGAAACTATCCATATCAATTTTTCCAAAAAATTGTTAACTCTACCAGACGTAAATTATCGTATTTACAATTTATGGTGTGCTTAACAATATTTAAGGAACTTAATATTGTTCAAACCGAAGATGATGTCAAAATTATCGATATATCAATGGATAAAAAAGAACTTACTGATAGTACTTTTTACAACAAATTAAATTCAATCAAATCAATAAGGTAAGGGGGATTGATGGAACTAAAAAATTATATCAAAAATGATGAGTATATAACCAAATTACAACCTTATTTGGATAGCGCAAAAAGTGTTGATACTGACGCTTTGATATATATCTATAATATTTTAAAGTCATATAATCTTGATGATGTGTGCTTTGTATCTACTACGCTATTTATATTAAAGTTGGAAGATGTTAATTATGATGAAATTAAAAAGCAGTTTTCAAACGAAGTAAGTGAGATGTTGCGCAACCTTAATTCGGTTGGCGTTAAGCAATCGCTAAACAATGAGGCAGAGTTTGAAAATATTAGAAATATGCTAATTGTAATGTCGCAGGACGTTCGAGTGTTAATTATTTTGCTTGCATATAATGTATACAAAATTGAACATCTTGAATTGATGAATGAAGATGAGCAAAAGGTATTTGTTCGTTCGGTTAAGGACATATATGCACCACTTTCTGCACGTCTTAGTTTAACTGAAATCAAAAACAAGATGGAAGATGCTTGCTTTAAGTTTTTGGAGCCAGAAATGTATGAGCAGCTTTCGCTTGATGAACGCCTTAATAAGGAGGAGCGTAAAACTCAGGTAAAACTTATTATTGATAAGATTCAAAAATCTTTAACTCCAATGGGAATTAAAGGCAAAGTCTATGGCCGTGAAAAACACTTGGCAAGTGTATACAACAAACTTAAATCTAAGCAACTAACCCTTGGTCAAATATATGACCTAATGGCAGTGCGTGTAATCGTGGATACAGTAGAGGAATGTTACGCAGTGCTTGGCCGTATTAACGCTATGTTTTCAATTATCCCTGGCAGATTTAAGGACTATATTGCTACACCAAAGCCAAACGGATATCAGTCAATCCACACTTGTATTTTGGCAGAAAATAATAGGCCAGTGGAAGTGCAGATACGTACTAATCAAATGCATCATTTTAACGAATACGGTGTCGCAGCGCACTGGATATATAAGGATAAATCGCATAAAGCAAGCAATTTTGACAAGTCTATTAACTGGTTGAAACAACTTATTGATGAAAATAAGGATTTAAGTAGTAAGGAATTTACCGAAACTGTTAAAATGGATATGTTTAACAGCGAAATTTATGCCCAAACACCAAATGGCAAGATTATTAAATTCCCAGTGGGCGCCAATTGTATCGACTTTGCTTATGCGGTTCATACCAATATCGGTAACCGCTGTATAGGTGCCAAGATTAATGGCAAGTTTGCGCCATTATCTACCGAGTTAAAAAATGGCGATATATGTGAAATATTGCTTGGTGCTGAAAAGAAAGGTCCATCTAGAGATTGGTTAAAAATTGTAAAAACTAGTTCTGCACGTAGCAAAATTAATAGCTACTTTAAAAAGCAGTTTGTAGAAAACAATATTCGTCTTGGCAAGTCAATGTTTGAAACAAGTGCTAAAAACAATCAAGTAACTGTAAACACATTGCTTTCAAGCGACCGTTTAGGGCTTATACTTAGCCGTAACGCTCTTTCAAGTGTCGAGGAAATGTATGCTATGATTGGCTCTGGCTCAATTAATAGCGATAACATTGTTAAGAGATTGATGCCTCAGGTAAAGCAGGAAAAGGAAACTACCTACAAACCTATTAAAGTTAGCGGCAATATATTGGTGGATAATAGCCGTGGAATGATGACAAGGTTTGCAAAGTGCTGTTTGCCAATACCAGGTGATGATATTATAGGATTTGTATCCCAAGGCAGAGGAGTGACTGTTCACCGTAACGATTGTGTTAACGTAAAAACTCTTGATAGCAACCGTTTTATCCCTGTTGCATGGGATGAGGACAAGCGCTCAAGTTACCTTGCACGTATTATTGTTAAAACCGAGTCCAACGTGATTGCCAATATCAGCAACGCACTCGAAAAAATGGGTGTAAAAATCAATGCGCTTGAAATTAATCCTCATGACTTAAATGAATACATGATAACTATTAGCCTAAAATCAAATGATGAGCTTAACAAAGTAATTGGTAAAGTTCGCCAAATCAATGATGTAATAAGTGTAAGCCGTGTATAGCAAAAAACTACGATTTCTCGTAGTTTTTTTAATTCTATAAGTTTAATAAATTCTGTTCTTGCTCTAAGTTTTTATTATATATTGCTTGTTTACGTAAGGTGTAAATAATATGGGCAAAATATCTAGGATGTTCGTGTGGAAGGTCAATATAAATGGTCATTTGGCTAGGAACGTCAAATGTTACACCAGACGAACCGCAAGCACCCCAAAATTGTTCTAAAAATTTAAAGTCCTCACGTGTGGTTTGGGTTGTAGCTTGAATTTTATGATTATTAGTTAAATGATAACACAAATCTAAGCAGTCGTCCCTATCATTTATTAATATATAATATTTGCCTTTTGGTAAATCTGCCTTTATTGAGGCAATGCTGCTTATATAAACCATATTATTCTCATCAAAAATATCGGCATTGATATATTTTAATTCTTGTTCGGTAAATTCATATTCTTGCATAAGTACCTCTTATCTATTGTTAATTATTTCTTGTTGACGCTTTTCAATTTCGGCTATTTCATTATCTATTTCATTACGCTCTGCAAGCAATCGCTTTTTATCTTGTCCCAATTTAGCAACTTGTAATATATTAACATCTTTGTCAGTAGGGGATTTAGTAAAGTCTACTTCCAATGTTTCATCATTTTCTAGGCATTCATAAATAGTTCTAAAAAATGATTCACGATTGTAATCTTCACCTAAATCAGTATGAGTTTTAATGTCCTTTTTAATCAAACTTTCCTGTTGATTGCTTAAATTTCTAGCGTTCATAACGGCTTGTGTGCGTAGTGAATGGATAATTTCCTGGATTGTATTTTGCTTACAAAATTTGCTTTTAAGTAAAAATTCGCAATTATCCCACACATCAAACCCAAATTGTTCAGGTGGTGTATACCTATCAGTTAATTGACGATAATAATTACCCCAAGCTATATTAACTAGAGTGCTTTTATGAAAATTAACTGTAGAATTTACAATGTATTTTCCCTTAGGAATATTAGTACATCTAACATTGTATCTAGTTGGTAAAATTTTACCCTCCCTAGAAGTAGCATAGGCATAAATAGGTTGAGTTTTGTCATAAATATCGGCATTGATATATTCTAATTCTTGCTCGTTAAATTGGATATCTTCCATAAATTTCTCCTTAAATTAAGTGTATTATATCATAAATTTAAAGTTTGTCAATAGGGGATTTATAAAAAGGGCACGAAAAAAGAGGACGCGAGATAATTTCGTCCTCTTTTACCATCCGAAAAGGATGAAAGCATTTAGGTGGCAGTTTGGTCTATAAGCCGAGTTCTGTATTTGATGGTCATCTATCTAAATTAATCGTTACCGTATTAACTTAAGCGGTATTTTTGAAAAACTTAGCGAGCAACTAATACGTTTTTCTTAACCTTGCTTCGGGTGGGGTTTACATGGACCACATCTGTCGCCAGATATGCGGTGAGCTCTTGCCTCGCCTTTTCATCCTTACAATAACCACTCAGGGGTATAGCGGTATATTTCTGTTGCACTTTCCTTCTAGTTACCTAGACTGGTAATTAGCCAGCACCCTGCTCTGTGAAGCTCGGACTTTCCTCACGATAGCCATTACAACTATCCTGCGACCATCTGACCAAGCTGACGCTATAATAATAACACAGATTTTGTATTTGTCAATACCCTTTGTCAAACTTTTTTTAAAATTTTTTGTAACTTTTTCAACAAATCGCTATAAATAAGGGCTTTGTAGGTCAAAAAAATTTTAAAAAGTTATAAGTTGATAGTTATTTCAGTTCGATATTTGACTAAAATTATGCTTTTCATCTATGTTGTTTAAGTGAAAAATTGTACAAAAATGACATTAAAACTTGACAAAAATGTAAAAGTGAGGTATTATTTAGTAAATAACAATATTGTTGGAGGCCAAAAATGTTGACGGATAGACAACGTTGGGACGTTATGCGTTCTATGGTTAAGCAAAAAAATGCAGAATATAGGTCATTTCTGTTCCGCTTTTTTGACCCCTCACAAATGGCTCAGGTATCTGCTTTAACACGTGATATTTTTTTAAGTCAGTGTAAAATTAGTGGGCAAAATTTAGTTGTGAGCCTTGAGGACCATGCAACCAAAACATCGTCAAAACTATCCAAGAGTAGTTGGATTGACAATTTATCTAGTGAGGATTTATTGATATTTTTGGATTACAGATGTCGAGTATTGCAGGAAATTTATAGGCATTATAAAAAGTTTCGAGGGATAACTAAGCATGATATTCAATATATATGTGCTAATACTGTTGTTAACAAATT